>NZ_JBITGJ010000236.1:0-5125 GCF_044456925.1 Streptomyces sp. NPDC050743
AACGTATGCCTGCACCGTGTGTGGAGCGGTGTCCCCCAGGGACAAGAACTCCGCCCGCGTGATGCTGGTCCGGGCAGGTTGGAACCCGGACGGTGTCGAGGGCGTAGGACCGCCGGGGCCGCCGGCTCCGGTGGCGGCCTGAGCCGTAAATCCCCGCTCAGCCCTGGAGGGTGAGGAATCGCCTCCCTTCAGGGAGGGGAGCCTTCAAGCCTGGAAGGGCATGAGGAGTGAGGTCCCCGGCCGGGGCGCGGTCAACTGAGGGCCGCTTGTGTCGCCGGCGCGTGCGCATCGAGAGTGTTCCGGAAGGACAGGCCGATGCGTGGGAATCGCGGTGGTCTCCGTGACCCCGGTTGGCGCGTCGGCCGCGACCATGGACGCTCGGACGCGGCCATGACGTCAAGCGTCGGTCAGCCCGCTGATCGGAAACGGTTGGCGTCGAACGACCTGTGCCCGCTCCGCCTACCCCTGCGCGAGGCGGTCACCACGCTGTCCGCCGACGCCGTACGGGCCGCCTATGTCGGCGAGCGGGAGACCATGGGCTGACGGCGGCCGCCGGAACGTACATCGCCGGATGTACGTCGCTCAGCCCGTGGATGCAGGTACGGCCCTGGGAACGTCGCTCCATGGTCTGTCGAATCAGGCGGGGCATGCTTCTAGCGTGATGCGCGTCCGGTCGCGAACGGACGCCGCCCCCCACCGACGACTTCCCCTAGTTCCGACGAGGACCCTTCATGATCGAGGCCCATTCCCTCACCAAACGCTACGGTGAGCGCACCGCCGTGCAAGATCTCAGCTTCACCGTGCGGCCCGGCGCCGTCACCGGCTTCCTCGGACCGAACGGGGCCGGCAAGTCCACCACGATGCGGATGCTCCTGGGCCTGGACGCACCCACCTCGGGCCGTGCCGTCGTCAACGGCAAGAGCTACGCCGACCACCGGGCGCCGCTGCACGAGGTGGGGGCCATGCTGGAGGCACGCGCCATCCACACCGGGCGCAGCGCCCGCAACCATCTGCTGGCGCTCGCCGCCACGCACGGGATCTCGGTGCGCCGCGTGGACGAGGTGATCGACCTCGTCGGGCTGCGCGCGGTGGCGAAGAAGCGGGTCGGCGGCTTCTCGCTGGGCATGGGACAGCGGCTCGGCATCGCCAGCGCCCTCCTCGGCGACCCGGCCACGGTGATCCTCGACGAGCCGGTCAACGGCCTGGACCCCGAGGGCATCCTGTGGATCCGCAACCTGCTGAAGGGGCTGGCCGCCGAGGGGCGTACGGTCCTGGTCTCCTCGCACCTCATGTCGGAGATGGCGCTGACCGCCGAGCACCTGATCGTCATCGGGCGTGGGCGGCTGATCGCGGACACGTCGGTCGCGGAGTTCACCGCACAGGCCGCCGGGGACCTGGTGCGGGTACGCACCAATGAGGCGGAGAAGCTGCGCGAGCTGCTGGCGGGCCCGGACGTCACCGTCTCCTCCCCGGAGACGGGTGTGCTGCTGGTGACCGGCATCAGCAGCGAGTGGATCGGGCGGGTCGCTGCCGAGGAGGGCATCGCTCTGGCCGAACTGACGCCGCAGCAGGCGTCGTTGGAGGAGGCGTTCATGGAGCTGACCCGGGACGCCGTGGAGTATCAGGCACCCGCGGGGCAGGGCGTCGGCGCGGGCACGGAAGGGCGTGCGGCATGACGACGGTGACAGCAACGGTGATCCCCGAGGCCGAGCGGGGCGAGGTCACGCAGTTGAAGGTGATCCACTCCGAGTGGATCAAGCTGCGGTCGCTGCGGTCCACGCTGTTCACACTGCTGGCCGCGGTGGTCGCGATGATCGGCCTGGGCTACCTGTTCAGCTACTTCACCGCCGACCGCTGGTCCCATCTGCCGGCTGACGAGCGGCTGAACTTCGATCCCACTTTGACGAGTCTGCGCGGCTTCTTCCTGGCCCAGCTCGCCGTCGGCGTCCTGGGCGTCCTGGTGGTCAGCGGCGAGTACGCGACCGGGATGATCCGAGCCTCGCTGTCCGCGGTGCCGCGCCGGCTGCCCGTGCTGTGGGCCAAGGCGCTGGTGTTCGGCGCGGTGACGTGGGCGCTGACGACGATCGCCGCGCTGATCGCCTTCCTCGTCGGCCAGGCAGCGCTGTCCGGCCACCATCTCGGGACGTCGCTCGGCTCGCCGGGCGTACTGCGCGCGGTGTTCGGCGCCGGTCTCTATCTGACTGGCGTGGGCCTGATCGGGGTGGCGCTGGGCGCGCTGATCCGCAACACCGCGGGCGGCATCGCCACCCTGTTCGGTGTGCTGCTGGTGCTTCCGGTGCTCGCCGAGGCGCTGCCGTCCTCCTGGTACGACGCGATCAACAAGTATCTGCCGAGCACGGCGGGGCAGGGGATCGTCCACGTCCACGCCGATCCGAATACGCTGTCACCCTGGGCCGGTTTCGCGGTGTTCTGCCTGTACGCGGTGGTTGCGTTGGCCGGAGCGGCGGTGGCGTTGAAGCGGCGGGACGCCTGATGGCAGCCGACGGCTTCAGGGCGCGTCGATGACATACACCCTGCCCCAGGCCGTGCGTGTCCGGGCCCAGTCGTGGCGCGCCCTCGCCGGGCGTGTCCGACTGCGCCTGAGCGCACGGCTGTCGCCGCAGACGGTGGACGCGCTGTTCGCGGCGGCCGTCTTCGTGGTGCTGATGGGGGCGATGGACCGTGGCATGCGCCCTTTCCTGGGCCACCTGCTGCTGTTCGACGCGCTGCTGGCGCTGCCGCTCGTGTGGCGGCGCCGGGCGCCACTCGTGGCGTTCCTGGCGATATCGGCGGTCGCCTTCGTCCAGTGGTGTCTCGACGTGCGTACGCCGGCGGACATGACACTGCTGATCGCGCTGTACACGGTGGCCGCGTACGCGTCGAAGCGGCACATGTGGCTCGCCATCGGCGTACTGGTGACCGGTGCGCTGCTCGCGTCGGCCCGGTGGTCACCGCGGGAGCGGGGCATCGAGTCGTTCGTCGCGCTGTCCGCGATGGTGGTGGCCGCATCTGTGATCGGCATGAACATGCGTAGCAGACGGGCCCATCTGGCCGTCCTGGAGGAGCGGGCCGTGCGACTGGAGCGGGAACGCGACCAGCAGGCCCAGCTGGCGGTCGCCGGCGAACGCTCCCGTATCGCCAGGGAGATGCACGACATCGTCACGCACAATCTGTCGGTGATGGTGGCGCTCGCCGATGGGGCTGTCTTTGCCCAGGAGCTTCATCCGGAGCGGGCCACCGCGGCGATGCGACAGGTCTCCACGACCGGTCGGCAGGCGATCACCGACATGCGGCGCTTCCTCGGCGTTCTGCGCGACGACGAGCCCGACGCGCTCCGCCATCCGATGCCGGGCATCGCCCAGTTGGAGCCGCTCGCCGACCAGGTCCGCGCGGCCGGGCTGCCCACCCGCCTCGACGTCTCCGGCGATCCGGCGGCCGTACCCGTCGCGGCGCAGCTGACCGTCTACCGGCTGGTCCAGGAGGCGCTCACGAACACTCTGAAGCACACCCCGCCGGGCACTCGGGCCGATGTCCGGGTGTGCTGTACGGCGCAGCACGTCACCGTGGGGATCACTGACGACGGGCCGGCGGTGGAGGCCCCGGCCGCGTCCAACGGCCAAGGGCTGCATGGGATGCGGGAGCGGGCCGCGGTGTACGGCGGCGAGTTCGAGGCGGGGCCGCGCCCCGACGGCGGCTGGCAGGTACGGGCCGTGCTGGCCCTGTTCGGAAACGAAGCGTGAGACATGACGATCAGAGTTCTCCTCGTCGACGACGAGCCGCTGCTGCGCATGGCGTTCTCCATGGTGCTGGAGGCGCAGGCCGACATGGCGGCCGTCGGCGAGGCCGGTGACGGTGCCGAGGCCGTGCGCCTGGCCCGTGAACTGCGGCCCGACGTGGTTTTGATGGACGTGCGCATGCCGGGGATGGACGGCATCGAGGCGACCGGGCGGATCGTGACGCAGTGCCCCGAGGCGAAGGTACTGATCCTGACCACTTTCGACCTCGACGAGTACGCCTTCGCCGGACTGCGCGCCGGAGCCTCCGGCTTCCTGCTGAAGAACGCCCTGCCCGAGGAACTCCTGGCCGCGATCCGCTGCGTGGCCGCCGGCGACGCGGTCGTCGCACCCCGCATCACCCGGCTTCTGCTGGAGAACTTCGCCCACCAGCTCCCCACCCGGTCCGGCGGCGGTGTGCGCCAGGACGACCGACTGGACCGCATCACCGCCCGCGAACGCGAGGTCCTCATCCAGGTGGGCCTGGGCCTGTCCAACTCGGAGATCGCCGAGGCGCTCCAACTGGCCGAGGCGACGGTCAAGACGCACGTCAGCCGCATCCTGCTCAAGCTGGGACTGCGGGACCGCGTGCAGGCGGTGGTCTTCGCGTACGAGACCCGGCTCGTCCAGCCCGGGTAACCGGGCGTGTCACACGCTGCACACGCCGCCCACGCCCAGTGCCTGCCCCGCGACACGCAGCGGGACAGCGCAGTACCGGCTGCACTGGCGGAACCAGGCTCCAGGCCGCCTACCGCCATAACGAACATAACGCCCAGGGGTGGGTTCTCCGAGTCTGAGGAGCCAGATGCGCGGGCCTACCGCTGGTGCCGGAGGGAGCGATCAGCGCGAAGCGCCGGATGCACCTCATGGTGTTCACGGAGACCTTCGACGCCGACGTCATGTGGCGCTTTTTGGACCGGTTCGCATGCTACTTCGACCGCGAGGTCCGACTCGTCGTGGACGGCCACTCCTCGCACCACGCCCGCGAGGGCCGCGCCTGGCACGCCGATCACTCGAACCGCATCGAACCGCACTTCCTGCCGTCGTACTCGCCGGAGCTGCAGCCCGACGAGCTGGTCAACGCCGATCTCAAACGGAGCCTTCCGATGAGCAGCCGGGCCCGCGACCAGGCCCAACTCGTCGTAGAAAGCCGCAGGTTCTTCCACCGGCGTCAGCGTCAGCCACGCATCGTCCGCGGCTATCGCCGCGGACCCCCAGTTCGCTACAGCCTCGAAACAGAACCTTTGAGGTTCTGATCAATGAGCCTTTCCCGGTAAGCGATCATGCCTGTGTGTGATCGTTTAGACGGTGCGGTCGTATTCGAGCTGGAGCAGGACGAGGGCTGCGGCGGC
>NZ_JBITGJ010000237.1:0-5018 GCF_044456925.1 Streptomyces sp. NPDC050743
TGGTCCGGCTCGTACTTCGCCGCAAGCTGCGCCGGAGCGCCGCTGACCGTCGTACAGCAGTACATCGAGCGGCAGCAGCGCCCCGCGGGCTGAGGTATACCGTGCCGACCCGTGCCCACGTGCGGATCAGAGCGGCCTTGAGATGGCCTCCACCACCGCCCCCAAGGGCGGCGCACCGGCCAAGATCAAAGGTAGAAGGTTCCGTCGCGGAGCATGGCGAAGAGGACGTCGGCCCGTCGTCGGGCCGGGCAGAGCAGGGCTTGGGTGTGGTGCTTTCCCTACGCGATCTTCTTGTCGGATTAGGCCCGCGACTCCGAGTTGCCCAGTGCGGCGAACGCGGAGAGGAAGAGAGCCGTTTGAGCTGCTTGTTTCCCCGTCTGGAGGGCTGTTCGCCTCGGATCGAAGATCGCGTTTGCGACCTGCCGGAGATCGCAGGTCCCGGGTCTACCGTCGCCGACCGGCTCACGCGGTCCTGCTTCCAGGCCGCGATCACCAGCTCGATCAACGCCCACTGCTCGTCCGATAAGTCGCTCGGATACGGTCTTCGCTCCATGCCCGCGTCCCGGCATGCACATGACCAGTAGTCGCCCTGTGCGGCGATCAGTACCAGGATTGAGCGATCACGAAGCCACGCGCAGGCTCTGAAGCGCAGGGGACGGCTCGCCGAGGCCGCCAGAGGATCAAGCACGCTCTCAGAGAGGGCCTCGCCATGCGCGCACACGTATCAAGAGAGTGGCTGTCGCGGTTGTGTCGGCACCGATGCTGACCATCGCCGCCGGGACTGGAGCCGCCCATGCGGCCGCCCCCTCCGCGCCCGAGCTGGGGCTGGGGTGCTCGATCCCATCGGGCACCCGGATCCATATGCCGAAGCCCCTGATGTACCTGATGTGCCGGTCTCCGCGTCGACGGAGGGACCGGGCGGCAATGGCCCGCAACAGCGAGACCGAGTTACAGCCCGCCCCCTTCGGCGCCCTCCCTGCTGTCGCGCGCCCCTGCATCACTCCGTCTGGGCAGGGGCGAGGCCGGTGGCGGTGGCCTGGAGCAGGCGGGTCAGTCGTGGTTCGAAGTCGAGGGCGATGTGTCCCCAGCGGGGGTGCTGGGCGTAGAGCTTGGCAAGGGTGGGTGTGGGATGGGAGATCTGCCAGAGGTTGGCGGTGAGTCCCAGCGCCACGGTGATGAGGTCCTGCACCTGTGTGCTGGTCATGGTGCCCGCGGTGGTGAGCGCTTCGACGATGGCGTCGTACGCAGCGAACGAGTTGGTCTTGTAGCGGCGCGCGCGTTCGATGCAGACGTCTCCTTCGAGACTGAGTGGGACGTGGGTGAGCAGGTCACAGAACAGCGGTTGCGCGGCGAGCGTGCCGGCCACGACGGCCGCGATCTGTTCCGGGGTGAGACCGCGGGTGTCGGCAAGGCGGGCGGTGAGGATGTCGCACCACTGCCGCCAGCCGCGTTCGGCCAGTTCCAGCAGGAGTTCCTCCTTGCTGTCGAAGTAGCGGCGGACGGCGGAGGCGTGCAGGCCGGCAGCCTCGGTGACGGCCGCCAGGGTGATGTGGCGGACCCCGCCCCGGGCGGCGGCCAGCGCTCGCGCGGCATCGAGCAGGTCTTCGGCTCGGCGGAGCTTGGCCTCGGGTGAACGGGCTCGGCGCTGCATGATCGCCACCATAACGCATGGGTGATGCGTAAACGACCTCGACGTGTTAGCGTGCTCGTAACGCAAGTGGATTGCGTTATTCCTTGCGGGGTGCTTTCGCCGTGGCTCAGCCCACACAGTCCCCCCGCACTCATCACATAGACGGAGTTCGTCCCATGTCCAAGGTTTTCCTGGTCACTGGTTCCTCCCGGGGCCTGGGCCGCGAGATCGTCACTGCCGCTCTCGCCGCCGGGCACCGGGTGATGGCCACCGCCCGCGACCCGCGCACCCTTGAAGATCTCGTCGCCGCCCACGGCGACCGGGTCCGTACCGCCCGGCTCGACGTGACCGACGCCGATGCCGCCGAACGTGTCGTCGGCGAGACCGTCGACGCCTTCGGGCGGCTGGACGTCGTGGTCAACAACGCCGGCCAGGGCGATCGCGTCTCCTTGGAGGACACGACCCTGGAAGCGTTCCGCCGGCAGATCGACACCAACTTCTACGGCACCGTGTATCTCAGCCGGGCCGCCGTGCCCGTGCTGCGCCGCCAGGGCGGCGGCCGCATCATCCAGATCTCCTCTCTCGGCGGCCGCATCGGCAGCCCCGGCATGACCGCCTACCAGTCCGCCAAGTGGGCCGTGGGCGGTTTCTCCGAGGTCCTCGCCGCCGAGGTCGCCCCGATGAACATCAAGGTCACCGTCCTGGAACCGGGCGGCATGCGCACCGACTGGGCGGGGACGTCCATGCACACCCCGCCCATCAGCGAGCCGTACCAGGCCACCGTCGGCGCCGCCGCGGAGGCGATGCAGAACTTCACCCAGGAGGCAGGCGGCGACCCGGCCAAGGTCGCCCAGGTGGTCCTCACCGTCGCCGACCTCGACGAACCCCCCTTGCGCCTGCTCCTGGGCTCGGACGCCTACACCTACGGGCGTGCCGCCTGGACCAGGCGCCTGGAGGAGGACGAGAAGTGGCGGTACCTGAGTGTCTCCACCGACCACGACCAGGCCGAGGACGACGGGTCCAGGTGGCTTGACCACTAAGCAGGCCCGTCAGGACCAGCCGACCGTTGGTCCGAGTGTGCCGTTGACTGACGCGCAGTGGGCGCGGATCGAACCGCTACTCCCGGACCGCACGCCGATGCGGGGTGGCTGGTGGCGCGGTGCGGCACAGCCGTCACCCAGACCGCTGGCCTGCGCGCGCGGGCCTGCGGCGCTACGTCGAGAGCAGGGGAGGGTTCCTGCTCAGCCTGACCGAACGCGGCTGGGAGGAATAGGTAACGAGAGGAAATGAGAGGCAATGAGCATCGAGTCTGACACCGCGATCCGCTACCTCATGGACCGGATCGCTATTCAGGACGTCATCGCCCGCTACGGTATTGGGCAGGATCTGCACCAGGGTGACAACACCGACCAAGATTTGATGGCGCAGTGGGCCGAGGTCTTCTCCGCCGATGCGGTCATCGACGCTTCCGACGTCGGCCAGAGCGCTGAAATCCGGCTGCCGGACTACGTCGACTTCATGCGGGGCACGCGCCGCGAGGGCACAGACGGGCTCGGGAGGCTCTTCGGGCGCTGGCAGCACCGGGAAGGGTACGCGACCGTTGCGATCGACGGTGATCACGCGACCGCCACGTCGCCGTTCTTCCACACGCACGAGACGCGAGACGGAAACGCCAACGTCGTGCACACGGGCCTGTGGCACGACCGACTGGAACGGTTGCCGGAAGGCTGGCGCATCGTCCACCGACGCCTGGAGAACGGCTTCTTCCATACCTTCGCCCGCATCAGCAACCCAGCCGATCTGTTGGAGCGGTAGCAGATGAGGGCAGCTGCCATCGCAGTGAAGGCCAGGAAGTGGTCGGGCTTGCGCTGGTAGCGACGGTGCAGGCGCCCGCAGCCGATGAACCAGGCGATGGCGCGTTCGACGACCCAGCGGTGTCGGCCCAGGTGTGTGGAGTTCTCGATGCCGCGGCGACCAAGGCGACGGATGATGCCGCGCTTGTGTAACCATCGCCGCAGGTGACGGTAGTCGTAGCCCTTGTCCGCGTGCACCTTGGCCGGGCGTCGGCATCGTGGCCCGCGGCGTGAGCGGATCGGCGGGATGTTTCGGTCTGCACGGCGGGGTGCCGGTGAGCGGGTCTCCCCGCCATCGAGCGCCGGCTGAACAACCGGCCCCGCAGGAGCCTAAGTTGGCAGAGCCCTACCCCTGCCACCGCATTCGCTGGAATCAGCCCAGATATCCGTACACCAGGAATCGGGTCCGGCACACTCGGGGCGGGGAGGGCCCGCACGTGCACCTACGGGGCCGATTCCGCCGGACCTCGACACACCATGCGTGCCACACAAATCCGCTGCTACGAGCACGCTCGCTCTTGCACGGCCACAAAGACCAGCGAGACCACGCCCACAAGCACCAACCCGCCAACCCGCCAACGCCCCTCTGCCCTGACATGCCACACAGACCTGTCATGACACCGAGATGAGGGCGATGGCCGCTGCGGCGCAGACGAGGCCGATGGTCTGGGTGCCGGTGAGGCGTTCGTGGAGCATGGTGACGCCGAGCAGTACGGGGATGGCGGGGTAAAGCGCGGTGAGGACGACGGCGAGGGACAGAAGTTGCTCGCGGGTGGCCAGCGTGTACAGCGCGATCGCGACGGTGCCCAGCGCGCCGGCGCCGAGGCAGCTCCAGGCCAGGCGGGGCGCCACGCGCAGCCGTCCAGGGTCCGCCGCGATCAGCGGCAGGAGCGCCAGCACGGAGGCGCCGCGGCTGGTGACCAGCGGCCACAGCCCGGCAGCGGGGTCGGCCCGGGCGAGCGCGATGAACTGCACGGCGAAGCCGACCCCGGCGATCAGGCCGTCGCGGGCGCCGGGCGCGACGCCATCACCGCCGTCCTCGTCGGCCCGGCCGGAACGGGTGATGAACCACAGCGCGGGGGGCGCCGCGGCTATGCCGCACCAGGCCAACGGGCCGGGGCGGTCGCCCAGCAGCGCGACGCCGACCAGCACGGGCAGGGCGACGGCGGCCACATCACTGAGCGGCACCACCACACTGAAGCGTCCCCGGCCCATCCCCCGGTACAGGAAGCCCACGCCCACGCCGGTGCCGATACCCGATAACGCACCCCAGGCCAAAGGACCGCCGCCGAGGTGGGAGGCCACGACGAACGGGGCTACGGCGAGTATCAGCACGGTGCCGCCCAACTGCCCGATGACGGCGACCGCGACGCTGTCGACGCGCCGGGCCAGCAGGCCGTTGAGGAAGTGATTGAAGGCTCCCCTCCCTGAAGGGAGGCGATTCCTCACCCTCCAGGGCTGAGCGGGGATTTACGGCTCAGGCCGCCACCGGAGCCGGCGGCTCGGGTGGTCTTACGCCCTCGACACCGTCCGGG
>NZ_JBITGJ010000238.1:0-4954 GCF_044456925.1 Streptomyces sp. NPDC050743
GGCGCGGGATCTTGCCCGGAGGGCTTGGTGCTGGTCATGCGGGAGGTGCTCCTGTCGTGCCCGCCCACAGTATCTGATCATTTCGGGGCGTCTCAGAATGTGCTCGGCGGCGTTTCGGCTGATCAGCAACACTGGCTCCGCCCTGCGGAGCGGCGGTCCAGACGCATGGTCGTCCTCAGATTTCCCTGTTATCGGCGTCACCCACGTGGCCCGGGCCAACAAGGCACCCGTCCTTGCGGCCCATGATGATGCGGGGAGTGACTTCCGTTCCTACCGAGGGAATCGACCATGCACGAGATGTGGTGCGGCGCGGACACTTCGGGAGAACCGGTGTGGCACGTGCTTGTGATGGATGAGGGCCTGACGTTGTGCGGGTTGGAGAAGCGTGAGGAGTCCGTCCAACGCGTGTCGACCGACAAGCACTGCTTTCCGTGCATGAAGCGATTCCAGGCCGCTATGGCGCCGATCGGGTCCTGAAGACGGTGGCAGAGTGACGGTATGTGCGGCCGCTATGTCTCCACCCGCAGCCCCAAGGAGCTGGCCCGGCTCTTCCACGTCACCGACTGGAACCCCGAAGAGGCTCTCGCGCCGAGCTGGAACGTCGCCCCGACCGATGACGCGTGGGCCGTCCTGGAACGCACCCGGCGCAACAGCGACACCGAGCCCGTAGTCCGACGCCAGCTGCGGCCCCTGCGGTGGGGGCTTGTGCCGTCGTGGGCGACGGACACGAAGATCGGGCAGAGAATGATCAACGCACGGGTGGAGAGTGTGCACGAGAAGCCCGCTTTCCGTCGAGCGTTCGTCAAACGCCGCTGCCTGCTGCCGGCCGACGGCTTCTACGAGTGGCAGCAGATCAAGGACGAGAAGTCGGGAAGGGCCCGCAAACAGCCCTACTTCATCCATCCGGAGGATGGCCAGGTACTGGCCCTCGCCGGCCTGTACGAATACTGGCGCAATCCCGAGGTCAAGCACGACGATGACCCTGCCGCATGGCTGATGACCTGCACGATCATCACCACTGACGCCACCGACGCCGCCGGCCGCATCCACCCCCGTATGCCCCTTGCGCTCAGCCCCGATCACTACGACGCCTGGCTCGATCCCCGCCGGCAGGACGCCGACCAACTACGCGCACTGCTCACCCCGCCCGCAGGCGGCCACCTGAAAGCCCGGCCCGTTACCACCGCCGTCAACGACGTCCGTAACAACGGCGCTGAGCTACTGGAAGAAATCAAGCCGTAGCCGGAGAGCGGACAGCCTGCCTTGGCATCTGTCAGGAGCTCGTCAGCAGGAGTCTTCGCCGCGTCGCTCAACGGCTCGACGAGCCAACCGAGGTCGCCGGACCCTCGCGCGGTCATGATGGACGTACCGGATGCGTTGTGAGGAGGAGTGCCACATGGCCGGGTCGGGCACTGGCGGTACTGCGCGTGAGAGCGGCGGCAAGGCGCGGTTCGACGACATCTACCAGCGGCCGGACCCTCGCGCATACCTCGGGCGGCTTGCTCCGCTGGAGTAGGAGATCCAGTACGGGCGCTCGGTCATGACCCTGCCGGGCGTGAGGAGGCCGGTCGTTTCCCCAGCCTGGACTATGGGTCCCGCCCCGATGCGCCGTAACGGCGAGGATGTGACGGTCCTCTGGGGTGGACCACGGCTGAGCCGCGTACGGGCTTACCGTGCGTAGCCGACGTCCAGCACTTCGGTCATGTCGCCGTGGACCGTGTAGACGAGCCAGCACCACTCGCCGAACGCTACGGCCAGGTCCGGGGCCTCGATCGCCGGAGTCTGGGCGGTGACCGCGTCGATGAGCGCGAGGATCTCCGCCTGCGCTTCGTCCGGCACAGCGAAGAGCACCTTGACGGCCCGATGCATCAGTTCCACCCGCATTATGGCTCCCAGACGCCAGGAAGCAGCCTAAGAATCGAGCGCATCGACCCATACCAGTGACCGGAAAGGGCCTCACGCGGAGATATCAGCGTCCGACGGCGTCGCGATCGTCGCGCGCCCCTCCAAGCGCGGAGAACCATCCTCCGTAGGGCTGAACGCGGGCTCGCTGAGTGCCAGGACACTCTGCAGCCGCTCCCGCCGTTCCGTGTACGGCACTCCTGTGCCAGGTCGCTGTGCTGCCACGGGAGAACAACGAGAGGCGCCAGGCGGGCGATGTCCGCCGGACGGGTGGGTTCGGAAGCCGCTGCCAAGGGGCATGGCCGACTGGGACGGACGAGGCTGAGAGCAGGCGATGTGCGAGGTCAGAACTCCGGCCGGACACTTGAGTGAGATCGCTCGCTGTCTGCATGGAAACCGGGGTGCGATGGCCATGGAACATGGCACGACACGTTCTTCCACCGGAACGGACGTCGTGTACACAGGTTCCGTGTTCGGCGCACCGTGCTGGGTGAGCCTGACCAGCCGCGATCTCGACACAACGCAGCGTTTCTACAGTGCCGTACTGGGCTGGCAGTGGCGCACTGCCAGACTGGGGGACCGTTTCCTGACCGCGCTGGCGGACGGAATACCCGTCGCGGGGGTCGCGGGGATGGCCACTGTCTGGCATATGCCGGTGACCTGGACGCCATACTTCGCCGTCGCAGACGCGGACGAGACGGTCGCCCGCGTCCGGGAGCGTGGCGGGACCGTGGCCGTGGGGCCGATCTCCTTTCCGCCCGGCAGGGCGGCGCTGCTCGCCGACCGCGACGGGGCCATCTTCGGGATATGGCAGGGCAGGCTCGTCACCGAGTGGAAGGCGTGGCGGCAGGCTGCACCGGTGTTCGTCACCCTCCACACTCGCGACGCTTTCGATGCGGCGATCTTCTACGGCGAGATCCTCGGCTGGGCCTCGGGTCGCTCTGGCTGCTGCGAGGTGGAGTACGAAGGGGAAGAGGTGGTACTGCGCAGCCAGGGTTCCATCGTGGCGCGCATCGAGTCTGGCGCCGTGGATACAGCGCCTGATCGCTCGGTCCGGCCTCACTGGCAGGTCCACTTCGTGGTGGCAGACGTGTCGGGGTGTGCCCGAGCCGCACAAGAGCACGGCGGCGACGTCCTCGCGGAGTGCGAACACGAGGCGGTGCTGCGCGATCCTGACGGAGCACTCTTCGTGGTGAGCTCCAGTCGTAACCACTGACGCTCTGGCTGGTCGGCCCGGAGTGCGGTCAGGGCCGGCTGGAGCTCAGCCGCTCGATGGCTTCCAGGACATGTTTGCGGCGCGCGTGCGTGCGCTCGTATCCCTCGAGAACGCGCAGGGCGGACTCGGACAAAGAGGGCAGGCGTCGCTCGATCTCCTCAACGCTGATCTGGCTGAAGCCGACGATGGGCAGGCTTTCCTCGCTGGTGACCGCTCCTTGGATCTGCTCGGCCGCGGCGGTCACTTCCGGCTCCTCCGCCACCGGCCTTTCGTCTTCGGGCCTCTGCCCGGGGCGTGCCGCCTGGCGCAGCCGGTCGGCGACAGCCCGCAGCGGGCGGGTGGCCGCATGGGGGAGGCCGCCGTTCGTCGTCTGTTCCACGCGGAAGCCGTCGCCTGCGGCGGCCACGGTTCGGGCCTGCCGGGCGAGGCTGTCCTCGAGCAGTGTCAGCAACTCCTGGTCCTGGCTGCGGAGTTCCTGCAGCAGGTTGAGGGTGGTGTGGTCCTGGGCCTGGTCGGCGAGGACCTCGCCGGCCCGAGCGCTGGCCAGGGCCCGGGCCGCAGCGGCGTACTCGTCTTCGGTGTTCCTCAGCAGCTGCTGGTCGTCGGCCGGCCCTCGGCCGTGCATCACCCCGGTCACCGTCTTCTGCCCGATGGCCAGCGGCAGCATGGCTGTTCTGAGGGTGGTGCGGGCGGCGAACCGCGCCATGTCGGCCGCGCCGCCGAGCAGGCCGCGGGGCCGCAGTCCGCGGACATGGCCTTCGATGCGGTGCACCCGGCCCTGCATCTCATCGGCCTCGCGCTCGAGCATCTGCCGGTGGGCGCCGGGCGGCGCGAGTGCCGCATCCGCCCGCAGCCGGTCACGCGCTGCGGCATGAGCGTGGCGGGCATCCTCCAGCACCGGTATCAAGGTCTGTGTCATCGCCATGGGAGGCTGCTCCCTGCATGCGGTATCGGGCGGGTGTTGAGCGGCTGCCCAGCCGGCCGTCCTCCTGCGGCTGAGCAGCCGGGATCATCCTGCGCGGACCGCGCGAAGATCACCCGCCTGGGAGCGCGCTCGCCCTGCGGGCCCCACGGCACAGGAGCCCGGCTTTACCCGCTGCCGCAGGTGCGGAGACAGTCTGCCGGCGGTTCCACCGTCCGGGTGAGGGCGGGTGTGACGGCCGAGTCGTCCTGGGCACCGCGCGGCCAGTCACGTACAGCCGTCATCGGCACGCCGTTGAAAGCCCCACTCGAATGTCCTGGACCGTCACAGGCTTCAGAGATCGTGAACGCGCACCAGCCCCGAGGCTGAGCACAGTCGCGGTCCAGGTACCTCGGGGCAGGTCCTCCGCCCCTACGATGGCCCGACCCGTGATCAACGGTAAGCGCCGGCGCCGTTGACACAGGCGCGAGTCAGGACGACCGGCCCGGGTACTCCGGCTCCCCGCCGTCAGCGTCGAACACCTTGGTGAAGGTGGCACCGCACCGGCAACGCGAGTACTCGACCAGTTCCCCCTCTTCCGACACGCTCAGCCCCTGACTGAGTCGCACATGCACATGATTACCCATGAGGAGCTGCCTTCCTTGACGTCTGTCGTCCGCCTCATCGTGGGCGCCGGCCGCTCACGCTGACAATGCCGCAGCTCACACAGTTCACGAGTGCGACCACAGCACTTCTCCATGTGGCCGCAATCCGGCCGTGCCGCGAAGCACCACCAGGAATAGCGTCTCTAATCAGCTAAGCGATCCCATGTGAACCGTAAGGTCCAGTGTGGGTTCTGCCCACTTTGGTGGGGAAGCATGAGCGTGCAGGTGGAAGCCTGCGCCCAGTGCTGCTCCTCGCGGCTTGTGGCCGGT
>NZ_JBITGJ010000239.1:0-4903 GCF_044456925.1 Streptomyces sp. NPDC050743
CCCGCGTGATGCTGGCCCGGGCAGGTTGGAACCCGGACGGTGCCGAGGGCGTAGGACCACCCGAGCCGCCGGCTCCGGTGGCGGCCTGAGCCGTAAATCCCCGCTCAGCCCTGGAGGGTGACGAATCCCCTCCCTCAGGGAGGGGAGCCTTCAAGATCGCCGGATACTTCCGGCCCCAGGACTCCTGGAACTCCAGGAACCGCTCCGTCGCCGCGTCCTCGCGGACACAGCGGCGGCCAGCCGCGGGGCCGCGAAGTTCGTACCGCACGTGAACCGCAGCAGCGGCCCGAAGGTCGCCGCCGCCTGCATGCCGGTGAAATACAGGCCAGGCACGGACGACTGCAGTCCGGCGTCCAAGGCCGGGAACCCGCCCGTACGTGCCAGTTCGCACCGCAACTCGGGACCGACGAAGTCCAGCGCGTCCAGGCGGACCCGGTAACCGGTGGCGGCCAGCACGTGGGCAGTCTCGATCGTGCGGGTCCGCCCATCGCCGTCCCGGGTGGTCAGGGTGACACCGTCACCATCGCGCTGGGCTGCGACGACGTGCTGCCCCAGATGCACCGGCACCACCCCGTCCAGGCGCGGCTTGAGCCACCAGGAACCGAACGGCCCCAGCACCCGCCGCACTAGCCTCAACCGGGTGGCCTCGGGCAGAAAACGGAAAGCCGCCGCCTGATGGACAAACGCGTACAGGCCCCAGGACCGCCCGAGAGGGGTGTCCGGCTGCCAGTGCGGCCCAGGCGTCGGTCCGGCCCCGAACACCAGATTGTGAGTGCGGGCGACGAGCTGGACACGTGCCCCGGCCTCGTGCAGCAGCGCCGCGCTCTCTTGCGCGGACTGCCCGGCACCGACGACGACCACGTCCCGGTCGGCGAACTTCCCGAGGTCGGCGTGCTGGGAGCTGTGCGAGACCAACCCTTCAGGGACGAGGGCGGACAGCGGTTCGGGCACGTACGCGAAGCCGTCCAGGCCGCTGGCCACGACGACGGCCGCCGCCCGCAGTTCCTCACCGGAGGCGAGCTTGAGACGGAAACCGTCGGCGTGACGATCGACGCCGAGCACCCGGACGTCTTCGACTTCTGGAACCCACTGTTCGGCGAACCACCGCCCGTAGCGGACGAACACCTCGACCGGCACCGGATCGTGTCCGGTCAGCCGGGTCTCCCCCGTCTGCCGGCAGTAGTCGTCCAGCGTGAACCCTTGCTTCGGCGCGGACAGCACCGACGCGCTCGGCGGCGACTTCAGCAGCATACCCGCGGGCATGTTCTCGGCCCAGCTCGCCATCGGCGAGCCGAAGACCCTGACATGCAGGCCGCGCGCCTTGAGATGCGCGGCAGTGGACAGGCCGTAAGGGCCTGCCCCGATCACGACGACCGTCGTGGATGACATGTGATTCCTCCCTGAGGCAGCTCGCGAGGCAGCGTTCGGGCGGTTCCGCCCGGGCGAGGCCGCGGCGATGGACTTCGTGTACGCCCACGACGACCCGGCCATGCGGCTGCCATGGCTGAGCAGCGACAATGGCCGACAACGTCACGTCGGCGAGGTCGTGGGGCGCCAGGGACATGAAGAAGGTGCAGTGCGTCCCGACGCTCGCGCCACCGATCCCGTCCTGGCGTCCGGGGTACGAGGTGGAGCGGGTCGGCGCGGGAGCCCCATGCGGCTCAGCGCGGGAGCCACTTCACCTCGTACGCCTTCATGTCGAACCGCTTACCGTCGACCTGGGCGCTGATCGTGCGGTCGAGGGTGTTCACCACGAGGACGACCTTGTCGGTGGCCAGGACCCGGACGTCGGGGGCGTCGTCCTTGGCCACCGGCACCGTCCGGTACTGCGTGCCCGGGGGGAACTCCTTGCCGAACCGGGATACCAGGTTGTACATGGGCAGCGGCTTGCCGCCCTCCGTGGCGAGGGTCGGCGTCCACATGCAGCCTGGGCAGTCGGTGCCATTCTTCTCCTCCGGATTCCAGTAGAAGCCCGAGGAGGCGCCACCCTTGACCATCGCGATCATTGCGGTGGCCTGCACGGCGACGCGGTGGCCCTCCGTCCAGCCCTTACGGTCGCCGTTGCCGTCGGCGGGCTCCACGTAGTACTCGGCCCACCACAGCGGCAGATCGTGGGTCTGCTGCCGCACCCAGGCACCGACGGCGTTGAACTTGTCGGTGGCGGCGAACTCGTCGGGCAGCAGGTGGTCGTCATTGGCGTAGCTGGAGCCGTCCACGACGACGAAGTCGGCGCCCACCTTGTTCTTGTTCCAGTAGTCGAAGGCGTCGAGGGCCTGCTGGTCCATGGCGCCCCAGGTGCCGCGCAGCGTCGTGGAGGCGTCCTGCTCCTGCCGCGGGTCGACGCTGTCCGTGACGAGGTACGGGCCACCCACCATGATCTCGGGGTTGACCTGCTTGAGCGCCTTGTACACGAGGTTGTACAGCTCGGTGTAGCCCTCGTAGTCCCAACGCGCCTTGGAGTTGTTCCAGAAGCCCTTGAACTCGTTCCAGACGACGAAGTGGCGCACGTCCGGATAGCGTTTGGCGACGGCGGCAGCGAGGGCGGCGAAGTCCTTGAAGTGATCCGGCGTCGGTGCGGTCTCCAGGGCGGACTGGCTCCAGTCGGTGTTGTCGGAGCCCGCCTGGCGGCCCTTCATCCAGTCCGGAGCGCAGCACAGCGTCACGACCGCGGTGCCGCCCGACTTACGTATGAAGGCGATACGGCGGTCCATCTCCTCGAAGTCGTAACGGCCCTTGACCGGCTCAGGATTGCCCGCGCTCCACCCCATGATGTGCTGGTTCTCCGGCATCCCGGATCCGGAGAGCAGGTCCTCGACGCGCTTGGTGGCGCTGGCTCTGCCCTCGTCGGCGCTGTACTGCGTGTGCGTGAAGCCCCAGCCGACGTCCGGTTTCGTCTGTGCGGGCGGAGTGGCCGACGTCAGCATCACAGACGCCACCGCCGCTGAGGCCAACGCGGCCAACCGCCCGTGCGGTCGTTGCGAGTTGTGTTTGTTCCTTTTTCTCGCACCGCTCCGTCTTTCTCTCACAAAGGTGAATGCTCGCCTGCAAACGCCGGAGGGAAGGCGAATACCTGGCATCAGAGGCATCGCGAACCAAATGGGCGCCGACCCTCTGCGCTCTTGAGCGCTAAAACCCTAACGCTCGGCCTGTACGCGCCGTTTGATTGCATGGTGGCGTGTTGAAGCCGTTCCTTCCAGCTTCCAATGGGTCACGTGGTGCAGCGAGGAACGGCTCCGCTCCGCCCTCGACCACCTACCGCCCGCTGAATACGAACACGACCACTGGCGGAAGTCGGAGCAAGCCCCGCGGTCCGCCTGAAACAAGATCACCGGACTCTACGAAACTCGGGGCATCCTCGTCGTCGCTGGTCGTCTACGCGATCACAATCTCGTTGGCCATGCAACTACCTCTCCTGCTCGGGTACCGCGACCCTACCCAGTCGTCCGGGGCACACCGAAAGTCGGTAGCAGCGGCGGCTCACTCGCCCGGGCGGGGCTTTCGGTGCCTGCCCGGCCGGCCTGGAGTGGCTGGGCACGGGGGTTTCCGTCCTCGGTGGTTCCTCATCTCGAGGGTGCAGGAGGCTTGAGCCTCAGCGAGGTTGGCCGCGAACTCGTGTAGCTCCCAGCGGTGATGGGTAGGTGGGTCCGGGTCGAAGATGATGTTGGAGGGCAGTTTGGCCGCGGCCCAGTCATAGACGCGCGGGTTGCAGTTGATCCACCCGCCAGGACTTCAGACGGGCCACTCCACACGCCACCGGGGCCCGGGCCGCAGAGAGCGAGCGGTTGACCGTTCGCTGTAGCGGGACCCTGCTCTGACACTGCGCGCGAAAACAAAGCCCGAGAGATAGCGTGATAAGGGGATCTCAGGGGGTTTGTGGAGGTGTGATGAGCAGAACACTCCTCGTAACCGTGGTGGGATCGAGCGCCGTGCTGCTGTGCGCCGTGTCAACCTGGGCCTCGGGTGGTGACGGCGACAACGGCATCGAGAAGAAGTCCCCGAAGGAGATCGCGCACCTTGCGGACCAGGCCTTCCGCTCCGCCCAATCCGTACACCTGAGAATCAGGGACTCGGGACCGGCCGCCTCGAGCGGCGACGCCGTCAGTGCCCTGGACTTCCGGCTCGACCGGGAAGTCAACTGTACCGGATCCTTCACGCTCGGTGACAAGGGCAGCGTACAGCTGGTCAAGCGGGGCGACGAGGTGTGGGTTAAGCCCGACGTGGCCTACTGGAAGTCCCAGTTCCCGGGCGGCAAGGGAACCAGGGCGGCGAACCAGATGAAGAACCGGTACGTCCACGGCAAGAACGACGACCCGGTGCTCAGGGAGCTGTTCGGCAACACGTCCCGGCTGTGCAACCTGAAGGGCTATCAGCACATCTCCAGCCGCCAGCATGTGCTCGGCGTGCGGAAGGACGGCACGACGACCGTCGACGGCATGAGGGCCGTACGGCTCACCGGCCGGGACGCGCACGGCACCGTGCTCGCGGAGTACGTCGCGACGCGGGGCAAACCCTATCCGATCAAGCTCACCGAGAAAGGCAAAGACATCGACCGGATCTTCCTCCTCGCGGACTACGACAAGCCGGTCCCCTCGGCCACCCCGTCCGCGAACCAGTCGGTGGACGCGTCGAAGTTGATCTGGATGCTGGGTCAGTGAGCTCTCTCAGCGTGGCCACTTATCGGGTGACGGGATCGGTGCCCGCAACGCACGAGCCTCCCCTGCCCTTGGGGGAGGTGTTCGAAGTCTCAACCGACAGCCACAGGAGCCGCGTTGGTTCCGTATTCTGCCGCACTCGACCTGCCCCACGCTCTGGTCGAGTGGGTCACCATGCTCGTCGTCACCCGCGAGGGTGACCGCCGCTGCAAGCTCCCACCGCACCAGCGTGCCCTGGTCGGCCTGGTGTA
>NZ_JBITGJ010000240.1:0-4891 GCF_044456925.1 Streptomyces sp. NPDC050743
GGGCTTGGTGCTGGTCATGCGGGAGGTGCTCCTGTCGTGCCCGCCCACAGTATCTGATCATTTCGGGGCGTCTCACCCGACGATGTCAGAGAGGGGACAGTCGTACCGGGGAAAGGCCCGTGCGAGCGATCCATCGTTGATCCGCTGCTGGATCAGGACGGTGATTCCTGCCCAGGCCTCGGTAGTGATGATCTCGTTGACGCGCGGTCTGCCCTGCCCCACGCGGTCGGAGTAGAAGGTGCTCTCGGTCACGGGAACCACCTTGGCAGCGGACTAACGAGCTCTCCAACTGGGTTTCCTGGGAACGGGCCGACCTCAGCGATGAGTTCAGAGATCACATTGGCCGTCAGGTCCGTGATCGGTCGGTTGCTGATGATCACTGCACGAGTCACATTCCCCACCACATGATCGTGATCAACGATCACAGCCTCGACGTCCCACCGCCCACCGCACGAGCTCGTTAGACCGGCTCCTGGCCGTTGATGAGTTGCTCTGCCGTGGTGTCTTGCACCTGCTCGGGGTCGGGCGCGACGGCCGTGCGGTCCGGATCCCACAGGTGGACGCCTTTGATGCCGATGGCGTGTGCCAGCTCGGGAGAGAGCAAGCCTGCTTCAGTGACCGACTTCTCACCCCGCGGCGCGGCTTCGAGGACCCCAGCGCGCCACAGGGCGTAGTCCGGGTGGTCTGGGGCGGAGCGGCAGACCGGAAGGGTCTCCACCTGGTGGCGGGTGATGTCCTCGGTGCCGAACAACTTTCGGGTGCCTGGGACGCCGGTGAGCTTGAACATGTGGATGCGGTCGCGAACGTACCGCCTCTTCATCTCGTCGAAGCGGTGAGCGGAGCGCAGGGCTCGCATGGCCGCATATGCCTCCCCGGGGTGATTG
Organism: Streptomyces sp. NPDC050743; assembly: GCF_044456925.1. Lineage (NCBI taxonomy): Bacteria > Bacillati > Actinomycetota > Actinomycetes > Kitasatosporales > Streptomycetaceae > Streptomyces > Streptomyces sp. NPDC050743. The sequence goes on from NZ_JBITGJ010000240.1 coordinate 885, forward strand.
AAGGTGAGGTGATCGGGCGCGTCGTGCGACGCGTCGCCGACGGCATCGCATCCGGGGTGGAGGTGCAGGGAGTCGCCGGACTGGTTCATGGCGTAGAGATGGATGCCCATGGGTGTGCTCTCCGTCAGTAGTGGTTGAGGTCTGGGCGGTCGTTGGTAGAAGGGGCAGCCGGAGGGCACGACAAGGCGTGGCGGTGCATGAGGTTTGGGCGCCCTACGCGCGACGGCATCGCAGTTCGCTCAGAACGCCAAGCGGGACTTGTACGGGGATCTGCACCGGCTGCTGCCGACACAGTCGTACGCGGCAGGCCTAGCTACGCAACTCTGCTCGAGACACAGCGGCATCGCCGCCGGACGGCGGGCGGGCAGCAACAGCGCTGGCCTCGGCAGGGGTTAGCGCTGCAAGTCTGGCGTGGAAGTGAGGCCTGCATTCAACCTCATTCTCGGGGCTGCATCCGCGATGGACATGGGGGGGACTCCCGGCATGCGGGACGGCCCTCGAAATGCGGTCCCACGTGGTGGGGGACGAAAGTGGGCTCTGGGAACGACGCACGGTCCTCCCGTAGAGTCCTGCTCAGGGCGTAAAGAAGTGTCATGCGCGTTGAAGGAGACCACGGCGATGACGGATTTCGAACCCGACTGGGCCGGCGCGGACGACACGCGCACTACGCTGATCAGTGGGTTGCGGTCCGCGGGGACAGTTGACGACGACATCGTTGCGGCCTTGTCGCTGCCGGGCGTTCCCGACTGGTTGCTCTCGCATCCGTTCCAGGTCATCGGTGACCTGGACGAACTGAAGCAGGGTGGAACGTCTGTAGAGGTTCCAGAAAAGTGGCGCGCCGGGCTTCCCTATCGGATCGAAGTCGACGCGCACCAGCAGCTCCTGCTGTTCTATGAGCGCGTCCTCACATTCGGCACGCGAGATGAGCAGCGTGCTCTCATCAACCGTGGCTACCTCGTTGAGCACTGGCCGGATCTGGCGCGAGAGGTTCACCCCGTCGTCGTTTCCGTGTGGGAGCGGCGTTTCCCTGGTCTTCGCCGGTGAGCCGGCGATGAGGGAGGACCTCGCCCCGGTTCTGTCTGTCGCGGCGCGGGCCATGGCGGCAACGGACCAGGAGATGGGAATCCGTTTCCAGCTCACGGGCAGTGTCGCTCTCGACCTTCACGGCGCACTGCGAAGAGGACGGCTGAGCCTGGACGGTAGGCCGGCCCAATCTGCCAATGTGAATCTGAAAGGGCGGTATGTAAGTGCATAGGTGATTTGCCGTCACCTGAACGTGTGGCAGCACGGTATCCCGGCCGGTCGGCGGGCTCGGGCGTGCTGGGCTGAGTACCGTGAGCGAGCGCAAGCCCTACAAGACCGACCTGTCCGACGAGCAGTGGGCGCTTGTCGAGCCGGTGATTGCCGCATGGAAGGCCGCGCACCGCTCGGTCAGCGGTCACCAGGGCCGGTACGAGATGCGGGAGATCGTCAACGCGCTCCTCTACCAGGGCCGCACCGGCTGCCAGTGGGACCTGCTTCCGCACGACCTGCCGCCGCGCGGTGCGGTGATGTATTACTTCACCAAGTGGCGCGATGACGGCACCGACCAGACCATCCACGACCTGCTGCGCTGGCAGGTGCGGGAGAAGGCGCGGCGGAAGGCGGACCCGAGTCTGGTGGTGCTCGACACCCAGAGCGTGCACGCGGCGGCTGGGGTGCCCGCGGAGTCGACGGGGCGTGACGCGGCAAAAAAAGTACCGGGCCGCAAGCGCGGCCTGGCCGTTGACGTGCTGGGCCTGGTGATCGCGGTGGTGGTGCTCGCCGCGTCGGTGCACGACAACTCCGCAGGCATCGCGCTGCTGGACAAGGTCGCTGCCGACACCGACGCCGTGCAGAAGGCCCTGGTCGACCAGGGTTTCAAGAACGCCGTCGTCGCGCACGGGCAGAAGGTGGGCATCGAGGTGGAGATCGTCGAGCGCAACCCGGCGCAGACCGGGTTCGTGCCGATCCCCAAGCGGTGGATCGTGGAGCGCGCCTACGGGATCTTGATGCTGCACCGCAGGCTGGTGCGCGACTACGAGCACCTGCCGCGCAGTTCGGAGTCGCGGGTGTACTGGGCGATGACCGCGGTGATACTGCGCCGGCTGACCGGCGCCACCGCTGCGGCCTGGCGCAGCACATGACCGGCGGGGAGCTGACTCTCGGGGCGGTACTGTCGCGGCTGGAGGAGCAGGAACGGGAGATCGCCGTGCAGGCCGAGGCGACGAGGGAGCAGATCGCGCAGCTGGCCGCACGGCTGGACGAACTCGGCCGGGCCGCCGAGGAGGTCCGGATCACCCGCAAGACGCTGCTGGCGCTGCCCGATCCGCAGCCGCCCGCGCCGCCGGCGCCGAAGCTGCCGGACCATCCGGCCTACCAGCAGATCATGGCGGTGTTCGCCGCAGCCGACATGCCGCTACGAGCGCGGCAGGTGTGCGAGGCGATGGACCTGGAGATCGCGCCCAACAACATCAACAACACCCGCCTGAAGCTCAAGCGGCTCGCCGACCGCGGGATCCTGGCCGAGACCGAGCAGGGCTTGTTCACCCAGCCGCGGCCGTAACCGCCAGGCGACGTCACGGCCCGCCCGCACACTCCTCCCGAAAGCGCGAAACGGACATCACCTTACGTACCGCCCTCTAACAGGAGGCGAAATCGGCGGCAGGAAGCCGCATCGACTGAATAGGTACGCTTCCGAAGACGCGTGGGTTCCACCCTGTCCACGTCCACGAATCCGCGAACCCGCGCGCTTCGAAGCCGGGAGGCATCGCCTACCACCACATCTCGGACACCTACATCGCGCTGTTCACGCGCTCGTGACGATCGAACCGGTGACCGAACTCGGGGCCGGGGGCGTGGTGCGTGCGCCGCGCCCCCGGGTGGTGCCCCTGTCTGTCCCGCCGTCGTCGTACACCGCCGCTGCTGTCAAATCGATCGCTCGGGGGAAACCGTGCAGCTACTGACCTTGAACTCGGGCGGTCGTGGTGAGCGGGCTAGAGGACGGCTCCGGTTTCTGCAAGGCAGTCGTCGAGGCAGGGCCCCGGCATTCAGGTTGGATGTCCATGTTCATGACCATGTGATTCGGTAGCGCGTGAGGACGCGGTGCCGGTCGGTGTGGGCACGTCGGGCGGCGACGATGTTGGCGCAGCCGGCGAGCTTGAGGGCGGAACGGATCAGGTCGCGCAGGACGGCCAGGTCGACGGTAACGGGGGAGGGATCGTCAGCGCGACCGACCCGCCGCTCCGCTCAGCTCGCAGCAGGACTTCAACGGAGGTCATTTCGCTGAGAGGCTGTGTCTTCGGGAAGCGCTGTAGACAGGCGGAAGACTCCCAAATGCCCAGTAGCATACGCCTGTTACGTGCTATTTTCCGCCCGTGAAAGGACCTCGAGCGTGTCCAGCAGACCTGTGCTCCCTCCCGTACCGGGTGACCCGGCCTGGATAGGTCCCTTTCGCGTCGTAGGCCGCCTGGGTTCAGGCGGCATGGGACTTGTGCACGCCGGGATTGCGCCTGACGGAGCTCGGGTTGCAGTCAAGGTCATCCGCGTCGAGTACGCAGGCGATCCGGACTTCCGTGCACGTTTCACTCGTGAAGTGGACCTCATGCGCAGGGTCACCGGGCCGTGCCTTGTGCCGCTGGTTGCAGCGGACACCGGCGCGCTACAGCCCTGGCTTGCCACAGCGTACGTGCCGGGCCCCACTCTCAACGCTCACGTCTGCGCTCACGGGTCGCTATCGGGAGTAGTGCTCGACGCGCTAGCAGCTGGCACCGCTGCCGCGCTAGCAGCCATTCACACCGCAGGCGTTATTCATCGGGACCTCAAGCCTGGCAACGTCATCCTCGCTCCAGCGGGGCCCCGTGTCCTTGATTTCGGCATTGCGCACGCCCTGGATGAGAAGCTGTTGTCTTTCCGGACGCGAGGACTGCGTTTTCGCTGGTGGGGCATGGGGCCGGCGGTCTGGTGGGAGTGACGGCTTGTCATGTCGT
>NZ_JBITGJ010000241.1:0-4847 GCF_044456925.1 Streptomyces sp. NPDC050743
TACTCATGTTGCTCTTGCTACTCACTACCTGTGACTGCTTCCTCCGGGACCATCCGTCCCAGTATCAAGCTGTCCGGCCGGCAGGGGGAACCTCATGTGCACTCCGCCGCATCACGTTGGAGGCATCACTGAGCCGTCCCAGGCGTACCAAGGCTGACAAAGACCGACGGCCCGGCGGTCCCGCTCTGTCCCTGCCGATGCCTTGTCCGAGTCGCGCGGCAGAGTCCTGCACCCGCAGGGCTGCCATCACCCTGTAGGTGCCAAGAATCACGTCCGTGCTGGTCACGAAGCATGTTGGTACTCGTGCAGGATGCCGCCGAGGCGGTCGCGTCGGTGGACGGCGAGGTGGGTGAGCCGGTCGGGCTAGGTGATGGGTTCGGGCAGGGGGCTGAGTGGTGCAGCGCTTGCGAGAGTGCGGTGGGGCCTGTGCTGGTTGTAGAACTGCTCGTACTCGTGCAGCGCGTGGAGTAGATGGGCCTGGTTCCAGATGAGGGTGCGGTCGAGGAGCCCGGTCCGGCAGGATCGCACCCATCGCTCCATGAGCGCGTTCACGCGCGGCATCCGGACACCGGTCTGAACGACCTCGATACCCTCGGCCTGCAGGACCGCGTCGAAGGCCGCCGGGTAGCGAACATCCCGGTCCCGGATCAAGAACTTCACCCTGGCGCCGGTGTCCTGAAGGTCCATGACCATGTTTCGGACGAGTTGGGTGACCCAGGCCGCCTACAGGGCCGGTCCGCGCGGGACGCAGGCAGGAGCGCGGACCGGCCCCGCCACCCCCGCGATGCTGCACCCACGTCCGGTCTCCCCGGGAGCGGTCAGCAGACACCACGGGGCGGCGGTGCTCGACGGGAGCGGCTCCGCCCGACGGGGTCTACCGATTCGGCCACGTGGCCGGGGTGAGCGGGAGGCCTGCGTCCATGGACTTGGCGGCTGCGCGGATGGCTGTCTGTACGTCCTCCCGCTCGAACAGCGGCATGGAGATGTCGTACAGGCGGGCCCATGCCGCATCGCGGCCTCGGAGCGCCAGATCTCCAGGAGGTCCTTGGTCGCGGCGTAGGTCGCGGTGGGGCCGTGGCCGAGGCGATCGGCCCATGCGGCCGCCTCGGCGTCCAGCTCCGGATCAGGGACGACATTGGTCACGATGTTCCAGTCGGCGAGGCGGCGCGCCGGTTGCGGCTCGCCAGTCATGACGAGTTCGATGGCTCGGGCGCGGCCCACCCGCTCGGCGAGCTGCACGATTCCGCCTTGGAGAGTCATGATGCCGAGGAAGGCTTCGGGGAAGACGAAGCGTGCCGACTCGCCCGCCAGAATGAGGTCGCAGCTCAGGGCGAGTTCGAAGCCGCCGCCTGCGCAGGTTCCCTGAACGACGGCGATGGTCGGAATGCGTAGCTGCTCCAGCTTGTGCAGGGCCTCGGCGAAGACGGCGATCTTCGGCCGCAGCTTCTCCACCGGGACGTCCACCCACTGCCGTGCGTCGCCGCCCAGGCAGAAGTCCTCGCCGGCACCTGTCACCAGCAGGGCCCGTGCCGTGCCCGCCGCGACACGGTCCACGGCCTGTCCCAGCTCTTCGCGCATCTGGAAATTGATGCGGTTGCCGGGCGGAGCATCGAGCGTGATGCGCGCGACCTCCTGATCGATGACCACGGATACGTAGTCCATGCCTCCTACTCCTCTCGTGACAGGGGCGTGGCGTCAGCCGGGCTGGAGCTCGAAGGTCCGCTTGATCGCGGCGAGCGCCTGGCCCATGCCGGCGGCCGCGGCCTCCGCGAGTGCGTCCGGGCGCAGGTCTGTGGTCCAGACGAACCGTGTGCGGCCGCTGTCCTCCGCCAGAATCTCGGCGGAGGCGTTGTGGTGGGTGTACGACCCGTCGACGATCGCTCACGCCGTGTGGAGGCCGCCGCGGACCCCACAACCGTCGACGCCGCCTTATTTCGGTCACCCCGCAGGGCAGACGCGTGGTGACCGAGGCATCGCCGGACGCCCGCGCCGCCGAGGAAGCGGTTTTCGCCCGCCTGGATCCGGAAGACGGGAGCAACTCCTCACCCTCCTCCGACGTGTCATCGACGCGCAGACGTAAAGGGACTGGTGGGCGCTGAACCCCGCCATGTGGAGCCCCGCAATGCCGTTGCACCGTGCTCGATCCGATCGACCCGCCGCGGCGGAGACGAGGCACCAAGATCGGTGCCATGGATGGCGCCGCCCGTGCGGATGGGGGCACCGACCGGCGGGCAGCAGCCCACCCGCCGCCACGCCGTCAGGACTTGACGAGCATCTTGCCGATGTTCTCCCCGCGCAGCATGCCGAGGAAGGCCTCCACCATGTTCTGGATGCCGTCGACGACCGTCTCGCGGTACTTCAGCGCGCCCGAGGCGACCCAGGGGCCGACCTGGTCGACGAAGAGCGGCTGCATGTCGCAGTGGTCCCTGAACAGGAAGCCCTGCATACGGCCGCGGGTCTGGATCAGCCGGAAGAGGTTCACCGGGCCGGGGGCGGGCTCGGTGTTGTTGTAGGTGGAGATCATGCCGCAGATGGCGATACGGCCGTGCAGGTTGAGGGAGCCGAGGGCCGCGTCCAGGTGGTCGCCGCCGACGTTGTCGAAGTACACATCGATGCCGTCGGGCGCGGCCTCGCGCAGCTGCTCGCCGACCGGGGCCTTCTTGTAGTTGAACGCGGCGTCGAAGCCGTACTCGTCCAGCAACACCTTGACCTTGTCGTCCGAGCCGGCCGAACCGATCACCCGCGAGGCGCCCATGAGCTTGGCGAGCTGTCCCGCCTCGCTGCCGACCGCACCCGCCGCGCCGGAGACGAACACGATGTCGCCCTCCTGGAATGAGGCGGCGCGCAGCAGGCCGGCGTACGCGGTCAAGCCGGTCATGCCGAGGACACCGAGGTACGTCGACAGCGGCGCGATCTCGCCGTTCACCGTGACCGCGTCTCGCGCGTCCACCGCCGTGTACTCGCGCCAGCCAAGGTCATGCACGACGTGGTCGCCGACATTGAAGCCCTCGGCGTTCGAGGCGACGACCTCGCCGACCGCGCCGCCCCGCATGGCCTCGCCCAGCTCGTACGGAGCGGCGTAGGACTTCGCGGCATTCATTCGGCCCCGCATGTACGGGTCCACGGAGAGGTAGATGTTCCGCACCAGTACCTGGCCCTCACCAGGCACCGGCACGGGGGCCTCGACCAGCGCGAAGTCCTCGGGCGTCGGCCAGCCGACCGGGCGCTTGACCAGCTGCCACTCGCGGTTGACGGCGGGGAGGTGAGGAGAATTCGACAAGGTACCCCTTATTGCGTCGTCGAGCGACCCGATGATGTGTGTGTCCGCCATTTTTTGCGTCCTTTCGTCGCCTTGGTCGACTATGACAATGAACGCTAATGGCGCATTTCGGGAATTGGAATTATCGTGTCGCTAATGCCGGTGTGACCACAGTGGTCACACCGCCGTCAGAGTTCGGCCAGGGTGAATCCGGGCGCGAATCCCGCACTGTACGTGCCGTCGGCCCCGGTGTCAGACGTGGATCGGATCGGCGAAGACCTCGCGGGCTGCTTCGATGAGTTCGTCCAGGTCGCCGCCCGAGGCGCGCTCGCGGCGCCAGATCAGGGCCGTCTCCAACGGGGCCTCGAAATCAGTGAACGGCAGGACCTCGGTGTTCGCCAGTGCGTAGCCGTGAATGGGGCTGTCCGGGTCGAGCATGGCAAAGTGGAAGGCCATCCCGCTGGAAACCGTTTCAGCGATTCCGCCATAGCCGGCATCGGTCAGCATGATTCGTTTCCTGATCCCGCGCTCGAACATTTCTCGGTCGAGCTGGTCGTAATAGGCCGATCTGACCTCATTAGGCGCGACGACGAAACAGAGGTCGGACAGATCCTGCAGCGCCAGCGAGTCCCGCCCGGCGAACCGATCGGCCGGCACCACCGCTCTCAGCCGTTCCGACATGACGGTGAGCACGTCCAGTGAGGGGTCGCGAATCGGCAGTCGGGCCAGCGCGAACGCAAGTCTGCTCTCGCATACGGCGGTGACCAGAGCCTTGGAGCTGCCGGGCCAGCGCACCAGAGCACACCGGTCCTCAACGCGTTCGGCGAGTGCGGTCAAGACGCTCGTCCTGCGGCTGGCCCAGGAGAATCCGAGGTGGGGACACAGGCGGATCCAGGGGGAGTTGGCCCGACTCGGGCATCAGATCGCCGCCTCCACGGTCTGGGAGATGCTGAACGCCGCGGGCGTCGACCCGGCGCCGCATCGTACCGGCCCGACTTGGCGTGAGTTCCGCACCGTCCAAGCCGAGGGCATCATCGCGGCAGACTTCTTCCACATCGACACCGCGCTGGGTGGGCGGTTGTACGCGCTGGCGTTCCTCGAGCACGGTACCCGGCGCCTGCACATCGCCGGGGCCACCGCCCATCCGACGCGGGATTGGACGGTGCAGCAGGCGAGGAATCTCGCTGTCGACACGGGCATACGCATGGAGTCGCTGCGCTTTTTGCTGCGTGATCGTGATGGCCAGCACGGCGAGGCTTTCGACGGCGATATACGGCGTGACGTGCGGCGACGACTTATCGAGCGGCCCAGAGACCGACCCGAAGGAGAAACTGGACAAGGGCATGCAGGCCCGCAAGGACTTGCGCCAGCGCCTCGGCGAGCTGGTGGAACAGCGCCACTGCAGGCCGGAAGACGACCTGCTGTCCCGGCTGGCCAACGACGACGGGCCCGACGGCCGGATGGCCGACGCCGAAATCGTCGCCACCGCCAAACTGCTCCTCATCGCCGGCCATGAGACCGTCGTCAACCTCATCACCAACGGCATGCTGACGCTGCTGCGCCACCCGCAGGTGCTGCGGCGACTGCG
>NZ_JBITGJ010000242.1:0-4817 GCF_044456925.1 Streptomyces sp. NPDC050743
TTCTCCACATCCACGGAGGAGAACCGGCGCTCACGGCCGACCCACGTAAACGGGATCTTGCCGTCCAACGCCCACTGACGAAGCGTCATCGGATGCATCCCGAGACGCTTCGCAGCCTTGGACATGCGCAGCAACTCCATGCACAGAACTATACATACACAACACTAGGGATTAATAATGAAGTTGATGAGCCTCGGCAGCGACGCCGGCCCCTGCGACCGCAGCGCCCGCGGACCGCCCTCGTTCCATGTTTGCCGCCACCGCTGCACCGACCGGACGCTGGCCCGCAGGTCCTTGGCGATCAGCGCACTCACCTCACCCCGAGCGAACCGCTCCGCGGCCTGGAGCCGTAACCCCTCGCGGAACACCTGGCGTTCGGCGGTCAGCCCGCCCCCCTGTGGATACCGCATGCCTCCGGTGATACCGCAAGGGACGACCAGCCGTCAGTGTGACGGGGCGAGGACGCAGAACTCGTGGCCCTCCGGGTCGGCCAGACATGTCCACGGGACGTCGCCCTGGCCGAGGTCGAGGTCGGTGGCGCCGAGGTCCCGCAACCGGGCCACCTCCGCCGCTTTGTCGTCACCGGAGTATGGCAGCAGGTCAAGATGGACGCGGTCCGGCACAGTCTTCATGTCGGGCGTGCCGAAAAACTCGAGATATGGGCCGACGCCCTTGGCAGAGCGCCACACCGCATGGTCGTCGGTCACCTCGTGCAGGGTCCAGCCCATCGCCTCACCCCAGAACCGGGCCATGGCCTGCGGATCCGTGCAGTCGACCACCACCCGGGCGATCGGCCCGGTGTCCCGGTAGATCTCCCGAGGCTCCAGCACGCAGAACTCGTTGCCCTCCGGGTCGGCGAGGACGGTCCACGGCACTTTGCCCTGGCCCACGTCGGCGGGAGTCGCACCGAGAGACTGGAGGCGTGCGACCAACTCCGCCTGATGGGCTGCAGAGATGGTGGCGAGATCGAGGTGCACACGGTTCTTTGCTGTCGTCTTGGGTTCCGGGACAGGAACGACGTCGATGCCGACGACCACCGGGTCCGGCCAGACGAGTCCGCCTCCGGGTCCGACGTAGGTGGTCACGCCGGGGCTGTAGGCACTCCAGCCGAGCGCCTCCGCCCAGAACCGGCCTACCGCCGAATGATCAAGAGCCTTTATGTTCACCATGACAGGTCGCAGCGCCATGCCGGCGATCCTATGCACCCGCTCTGCAACGAGGCAGGCACCGTCGCCGAACAGAGATCAACTCGCTCACCAGCCCCAATGCTCAACTCGCCAACCAGAGCGCTCAGCCCCGCCAGGTGAAGTGCTAAGTCACAGTCGGCCCCTACGACACCACGAGTTCAACGTCAGTAATGGCCGGGGATTCCTACCACGGTCGGGTGACCGTCTCGATGGGTTCCTGCTTCACCGCGCTGTGAAGCTTCGGCCGTCCGCGCGACGTGACACACTGGCGGCTCAGGCGGCGGTGAACGGGGGCGATCCGGTTGGGTCTGGAGATCGACAGTCGGCCGTCGGAGTTGCCGTACATCGAGAGGGGTATGGCGCAGCCGCAGTATCGAGGTTGACCGGATGACGTCGATCGCGGCGTCGCACTGGGAGCTTGTCTTCTGGGAGCACGACGGCCACGTGCAGGCGGCCGTGCTGGGCCCGGAGCCCAAGGCCTGTCTGGCTCCCGTTCCCAAGGACGCCAGGTTCTTCGGTATCAGCTTCGCTCTGGGCACCTCGATGCCTCACGTGCCGATCAGCCGGCTTGTGGGTGGTAGCGCGGAGATACCCGACGTGACTCGGCGCTCCGTGTGGCTGAAGGGTTCCGCCTGGCACGTGCCCGATTACGACAATGCGGAGGCGTTCGTACGGCGCATGGTGCGTGAGGGCATCGTGGACTGCGACCCGATCGTGCCCGCGGTGCTTGGCGGCGCGGCCCCCGATGTCTCCGCGCGAACCCTCCAGCGGCGTTTCGTCGCGGCAACGGGCCTCACCCGGGGGGCCATCCGGCAGATCCACCGTGCCCGCGAGGCGGCGGTACTGATCCAGGAGGGGGCGCCGGCGCAGGACGTCGTGCACCGGCTGGGCTATTTCGACCAGCCGCACCTGGCGCGGTCCTTGACCCGGTTCATCGGCCGGACCGCCACTCAGCTGAGTGCTCCGGACAGGGCGGAGCCGCTGTCGCTTCTGTACAAGCCCTCTTCCCCAGTGCCCGCATAGTCTTCCTGACGTAGCCGACGGGGTCGGCCCGCCTAGGCCGGGGCGCTATTCGGCCGGGACTGGGTAGAGGACCCCGAACTCATCACGGAGGAATCATGCGCAAGGTCGTTTCGGGTCTGTTCGTCTCGCTCGACGGTGTCGCCCAGTCGCCGAACGAGTGGCAGTTCGCTTTCGACGAGGAGATGGGCGCGGCGCTGGGAAAGACGCTGGAGACGGCCGACACGATTCTGCTGGGCCGGGTGACCTTCACCGAGTGGGCCGGGTACTGGCCGACGGTGACCGACGGCGAGGACGCCGGCTTCGCCAAGTGGATCAATGACTCGTCCAAGTACGTCGTCTCCTCCACGCTCGACAGCGTGGACGACTGGGCGAACAGCACGCTTATCAACGGCGATCTGACGGCCGCGATCGAAGAGCTCAAGGCGGGAGAGGGCAAGGACATCACCGTCGCGGGCAGCCCCACGCTGGTGCGTTCGCTTCTGGAGCAGGACCTGCTGGACGAACTGGTACTGCTGATCCACCCGGTGGTGGCCGGCGAGGGCCGCAAGAAGCTGTTCGCCGACGACGCCACCCTGAAGAAGCTGGAGCTGGTCAGCGCTCAGCCGACCAGCAGCGGAGTGATCATCGCGACCTACCGTCCGACGCGCTGATCACTGCTCGACGCGGGTCGGGTACATGGACGGGCGGGAGATCGAGCCGCTTGTCCATGTCGAGGCGGAACGTGCCCTACGGGTTGATGTTGGACCAGAACGGCGCGGTCAGCCCGCGCCGGTCCTCGGCGGTGAGTGAGGGTGTCCGCCTTCACGGTCCACTGCTGGCGTGCGGCGGTTTCGATGGCGATGAAGACGGCGTTGTGCGCCATGGCCGTGCGGTAGGCGTCGTGGAAGGCGTTGGTGCCGGTGGTGTCCGGGATGAGGTGAGCGGGGCAGGTGACCGGCAGGGCTGCACGAGGCATTCTGCCCGCTGGTGACGTTGATTCGTGTCCGCGACGCGATGGCGGGTCACGGTGAGTGTCATCTTTTGCTTCGGACCAGCGGCTTTTGCCATTTCGCGGCCCCTGACACGACGCCGGTGCACAGTCAGGGGCCGCTGACACGCGAGTGCAGTGCCGCTTCCTTTAACGTCACCGCGCCAGGCGGGACACGCCGCCGTCAACCGCGAGCGCCTCCCGCTGCCGTGGGAGGCGGCCGCCACCAGCACCGGGCCCTCCGGCACGCGCCCCGCCTTTGCTCCTCCGACCGCGGCACATCATCCTGAGCGGCCCCGGCCGGGACCGGTCAGGATGCGGCGGGGACGGCCGCGTCGAGGCCGCGGGAGGCGACGAGCTGCGCACTGCCGTCGGCCAGGCGGTAGCACAGGCCCACCACGGCGGCCTGGCCTGCGGCGACCTTCTCGGCGAGTACCCGGGAGCGGTCCAGCAGCAGGTCGACGGTGTGCCTTATGTGCTCGGCGAGGATCTCCTCGGGCTCGGCCTTTCCGGCGGCCCGCGCTGCCAGCACGCTGGGGGTCACCCGTTCGACGACGTCCCGGACGTATCCGGCCGGTGTCATGCCGTTCTCCAGGGCGGTGCAGGCTGCGCCGACCGCGCCGCAGGAGTCGTGGCCGAGGACCACGACCAGCGGGCAGCCCAGGACGTCCACGCCGTACTCGATGCTGCCCAGCACCTCCGGGCCGATGACGTGTCCGGCGGTGCGGACCACGAACAGGTCGCCCAGGCCGCGGTCGAAGATGATCTCGGCGGCCAGCCGGGAGTCGGAGCAGCCGAACATCACGGCGAAGGGCTGCTGGGACGGTGCGATCTCGGCGCGGCGGGTGGCGTCCTGGTTGGGGTGCTCGGGGGCGCCGGTGACGAAGCGCTGGTTGCCGGCCAGCAGCAGGTCGAAGGCTTCGGTGGGAGTAGGGGTCTTGATCTCGGTCATGGCCGCAGCCTACGGTCACGCCCCGGCCGTGGCGCTTGGTGGCGGGCTTCTTGGTGCTCGCTGCTGGGGCGTCACTGGCAGGCGCCGGGCGAGGCTGGCTTCGGGCCGGACCGTCTCAGGGAGGTGTGACGGTCCAGCCTCGGGCTGAGCAGCTGGCCGGCGCGGACCTTGCCGATGTCCGGCAGCGACTTGAGTAGGCGGCCTGGGCCGGCGGCCTGCTTCAGGCTGAGGTCTTCGACTGTGACTCGCTGCTCTGGGTGCGCAGTTGCTCGTTGATGCGCTTGGCTTCTTCGAGTTGGTCTTCGAGGATGACGATGCGGCAGGCGGACTCGATGGGGGTGCCCTGGTCGACGAGTTCGCGGGCGCGGGCGGCGATGCGCAGCTGATAGCGGGAGTAGCGGCGGTGGCCGCCTTCGGAGCGCAGGGGGGTTATCAGGCGGTGTTCGCCGAGGGCGCGCAGGAAGGCGGGGGTGGTGCCGAGCATCTCGGCGGCCCGGCCCATGGTGTAGGCGGGATAGTCGTCATCGTCGAGATTGTCGACGGGACGGGGACTGGCAGGGGGCATAGACCTCTTCTTCCAGGGGACGCGTCGGGGGGGCCCGGGGGCGGGACGGCCCCCCCCCGGCCCCCGCAGTAAAAACCCAACAACCCCACCCCCAAGGCCCGCGCTTTTACGCCCCACGCCCCG
>NZ_JBITGJ010000243.1:1434-2769 GCF_044456925.1 Streptomyces sp. NPDC050743
GTTCGGGGTGATGGGTGGCTGGTCGTTGTTTGAGAACTGCACAGTGGACGCGAGCATCTGTGGCCAAGTTTTTAAGGGCGCACGGTGGATGCCTTGGCACCAGGAACCGATGAAGGACGTGGGAGGCCGCGATAGTCCCCGGGGAGTCGTCAACCAGGCTTTGATCCGGGGGTTTCCGAATGGGGAAACCCGGCAGTCGTCATGGGCTGTCACCCATGCCTGAACACATAGGGCATGTGGAGGGAACGCGGGGAAGTGAAACATCTCAGTACCCGCAGGAAGAGAAAACAACCGTGATTCCGGGAGTAGTGGCGAGCGAAACCGGATGAGGCCAAACCGTATGCGTGTGAGACCCGGCAGGGGTTGCGCATGCGGGGTTGTGGGATCTCTCTTCTGTTGTCTGCCGGCAACAGGACGAGTCAGAAACCGTTGATGTAGGCGAAGGACATGCGAAAGGTCCGGCGTAGAGGGTAAGACCCCCGTAGTCGAAACGTCAGCGGCTCGTTGGAGAGACACCCAAGTAGCACGGGGCCCGAGAAATCCCGTGTGAATCTGGCGGGACCACCCGCTAAGCCTAAATATTCCCTGGTGACCGATAGCGGATAGTACCGTGAGGGAATGGTGAAAAGTACCCCGGGAGGGGAGTGAAATAGTACCTGAAACCGTGTGCCTACAAGCCGTGGGAGCGTCGGATGCAGCTTGCTGTATCTCGTGACTGCGTGCCTTTTGAAGAATGAGCCTGCGAGTTTGCGGTGTGTTGCGAGGTTAACCCGGGTGGGGAAGCCGTAGCGAAAGCGAGTCCGAAGAGGGCGTTTCAGTAGCATGCTCAAGACCCGAAGCGGAGTGATCTAGCCATGGGCAGGTTGAAGCGGAGGTAAGACTTCGTGGAGGACCGAACCCACCAGGGTTGAAAACCTGGGGGATGACCTGTGGTTAGGGGTGAAAGGCCAATCAAACTCCGTGATAGCTGGTTCTCCCCGAAATGCATTTAGGTGCAGCGTCGTGTGTTTCTTGCCGGAGGTAGAGCACTGGATAGGCGATGGGCCCTACCGGGTTACTGACCTTAGCCAAACTCCGAATGCCGGTAAGTGAGAGCGCGGCAGTGAGACTGTGGGGGATAAGCTCCATGGTCGAGAGGGAAACAGCCCAGAGCATCGACTAAGGCCCCTAAGCGTACGCTAAGTGGGAAAGGATGTGGAGTCGCACAGACAACCAGGAGGTTGGCTTAGAAGCAGCCACCCTTGAAAGAGTGCGTAATAGCTCACTGGTCTAGTGATTCCGCGCCGACAATGTAGCGGGGCTCAAGCGTACCGCCGAAGTCGTGTCATTGACATA
>NZ_JBITGJ010000243.1:2861-4711 GCF_044456925.1 Streptomyces sp. NPDC050743
TGTTGATGGGTAGGGGAGCGTCGTCTGCCGGGTGAAGCGGCACTGGAAGGTAGTCGTGGACGGTTGACGAGTGAGAATGCAGGCATGAGTAGCGATTCACACGTGAGAAACGTGTGCGCCGATTGACTAAGGGTTCCTGGGTCAAGCTGATCTGCCCAGGGTAAGTCGGGACCTAAGGCGAGGCCGACAGGCGTAGTCGATGGATAACCGGTTGATATTCCGGTACCCGCTGTGGAGCGTCAAACATCGAATCCAGTGATGCTAAGGCCGTGAAGCCGCCCCGGAGCCTTCGGGTGAAGGGGAGTGGTGGAGCCGCCGGACCAAGCTGGTAGTAGGTGAGTGATGGGGTGACGCAGGAAGGTAGTCCAGCCCGGGCGGTGGTTGTCCCGGGGTAAGGGTGTAGGACGCAGGGTAGGCAAATCCGCCCTGCACGTGTCTGAGACCTGATGCCGAGCCGATTGTGGTGAAGTGGATGATCCTATGCTGTCGAGAAAAGCCTCTAGCGAGTTTCATGGCGGCCCGTACCCTAAACCGACTCAGGTGGTCAGGTAGAGAATACCGAGGCGTTCGGGTGAACTATGGTTAAGGAACTCGGCAAAATGCCCCCGTAACTTCGGGAGAAGGGGGGCCAGTCCTGGTGATGAGCTTCGCGCTCTGAGCTGGGGGTGGCCGCAGAGACCAGCGAGAAGCGACTGTTTACTAAAAACACAGGTCCGTGCGAAGCCGTAAGGCGATGTATACGGACTGACGCCTGCCCGGTGCTGGAACGTTAAGGGGACCGGTTAGCTCACCTTCGGGTGGGCGAAGCTGAGAACTTAAGCGCCAGTAAACGGCGGTGGTAACTATAACCATCCTAAGGTAGCGAAATTCCTTGTCGGGTAAGTTCCGACCTGCACGAATGGCGTAACGACTTCTCGACTGTCTCAACCATAGGCCCGGTGAAATTGCACTACGAGTAAAGATGCTCGTTTCGCGCAGCAGGACGGAAAGACCCCGGGACCTTTACTACAGTTTGATATTGGTGTTCGGTTCGGCTTGTGTAGGATAGCTGGGAGACTGTGAAGCACGCACGCCAGTGTGTGTGGAGTCGTCGTTGAAATACCAGTCTGGTCGTGCTGGATGTCTAACCTGGGTCCGTGATCCGGATCAGGGACAGTGTCTGATGGGTAGTTTAACTGGGGCGGTTGCCTCCTAAAGGGTAACGGAGGCGCCCAAAGGTTCCCTCAGCCTGGTTGGCAATCAGGTGTTGAGTGTAAGTGCACAAGGGAGCTTGACTGTGAGACCGACGGGTCGAGCAGGGACGAAAGTCGGGACTAGTGATCCGGCGGTGGCTTGTGGAAGCGCCGTCGCTCAACGGATAAAAGGTACCCCGGGGATAACAGGCTGATCTTCCCCAAGAGTCCATATCGACGGGATGGTTTGGCACCTCGATGTCGGCTCGTCGCATCCTGGGGCTGGAGTCGGTCCCAAGGGTTGGGCTGTTCGCCCATTAAAGCGGTACGCGAGCTGGGTTTAGAACGTCGTGAGACAGTTCGGTCCCTATCCGCTGTGCGCGTAGGAGTCTTGAGAAGGGCTGTCCCTAGTACGAGAGGACCGGGACGGACGAACCTCTGGTGTGCCAGTTGTTCTGCCAAGGGCATGGCTGGTTGGCTACGTTCGGGAGGGATAACCGCTGAAAGCATCTAAGCGGGAAGCCTGCTTCGAGATGAGGACTCCCACCCACTTGATGGGGTAAGGCTCCCAGTAGACGACTGGGTTGATAGGCCGGATCTGGAAGCCAGGTAACTGGTGGAGGTGACCGGTACTAATAGGCCGAGGGCTTGTCCTCAGTTGCTCGCGTCCACTGTGTT
>NZ_JBITGJ010000244.1:0-4699 GCF_044456925.1 Streptomyces sp. NPDC050743
CCGTCCGCTGCCTGCCCCTACCCCTCCGCGATCATGCCCCGCACACGAAGAAGCCCCTGTTCATCGAACAGGGACTCCCTTTGCCACAACGCACTGAGCAGGACAGCGGTTATGGTGAGCACCACTTGCCCATTGACGATGATGTCCTTGCCTTGCTGCAGGGGGGAGCGATCCAGCCGGGCGACCAGGGAGTCAAGGGTGTGGCCGGCCTCCTTGACGGAGTGCCCCACCGGGCAGTCGTCACGGGCGGCGCAGTCGGCCGCGAACGCCTCCCAGGCGATCTGGTAGCCCCGCGCCTGGTTCAGGTAGAAGCTGGCGGCGTTGCGTGAGGGGTCGACCGCTCCGTCGAACACCATGCGACCCACGCGGGAGGGGAACAGTTCGGCGTAGCTCGCCCCCAGGTAGGTGCCGTAGGACCAGCCGATGTAGTGCAGCTGTTCGTCACCGAGGAGTGCGCGCATCAGGTCCATGTCCCGAGCCGCGTCCAGGGTGCCGACGTGGGGCAACAGTCGCCCGGCGTGACGGGCGCATGCGGCGGCGATCTTCGCCCGCAGTGCGACATCCTCATCGATGTCCTCGTCCGTTGACGTGCTGCTCATGCCCTTTTCGCCGGTGGCCGTGGACGTGTCGGTGCCGCAGTCGACCAGGGTGCTGTGGCCGACACCGCGGGGGTCAAGGGCGACCAGGTCGTAGGCCGCGTTCAGGGAGGCGTACTTATCGGGGGTGGCGGTGAGGGCATCGATGGCCGATACACCGGGGCCGCCGAAGTTGAACAGGAGCGAACCGATCCTCGTGGCGCCGGTCCTGGTGGCCTTCTTGCGGGCGGCTGCGAGGTTGATGTCGCCCGCGGCCGGGTGGGCGTAGTCCAGGGGTGCTTTCACGGTCGTGCACTGGAATGCGGGCGCATCGGGGCAGGTCTTCCAGTGCAGTTTCTGCCTGTAGTAGCGCTGCAGCCCAGGCGGCACCGGGACCGTGGAGGCGGCGTTGGCCGCTCCCTGCGGAGCGTGTACCGGGCTCAGCAGCGCGCTTGTCTGTTCCGGACCGGTGGTCGCACAGACGGTGAACAGTAAACCGCACGTGGTCAGCACCGCGACGGTGCCGTGCAGAGCGCGTGCCGGTATTCGGCCGGGTTGCCGGACAGGGTTCATCGCCACGTCCTTCTGTTTGCGCCGATTGAATCCAGGGCGTCGGACCGCGGAGTCGGGTGATCTCGGATCTGGTTCCGGGCGCCCCGTCGAGTACGGCCCTGGCCCTCTCGGAGCGACATGAACACAATGAGTAATTATATCATTACTTTCTGTGTTCCAAGAGGTGGATACTGGAGGCCGAACGGGTGGCGAAGGCGTGGTCTAGGTGTACTTGGTCATGAGGTTGGTGACAGTCGGCTGATCGGTGGCTGGCCGCCGAGCGCGGTGTGTCGGCGGCCAGTGTTGTAGAAGTCGAGCCAGGGCGCGAGTGCTCGCGCGCGTTGGGCATTGCTGGTGAAGACCTTCCGGTGAGCCCATTGAGGTGACCAGCGGGTTGAGGAACACCACGCGTTCGTGGGCGGGCAGCGGGTGCACGGTGGTCGGTCGGGGGAGAAGGTCGGGGTCCTTTGCGTGGTTGCGGGATGTCGCACACGGCCCTGGCGGGGCGTCGCCGGGCCAGGGCCGGATCACCCTGGCCCGGTGGGGCTTCAGGTGTTCGCGGGGCTGGGCGGGGTGACCCACTCGATGAACTGGACGATCGCGCCGCTGGGGTCGGTGACCTGGAAGGAGCGTTCGCCCAGAGGTCCTCGGCAGCGGCATGGTGATGTCGACGCCCTCGGTGCGCAGCCGCTTCTCCCGGCCAAGGCGGTTGTCATGGTCAACGGCCGTTCACGGATGCCTGGTTCGAGGTGGTGACCGCATCGGGATCGGTGGAACATTGCGGCGCCGCGGAGCCTTCTGCGGGCTTGGACCTCGCCAGCCACAGGCCGGTGAACACGGCGGTGGCCAAAGTGACGGTGCCGGCAGCGAGGAAGGCGCTGTTGAGGCCGGTCTCGAAGGAGGCGCCGCCGGATTGCCGGGTACGGACGATGGCTCCGAGTACCGCTACGCCGAGCACCGCGCCGATCTGCCGGGTGGTGCTGCTGATGCCGGAGGCGAGGCCGCCTTCGTGCGGGCTGACTGCTTGGATGGCGGCGCCTGTCAGTGGGGACATGGCCAGGGCGAAGCCGATGCCGGCGAGTCCCAGCCGCCACCACACGTTCCCGTAGCCGGTGTCGGCGTGCACCATACCGAGCGCCAGCAGTCCCAGGCCGGCCAGGGCCAGGCCGGTGGTAACCACGATGCGGAAGCCGTACCGGGCGGCGAGCCGGCCCGCGTACGGGCTGACGATCACCATGGCGAGGGATACCGGCAGGGTCTGCAGGCCGGCGCGCAGGATCGAGCTGCCCTGGACGTACACGAAGTACTGGGAGAAGAAGAACGACGAACCCATGAGCGCGAACCCCACCACGACCATGGCGGTGTTGGACACGGTGAACAGGCGCTGCCCAAACAGCCGCAGCGGCAGCATGGGAGCGGAACGACGGGCTTCGACGGCGACGAAGGCGGCGAGGAGGATCATCGCGGCGGCGAAGCTGCCCAGGATGACCGGTGAGGTCCAGCCGCGGGCACCACCCTCGATCAGCCCGTAGGTCAGTACCCCCACCGCCAGAACGGACAGCACCGTGCCTGGGATGTCGATCGCGGGGGCGCTCGGATTGCGGGACTCGTCGAGGTGGCGCAGGCCGACCAGCAGCAGGACCACGCCGATGGGCAGATTGACCAGGAAGATGGCGGGCCAGCCGAAGGCTTCTGTCAGCACGCCGCCGGCCACGGGGCCTGCGGCCAGACCGATTCCGCTGAATCCGGCCCACAGCCCGATCGCCTTGATTCGTTCTTGTGGCACGGGATAGGCGGCGGCGAGCAGGGCGAGCGAGGCAGGGCTCAGCGCCGCGGCGCCGATGCCCTGCAGCACCCGGCCGGCGACCAGCCAGCCGAGCGAGGGCGCGAGGCTGCACAGCAGCGACGCGGCGGTGAACACCGCCACGCCGGTCAGGTAGACCCGCTTGCGGCCGAACCGGTCGGCGAAGACGCCGCCGGACAGCAGCAGCATGGCGACCAGCAGTACGTACGCGTCGACGATCCATTGCAGACCGGTCAGCTGAGTGTGCAGCCGGTGCTGCATATCGGGCAGCGCCGCTCCAACGATCGTGTTGTCGAGCAGGACCATGAACTGGCCTAGGCAGGTCACCGTGAGCAGCACGGCCCGGTTTGATCGACTGCCTACGGTCGCATGCGATGCAGCTATGGGATCCCCCTCAATCGTCGGTTGCGCCCGGTCGCGGTCGACGCGGCTGGCGATACACCCGAGCGCCCTAAAGCAGTCAGCGACTGCGTTAGTCGACTATAGGGAGGGTCGCCTCGCAAACGCAAGTCGCGACTGCGTTAAGGTGGGGGTGTGAACGAGCGACAGCGAGCCAGGCGGCCCGGCGGGCGCAGCGCCCGCGTCGGCGCGCAGGTGCACCAGGCCGTCACCGACCTGATCAGCGAGCGCGGCTACGGCAACTTCACCGTCGGCGAGGTCGCAGCCCGCGCAGGCGTAGCCGACAGCAGCATCTACCGCCGGTGGGGCAGCCTGGAATCCCTGCTCACCGACGTGGCGCTCACCCGCCTCAACGCGCAGTCGCCGATGCCCGACACCGGGAGCCTCGCCGGCGACCTGCGCACTTACGCGGCCCAAGTGGCCCGCGAGATCACCGGACCCGACGGTCCGGCGGTGCTGCACCTGGCCGTCGCCCTGTCGAGCAGCGGTCAGCAGGGCCTGCAGGCTGGTGCCGACCTCCGCGCCGAACGCACCCGGCAACTGCAGTCCATGCTCGATCGCGCCCGCGACCGTGGCGAGCCCGCACTCGACGCGTTCGACGTGCTGGACCACATCCTGGCCCCGATGTATATCCGCGTCTTGTTCGGCATGGTCCCGCTCACCCCGGACTACATCGACGGGCTGGTCGACCGATTGCTGTGACCTCAACCCGATTCCCGCGATCAACCCTCGGACGCGGTGCCACGGCACCGCAAGGTGCTCGCCGACACGCGCCCGACCCGCTCGGCATCCGGCCCTTGGCCGGCTCACGCGGCCTGGCTGAATCCGTCGGTCGGCGGGCCGTTGCCGCAGATCGGGGTTCCGGGGATGAGTGTGCGGGTCTCGACGCGCGGGGTGCGGACGTCGATTGTCCGCGGGCGGCAAGGCTCAGCGTGGGCACGGGCGCTGCCAGGGTGTCGTCGGGGCTTGGGCCGTTTTATGCCTCGAGTTCGGCTGGGCGGTGGGCGACGCCGGACAAGTACGCGTCGAACCTCCAGGCCCCGTAACGTCGCCCCTTCGGCCGCGCAGCTGGACCGGGTTCGACGACAGGCAGAGCCGGCCCAGCAAGAGGCGCGACTTCTCCACCTGGTCGAAGTCGGTCTACCTCGGCTGGGAGAGCCAGCCAAGAGGAGGCCGTTGGATGTCTAACGGCCTCCTACCTCGATCTCGTGGTGTTCCTCGAAGCCGCTGGCGTGGACGACCGAGTGGCAGCCGATCAAGGACGTCACGCTGGCCCGCGGCGCGTGAGCGGCTGCCGGCGCGCCGGGCCCGGTGGCTGAGGGTGCGCACGGTCCGGGTGCGCGACGTGTTCGGCTGACCGGGTCCGGCC
>NZ_JBITGJ010000245.1:0-4669 GCF_044456925.1 Streptomyces sp. NPDC050743
GACGGTGCCGAGGGCGTAAGACCACCGGGGCCGCCGGCTCCGGTGGCGGCCTGAGCCGTAAATCCCCGCTCAGCCCTGGAGGGCGACGCATCCCCCTCCCTCCAGGGAGGGGAGCCTTCAACTTCGGGGCCATGGCACTGGGAAGCATCCTGCTTGTCGGCACCCACATCGACGGGCACCTGCGCAGGCTCGCCGCAGCCAGCACCGTGCTGTTCGCCGTCGCCGCGCTTGCGCTCGCCGTGCTGTCCGGCGTCCCAGCACTCGTCTACGTCGCTGCGGCAGCCTGGGGCCTGGCGTTCGGCAGCTCCGCCACGTTGTTCATCACCGCCGCCATCCACGCGACGGCCGACGCGTCCGACGTGGCCCAGTCCCTCACCATCACCATCTTCAACTGCTCCATCGGCCTCGGTGGACTCCTCGGTGGAATCCTCGTCGCCCAGGCCGGCGGCGCCTCACTGTCCTGGGCCGCGCTGGTCCTCCTCGCCGCCGCGGCCACCGCCGTGGTCACCGGACACCGGCACGCCTTCCCCCGGAACGTCTGAAACGTGGGCTGGCGCGCCGAACGGCAACCCGGAACCTCCGTACGCCAGCACCCGCGGGTACCGACGGCCCCTGGCCCGGCACTGTGCGCCGCCCGGTCCAGCCGGGTTACCGGCCGGGCCGGGCGAAACCGCGTGCTGTCGGCTACAGCCCGAAAAGGGCGGCCTTCCAGATCGCAAAGCCGACACCCGCCGCCGCGCGAGCCGCCAACCGGGAGCCGGCCAAAGCTCTGAACCAGCGTCCCTGACAGTCGACTCAGGGGGACACGTTGGTCGCTGGTGACAGGCAGGCAACCGGATGCGAGGTCCCAGGACCAGAACCCACTCTCAGCAGATATACACTCGGAGTATATCTGCGGTGTATGGTCCTCGCATGAGTGTTCCTCTCACCCTGTTGGGGCTGCTGGAGCGGGAGCCGAGCCACGGCTACGACCTCAAGCGCGACTACGACGCCTTCTTCAACCGCGGCAAGCCGCTGCCGTACGGGCAGGTCTACACAACTCTGGGCCGGTTGGCGCGGGACGGGAAGGTCATCGCCGGCGAGGCGGAGCCCGGGGTCGGCCCCGAGCGCAAGCGCTACGTGATCACCGAGGCGGGGGCGACGGAGTTCGAGACCTGGCTCACTGAGCCGGTTGCCCCCGAGCCCAATCTGCAGACCGTGCTGTTCACCAAGGTGGTGCTGGCCCTGATGCTCGGCCGCGACGCCCAGCAATATCTCGACACCCAGCGGGCCGCCCATCTGCAGCGGATGCACGAGTTGACGAAGCTGCGCCGCACCGGCCCGATCATCGACGCCCTGCTCGCCGACCACGGCCTGTTCCACCTGGAGGCCGATCTACGGTGGATCGAGCTGACCACGGCCCGGATGGACACGCTGGCAGCGGCGGTGCGCACATGAGCGCCCTCATCGAGGCCCGCGACCTCACCCTCTCCTTCGGCGAGACCCCCGCCCTGCGCGGCGCCAGCCTGGCCATCGAGGCCGGCGAGGTGTTCGCCGTGATGGGCCCGAGCGGCTCGGGCAAGTCCACCCTGCTGCACTGCCTGGCCGGCATCCTCACCCCCGACTCGGGCGAGGTGCACTTCGACGGACGCCGCATCGACACCCTCAACGAGGCCGAGCGCAGCGCCCTGCGCCGCGACACCTTCGGCTTCGTCTTCCAGTTCGGCCAGCTCGTCCCCGAGTTGACCGCCGAGGAGAACGTCGCCCTGCCGCTGCTGTTCTCCGGTATGCGCAGGGCGGCCGCGCTCGCCGAAGCCCGGCCCTGGTTCGCCCGGCTGGGCCTGGACGGCCTGGAGCGCCGCCGCTCCGGGGAGTTGTCGGGAGGCCAGGCCCAACGAGTGGCACTGGCCCGGGGTCTGGTGGCCCGGCCCAAGGTGCTCTTCGCCGACGAGCCGACCGGGGCGCTGGACTCGCTGACCGGCGAGCAGGTGATGGACCTGATGGTGGACGCGGCCCACGAGGAGGGCACCACCATCGTCCTGGTGACCCACGAGCCCCGGGTCGCCGCGCACGCCGACCGGGAGGCCATCGTCCGCGACGGCAAGGCCAGCCTGCTCACGACCGGACGGATCGCCTCGTGATCGCCTTCGCGCTCCGCCTCGCGGTCAGCGGCGGCCGGGAGGCCCTCGCCCGGCTGGCCATGATCACCGCCGCAGTCGCCATCGGCGTCGGGCTGCTGCTGTCGACCTTCGCCAGCATGAACGCCGTCGAGCGGACGAACCAGCGGCAGGTCTGGCTCGACACCGGCGCCGCGAGCCGTACCGAGCAGGCGGCGGCGGACTCGTTGTGGTGGTGGCCGCACGGCGACTACTACGACGGCAAGTCCCTCACCGAGGTCGACGTCGCCGCGACCGGCCCGACCTCGCCCGTCCCGCCCGGCCTGACGCACCTGCCGGCGCCCGGCGAGTACTACGCCTCACCCGCGCTGGCGAAGCTGATCCGCGACACCCCGGCCGACCAGCTGGGCGACCGCTTCCCCGGGCGGCTCGCCGGCACGATCGGCGACGCCGCTCTGGCCTCCCCGGACTCACTGATCGCTGTCATCGGCCGTACCCCCGCCCAGATCAAGGGCGCACCAGGGGCCAGGGCGGTCACCACCATCGCTACCAGCCGGCCATCCACCTGCGACAACGGGTGCTGGGACAACGCGGTGCGCGGCGACGCGCTGACGCTTATCTCCTCCGTGGTGGCCGGGGCCCTGATCTTCCCGGTGCTGATCTTCATCGCCACCGCGACCCGCCTGTCCGCCGCCACGCGTGAACAGCGGTACGCGGCGATGCGGCTGGTCGGCGCCACACCCCGGCAGGTGTCGGTGATCTCGGCGGTGGAGGCCGCGCTGGCGGCGGCCGCCGGGACGGTGGTCGGCTTCGGGCTCTACGCCGCGCTGCGCCCGCTGGTCGCCACCATTCCGCTCACCGGGCAGCAGCGGTTCTTCCTTTCGGATCTGACGCTCAGCGCCCCGCAGGCCCTCGGCGTCGTCGTCGGCGTGCCGGTGGCAGCGGCGATCGCGGCACGCCTCGCACTGCGCCGGGTCACCATCTCCCCGCTCGGCGTGAGTCGCCGGGTGACCCCGCGCCCGCCACGCGCCTGGCGGCTGATCCCGCTGCTGGCAGGCCTGGCCGAACTGGCGTACTTCGTCTTCGCCGGCCACCGCCCGGCGACCGGGAACGGCCAGACGGCGGCCTATCTCCCCGGCTTCCTGGTGGTGATGCTGGGCCTGGTGATCGCCGGGCCGTGGCTGACCATGATCGTCGCTCGGGCGGTCGCCCGGCGCACCCGACGCCCGGCCGCCCTGATCGCGGTGCGCCGGCTCGCCGACGACCCGAAGGCCGGCTTCCGCGCGGTCAGCGGCCTCGTCCTGGCCCTGTTCGTGACCACCGCAACAGTCAGCATCATCGGCACCATCAACGACTACCGCGGCACCCTGGGCGGCGACCGGCAGACCCGAACCGTGGTGGAGGCCGGCGGCGACGGCCAGGCGCCGCTGGCCGCGGCCATCCCGACACAGCTGCTCACCGAGGTGCGGGCGATCCAGGGCGTGCGGGGCGTGGCGGTCGTCCACGCCAACCCCGGCGGCATCGGCGAGGTCCCGGCCCCGGGAGGCCACCCCCCGATCGTGCCGGCGCTGGTGTCCTGCTCCGACCTGGCGCAGACTCCCATGGTGGGCCGCTGCCCGGCCGGCGCGAGCGTCACGGCCGTCGACTTCTACGCGTTCGTCAGCCTGCAGTCGCACCCGAGCCTGCCGTGGCCCGCCGCCGCGATCAGCACCGCAGCCGTCGCCAAGCTGCCCGTACAACTGGTCTACGTGGCCACCGACGGGTCGACAGCCGCCATGGAACGCGTGCGGACCCTGCTCACCACCGCCTACCCGCACCACCAGGCCCAAACGGTGGGCGACTGGGGCACCCGCCTGCAGCAAGAGCTGGCCGGTTGGCGGCAACTGGCCGACGTGGTGCTGCTGACCACCCTGCCGATCGCAGGCTGCAGCCTGGCGGTGAGCGTGGTTGCGGGCCTGTCGGATCGCCGACGCCCGTTCGCGCTGCTGCGGCTCACCGGCGCGCCGCTGCGGTTGCTGCAGCGGGTGATCGGCCTGGAGAGCACACTGCCGCTGCTGGCAGTGGCCGCGATCTCGATCGGTACGGCCTTCGCCGCCTCGGCCCTGTTCCTGAAATCGCAGATGCGCTACGACCTGGTGTCGCCGGGCGTGGCGTACTACGCGCTCGTCGCTGTCGGCCTCGTCGCTTCGCTGGGCATCATCGCCTCCACTCTCCCCCTGCTCAAACGCATCACCGGCCCAGAGGCCGCCCGCAACGGCTGACACCCCAACTCCCCGCAACGGCCCCGGACATCCCTCCCATCGGCCTCCGGGGCTGATGGAGCTCTACGCAACACGACAGCGGTTGTCTCCGAATCCACAGCCAGGGGCCTTGACGATGTACATGCCTTCGGACCATCCGTCTCGGTGTCGGGAATCTCGGCCCGACCAAGGCAGTGTCCTGCGTTGAAGGCTCCCCTCCCTGAGGGGAGGGGATGCGTCACCCTCCAGGGCTGAGCGGGGATTTACGGCTCAGGCCGCCACCGGAGCCGGCGGCCCCGGCGGTCCTACGCCCTCGACACCGTCCGGGTTCCA
>NZ_JBITGJ010000246.1:0-4637 GCF_044456925.1 Streptomyces sp. NPDC050743
CAGCGTCATGCGACGGCCCCACGTCCGCACCGGCGAGACGAACCAGGGCAAACCACCGGATCACCCAACACGATCAGGCTGCGGAAGAATCGAGGCTGGACCAAGAAAGACCCCGACGGCGCCATCGAAACCGCGTCCGCCGCGTTCAACATATTCGTAGAGACGAAGACGCAGAACAAAGCAACCTTCACGGAACGCATGTCGATCGTGCCCGTGGACATGGACACCGATCTCGGCGCCGTCTCCCTCGACTACTGGCAGACCCCCTGCACCCCGGACTGCGACGCCACCTATACCACGAACTGGACCGACGCGACCTGGACAAGCCTGACCGACAAGCACTGGGCGTCCGCGACGAAGTCGAACACATGGACCACGCCGACCGCCGGCACCTCCGAGAAGTTCGACCGAGGCGTGTACCTGAGCTTCAAGGCAGACAGCCCCAATTGGCAAGGCGTTGTCCCCGTCGACAAGCCAGAGATCTCGCTGTTCGACCAAATCCGCTGCGACAACTCGGTGACCGTCCCCAACTCCACCGGATGCATCTTCTACAAGCACATACCGACATACACCGTGAACGATCGGAAGTACCCGGTCGCTGCTGCGTACTACTGGCTGCTCCGCGAGGAACTGCCGTCACACCCGGGCAGCGAGGAACACAAAACGCCGCTCCACCGGGAGATCGACCAGAGCGTGCGGGACAAGAACAGAGGAGTGGTGTGCCCCAACTCCTGGAAGCCATACGACAAGGCAACCCCTGAGGCGACCACAAACAGCCCCGACGGCCGGCAATGCGATGAGTACCCCTTCGCGTCAACGAAGGAAAGCGGCGGTCAGTTCGTCGACAGCGGCGACGAGTGCATTCAGCTGTACGCCCAGAAGAGTGCCAGTGACGGCAAGTGGCGCATGTACTACGACGACCGCCCGGGAGTCGCTGCGCCCACGTGGCAGGAAGTCTGCGGACGGGCATCGATGTCCGCGAAACAGAACGAGGGCGCGGGCCGCGACGTCGGCTCCTTCTACAAGAAGGCCCGCGTAGACGACAACGATCCCTTCTACATCAAGGCCCCGGACCTCGAGGGCTGTCGCCCCGATGAAGTCTGCGTGGTTCAGCCGCACTAGCTGGTTGGAACAAGGTGGCGGTCCGGAGTAGTTTCCTGCTCCGGACCGCCTCAGTGCTTCATGCCCACATCACGTGTGCATCATGACCTGCGCCGCTCACGCTTGGCGTCTGCGGCTCGGCATAGTCGGCAAACCGCATGGGAACTTCCTCCGCGAGAGCTCCCAGAAGCTGCTGGAACATCTGATGAAGACTGTCCCAAACCTTCACCGGCGCGTCCGTGTCACCGGTCTGCAGGCCGTATAGCACGTTCCCGAACCCGTCTCCGGCACGGTGATCAACGATGAGCTTCCCGCCCGTGAGATCAGAGGCGATCGGAACCCACCGTACGTGGAACGAGTACCCATACACACCGTCGTAAATGTCACGTAGGTCAGGGTCTTCCGACTCGTTCGCATCGATCCACTCAGCGATGCCTTCCTCCATCCACCGCTGCCCGTCACGCATTCCAGCCGAGGTGAGCAAGATGAAACCCCCAGGAAGGATGACCCCTGGGCCCGCATGGCTGGTGGCGGACGACCCGTCATGACGCCGCAACCACGTCACGAGATCGGGATGCAGGTCGAACCGTCGGTCAGTAATGGCGTCGATATCATCCTGCGTAGCCGGAGGATTCAACGCAGCATAATCCGCTGGAGCGTTAGCCCCTAGCCATGCATCGAGGTGACCCAGTACGTCATCGAGTGAATCAGTCATGCGGCGACCCTAACAACTGCCAATCCATCACACTCCATTTCCGGCAGGCGCCCGAGCAAGCGACCGAGTGCAGTAGAGCCGATCACGACCGGGGAGTCCAGGCCCGCCCGACACTTTGCCACCGAACTCGTTGCCCGCGTCCCCTCCCCCGAGGTTTAGTACTGCGACGGTGCTTGCTGTGACTGATGGCCAGGTCAGGGACTGCGTCCGCGGCGTTTGTAGTGGCTGGTGCGGGCTTGGTGTTGTCGTCGTCGGCGCCAGGTGGACCAGTTCAGGATGTGGTCGGCGGGCGTGGGTCGGTGGTTGGTGAGGCAGGTGATCAACCGTCGTATTTCGGCGAGGCTGAGGTGGATGAGCTGGGAGGATCCGCTTCTGCTTTCCCGGCATGCGGCTCGCGGGCTCGCAGCACGGTCAGGCAGGCGTGGGCGGCCATGGCCCAATGTCGCTTGATTAGGCAGCTGGCGCCATCCGTCGAGGTTGAGGTGACGTCCGGCCAGACACGCTCATCTGCGTGATCGCTGGGCTGCTCGGTGGTGCGGGGCGTTGGTCTTCGGCGAAGAGCTGGAGTTCGACGGTGTGGGTGACGTGGGTGGTGGCCGGCTCGTCTGGCCGCAGGGTGCGGTAGCCGGTGCTGCTGCGCTTGGTGGCGCGGGGTGCGGCGCGTCCGGGGCGGGGCTTGACGGCCTCGCGGACCAGGTCGGCCTGGACGTCACGGATCTTGGCGGCCAGCTGCCGAGGGGGGAAAGTCCGCGCCGATGGAGCGTCGGGCGGCGGCGAGGGTCTGCTTGAAGCTGATGTGCGAGACGGGGAGGTGCGCACGGTGGGCGGACTCGGCGGCCAGCTGGTGGATGGCCTGGTAGACGCACAGCATGGCCCACAGTTCCTGCTCGACCATGGCGGGGCTCATCGAGCGCAGGGTGGCAGTCCGCCCACCTCGCTGCTCGATCTTGATGTGCTTGAAGATCGTTTCGCTGGTCCAGCGCGCCGTGTACAGCTCCGCCAGCTCGCGGGCGGGCGCCGAGCCCGGATCGAGCAGCGTGGTGATCAGACAGAACAGCTCGGAGGTCTCCTCGCTGACACCGTCGGTGTCCAAGGTCGCGGTCACCACCGTGTACTCGATCACCCGCACCGTGGTCCGCTTCCCACGCGCACCGTTGAGGTGGGAGAGGTAGCTACCGTCCCGCAGCACCTGGTCCACTGGCAAAGTGAAGGAGTCCGAGGCGCGCCACAGGAGTTGGGCCCCTGTGCCGGCGGCGGCCTGCCACAGGTCGAAGGCGGGAAAGCCCCGGTCGGCCATCAGCAGCATCCCGGTGTGCAGGTGCACCAGCAGGCGGTAGGCCAGGGTCCGCTCGCCCACCGCGAAGGAGTCGAAGACCGTGCCGATCATCGCCTTGGTACCGCACTCCACCAGCGCCAGCAGCCGCACCTGAGGGAACGGTCCGGGCCGACTCCCGTTGGCGGCCCGGCCGTAGGCCGCGGCATTGGCCTCGCTGGCGGGCACGTCAAACAGCGTGCCGTCCAGGGACGTCAACCGCAGGCCGCGCCAGAACGCCCCGGGCGTGGCCGGTGTCCCGCTCGTCCCGGCGACCCGGTCGAACAGCAGCCGCAGCGGCCCTGGGCCAAGCCGCTTGCGGGCCTCCGTCAGCGACCCCGTGCGGGCCGGCCGCCAGCCCTCGCCGGTACGGCGCGGCCAATGCTCCACCAACTCCCGCAGCACCAAACCGTATCCGTAACCCGTGAACAACCACATCGTCAGCACGAAGTAGACCGTCAGCCGCGCGGGCAGCGACCGCGTGCGCTCCTCGCGCGCCCCAGCCTCGTCGACCACGAAATCGACCAGCTCGGGCGTGAAGGTCCGCGACAGCACACCCATCCGGATCCGCTCCGGGTACGTCTCACCAGCTATGTGGTCCCTTGGCACAAGATCGAGATCATAGACGATCTTGGGCTAACCGAGCGACGTTGGGCCATGGCCAGGGTCATGTGGCGGTGCCAGCCGGGATAGCGGCGGACTTGGTAGTCGTGAAGGCCGCATTCCTGTTTCGCGCTCTGGAAGCATTCCTCAATCTGCCAAGCACACTGCACCTATGAATGGGTATCAGGTAGGTGATGTGCCGGTAATCGGGCGTGAGGGGCTGTTGCGGCTGGTCGCGGTGGTCGAGCGGCTGCGGGCTCGGCAGGGTGAAGAGGAGAGCGAGTCGTCGTGGACGACGCAGGGGGCGGCTGCCCCAGAGCCTGACCGGTCAGGGTCTGGGCGAGGAAGTGTGTGCGGGGCTGCCGGAGGTGAACCGGCTGCTGGCGGTGCGGTGGCTGGCGGTGTTGGCGGGCCGGGCTCTGCCGGACACGGCTGCTCCGTTGGTGAGCGGTGAGGCGGGCCGGTCATGACGGCACTGTTGCCGTGGGAGCGGTCGGGGAGCAAGGTGAGCGACCGGCAGCTGACCAGGCTCGCGGTCGTGTATGTGCGGCAGTCCAGCATGCAGCAGGTCGCGGATCACCAGGAGTCGACCCGGTTGCAGTACGCGCTGGTGGACCGGGCCGCTGCGCTGGGCTGGCCTGCTTCGCGGGTGGTGGTGATCGATGAGGACCTGGGTCGTTCCGGGGCGAGTGCGGTCGCACGGTCGGGGTTCCAGCGTCTGGTCACCGAGATCGGGCTGGACCATGTCGGCCTGGTGCTGGGCATCGAGATGTCTCGCCTGGCACGATCGGGGAAGGACTGGTATCAGCTCATCGGTGCGCCACGAAGTACTACGGATTCGTGTGGAGATGGAAGGGCTCCACCGCCTGGCCGTCGCAGCGGTCGGGTGAAGCTGGAGGCAGTCTG
>NZ_JBITGJ010000247.1:0-4561 GCF_044456925.1 Streptomyces sp. NPDC050743
GCCCTCGGCGGCCTGATCAATGAGTACCGCCACGCTGCCTGACCGAATGGCATCGCCGCAGCGCACAGCATCGAATCGTATTTTCGAGCGGCACAGGACCCTCATGACCTGTCGTGGTGGAGGGGGGTCGTCATGACGTGGCGGCCGTGGTGGGGAACGGCGGAGACCCGCGCGGCGGGGTGCCAGCGGGCCTCAGCGTTGGTTGGGCGCTGGGTTGGTCAAGGGCGGCGGGTCTTGCTCAGGATCACGTCCAGGCACCCTCCGGGGAGATCCACAACCCTGTCGAAGTCATCCAGGGTGACCCCGTGGCGTCCGGCGGCGAACAGCAGGTCCTCCAGCAGGAGCCGGGCGGCCGTGCGCTGCTGGGCGGTGATCGGGTCCCCCGGGCGCTTCACCATTGCGATCCGGTCCTCAGTGGTCCGGCCTTTGCTGTCCGTGTACGCGGTGTATGTCACGGGTTTGCCGCCTTTCAACGCCGAATCATCGTACGGGACAGCGCGCCCAACTCCGCGTACGTCACTGGTCTGCCGCCTTCCAGCGCCGAATCGTCGTACGGAACAGCCCGGTTAACTCCGTGATCCGGCGCTCCGGGACCTCCACGGACACCGCCCGGAGGACCGCTGCCCCGGCCCGCCCCGGTCCCCGGCTGCGCACCGGGACGGCCCCGACCCTGCGGACGTTCATCTACGACGGCCAGCGGAGCGTCGAGGAACTCGTCGACCACTACGGCATCAAGAACGCCGAGATCCGCCAGCTTTTGATCGACTACCTGGTCCGACGCAAATCAGACACCGACTACGTCACTCTCCAGGGCCTCGCCCGCCACCGTGCCGGCAACTTCTGGTCCGTCATCGAGGAACTTAGAAGCCGTTATCAAAGCGATCTCGCGGCGTGGGGGGTCGAACGGGGGTCCGGTCCTGTTCCCGTTCGGTTGATCGCCAGCCGGCCGGCGCATGAGAGAGGGGCCTCCTGCACGGCTCGCAGATGTCGAGTCCACGAGCACCAGGAGGCCCCAGGTGTCACAGTCTTCCGCGTCAGCGGCACCGACGTCCGACTCCGGCGCGTCGCCCTGTGATTGCCTCGCACACCGGTTCGGCAACGCCGCCGACCACGGCGACCGTGAGCGCCGCTACCCCAGCGACCTGACCGACGCGGAGTGGGCCGCTGTCCGCGACGCGCTGCCGGTGCCGCGCTGGCTGGAGGGCAGGGGCGGCCGGCCGGAGTCCTACTGCCACCGCACCATGCTCGATGCCGTGTTCTACCTGGTCGACGGCGGCATCAAGTGGCGCGCGATGCCCCGCGACTTCCCCGTCTGGCCGGCCGTCTACCGCTTCTTCCGCCGCTACCTGGCCCAGGGCCTGCTGAGCGAACTGCACGACCGGCTGCGCCGCAGGGTACGCGTGCAGGAGGGCCGCGACCCGGAGCCCAGCGCGGGGATCATCGACTCCCAGTCGGTCAAGGCCGATGCCGTCGTGGGCGCCGACTCACGCGGCTTCGACGGCGGCAGATGTCGCAATCAATGGCGTGTACGCGGGTGAGGGCCGGTTGGGCCTGGGCTGAGGGCCTTGTCCCACCGCGGGCCGGCGGCGATCATGATCGCGTGCAGCGCCGAGAGGAACTCCACGAACTACTCGCACGTGCCGGACTCACGGTCGTCGAGGACGTGCGCCCGGGCAGCCTGTTCCCGCCGGAAGCCGGCTGGCGGATCGCGCGGGGAATCGCGGCGCCGGACGGCGTGGTCCGGGAAGCGCTCGATGTGGCTTGGTGGCGCCGTCTTTGCGATGTCGACGGTGAGTTCCTGGTGGCCGTCCTCAGGCACCGGATCGGCGGCAACGACGCCTGGTGGACCCGGGTCCGGCACGCCGGGAGCGGCGTGCCGGAGTTGACCGGCGACCCCGGGTTCGTGGCGCTCTCCCTCGACGGGCAGGTGCTGCTGGCGGAGGTGCCCGGCGCGAGCGGGCCTCGGGTGACGGCCCTCGACCGACTGCCGGAGCGGTTGGAGGAAGCTGCCGCGGCCGCCGGGCGGGAGACGGAGGTCGAGCGCGCCGGAGTGTGGGCGGCGGTGCCCGGCCGACGTGCGTGGCCTGTGCACTGGGCGGAGGGGATCGGGTCCAATCCGGCCGCGACGGACGAACTGCTGATCCGGCTGCTGGATGTGGAGGAGGGCTTTCTGCACGGATGCGACCGCCCCGCCGTCCTCGACGCCGCCGTGGCGCACCCCGATCCGCGGGTGCGGTCAAGGGCCGCCGACACCTTCCGGCCCAAGCTCACGTCCGATCAGTGGGTACACCTGGTCCGCGCCGAGCCGTCGCCGAATCGACGAGTGCTCTGGGCGGAGCACGCCTGCATATGGGGCGCCGAACTCCCCGAGGACCTGTACGACGACCTCCTCGCCGGCCCGTCCCGCGCGCGAGCCGCCGAACTCCCCGGGCTCCCCGCGCAGCACCTTTCTGGCCTTGCGGCCGACGCCGATCCCCGGGTGCGGGCGGCAGCCTGTGCCCGATGGGAGGACCTCGCTGCGCCGCTGCGGGAGCGGCTGCTGGCCGACACCGACTCCGCGGTGCGAACGGCTGCGCTGCTCGCCCACCACACCGGCGTACCCATGCCTCGCGAGGTTTTCGCCGTCCTGCCCGACCCGCGGCGGGCGCTCGAACGGTGCCGCCTCGCGCCCGAGCTGGAGGCGGAGCTGGTCCAGGACGGGGACGCGGAGGCACGTCGGGCGCTGGCCGCCAACCCGGGCCTGGGCGCGCACGGCGTCGCCGTGCTGGCGGAGGACCCGCAGGACGACATCCGCTCCGCGGTGGCGCTGCGCCCCGACCTCACCGAGGAGCAACGCGCCGCCGTGCGCCACGACTTCGACCCGACGTCGATGTCGCACACCCTGCCCTGGGTCGCGGACCTGCACGACGACGCCGACGCGATGCGCCGTCTGGCCGCGTCGTCCCACCCGCTGGTCCGCCGCAGTGTGGCCCGAGCCCGGCACCTCCCGCCGGATGTCGTGGCGCGCCTGGCGCGGGATGAGGACCGGGTGGTCCGCCTGTTCCTCGCCGAATCGTGCGAGGACGCGCCGGCCGACATGCTGCTGGAGGTCTGGCGCTGGTGGGACGGCAGCTTCAGCCACCCCCACCGGCCCCGCAGCCACCCCAACTTCCCCCGTACGGGCCTGCTGCGCTACACCGCTGACCCCAGCGGGCGGATGCGCCGCCTGGCCCTGGACGATCCGGAGTCGACACCGGCCGACGTTGCACGCCTTGCCCGGGACCCCGAAGCCGAGGTGCGCCGCCGCGCGGCTGAGGACCCCCGGCTGTCACCGGCCGACGCGGTGCGGCTGCTGAACGACCCGGAGGCCCACGTCCGCGGCACCGCGGTGCGCAGTCCGCGGCTGCCGGCCCGCGTCCTGGCCGGACTGCTGCACGAGCGCGACACGGCATGCGCAGCGGTCACCAACCCGGCGATCCCGGTCCCCGTCCTGCAACGCATCCTTACCGCGGCCGCGGCAGCCGTGGCAGCCCGGCGCTGAACACCGACACCCCGCACGGAGGCCGTGTGGCGGTCCGACGCCGAACTGCGGCGTCACGGAGGTATCGACCTCGTCCTGCCCAAGAGCTTCGAGGCTCCCGGAACGGCCTGGCCGGAGCACTATCCGACTGCTGCGGCCCTGGTTTTCGGGCTCCAGGGATGCCGTACCTTCCCGGAAGCAGCTCAAGCCGCCCGGGTCTTTCTCAACCCGCTGCTGGACGGCGGCGTGCGGGGGAACTGGGATCCGGCGAAGGGTGCCTGGCAGTAGCGCGCTTCGGCGGCCCGGGCGCCGGGTCCTCCCCGCCGACGCGGGGGGTTCCGAACACCACCCCACCCCCGAGCCAGGCTCAGCAGTCCTCCCTGCCGACGCGGGGGTGGTCCGCTGGTTATCTGCCTCGCCGGCGACATCGCCCCGTCTTCCCCGCCGACTACATCGACTTCTCCTTCTGAATGAGCTCAGCAGCGTTCGGACGGTTGTGTGGAGGGGCGGCGGGTCCGCGCGCGGCGATGCGTTGGCCTGTGCTGATGAGTACGTCGCCCGATGCTTCCAGGACCTCTTGGACCTGGTCGGAGCCTGATGTCAGGCCCCTGCGAACCAGCGGTTCGACAGTCGTCGACTCCTGGTTCAGGCCACAGGAACGCAAGCCTGTTGCGCCCAGCTGGCGATGCGGACACGTTCGGCTTCGGACCAACTGCTCGCCATGATACGAACGCAAAGTCGGCCACTTCCCGGTCTTCACCGGGTTCCTCCGAGGATGCCCCGGCCTTCGGGCCGGGGAGGAATCGGACTCCTGCGGAGCGGGGCAGGGATGGCCGGATCGCCGTCGGGGCGGTCCGGCGTCCACCCCGCACGGCGGTGATGTCGCCCATGATGATCGAGAGCTCTCGACTGTCGGTCCTCTCGGGTAGGTTCGGATGCATGACGACGGAGGCGACCGCGAAGGACTCCGGGCATGCCCGGTACACCTTCCGTGTGCGCCTGTCGAACACGGCCAGGGGCCGGCTCGAAGCCGAGTGGGATCGCTGCCGCTGGATCTGGAAC
>NZ_JBITGJ010000248.1:0-4453 GCF_044456925.1 Streptomyces sp. NPDC050743
CGGGGTGGACGCCGGATCGCCCTGACGGCGATCCGGCTATCCCTGCCCTGCTCCGCAGGAGTCCGATTCCTCCCCGGCCTGAAGGCCGGGGCATCTTCGGAGGAACCCGGTGAATCAGCCGTTCCTTGGTCTTCATGCTGACCTTCGAGCGGTGCAGGCACTCGGCGTGAACGGCCCGGATCGCCTCGGCGACCTCCTCACCGACCATCCGCCGGCCCCGCAGCGGCGGTGTCCACCGGCCATCCGCCAAGCCCATCAGCCCATGCTCGGCATACTGAGCGGCCATCCGCTTCAGCGTGCGCTCGCTGATCCACTCCAACCCCAGATGCTTGGCCTCCCGCCGGTCCAACCCCCTCAGCTCGGCCACCTTCGCCCGGCGCCGCTCGGTCAAAGTGGTGTCCTCCAGGTCGTACTCAGGCTTGGGCTCTCCCGGCAGAGCCCAAAAACGGCTGCCGCTGCGGTAGCCGGTATGGACCTCCAGCAGATGCGCCATCCTGATCTCGACCCTGGTCAAGGCGTGATCCTGCAGATCCTCGCTCCGGGAACGCTGCTGCCCCTCGACCATCACGGCCTCCCTGCCGGATAGACCCACGAAGCGTCGCCCAGCGGCTGGGCCAGATCCACCGCCAGACGCCGGTGCCAGAGGAGATGAACGGCATGCGCGCGGGCGACAGCCGGCAACGAGGTGGCATCCGTCAGTTCGCCGAACCGCCACGGGTGCTCGGCGACCAGCTCCAGCAGTTCCCTGTGCAGCCCCAGCCGGTCGGTCATCGGACGACGACGGGCGGACAGCGCGTCGAGCCCGGTGGCCACGTGCCGACGCCAGCCGGTCACCACCAGGTACCACCATCCAGCCGCCGCGGCCGCCCGCTCGGCCGCGGCGAATTTCACCAGATCCTCGTCCGCGATCAGATGACCGGGACGGACGTCGACCAGTACCGCTGTGCCGGGCAGCAGCACCAGGAAGTCCGGAATGTGGTCCTCGCAGCCGCCGAGGGCGGTGAACCGCAACCTGAAGGGCTGGGACAACACCTCGTTGACCCCGTTCAGGAAGTCCAACGCCAGCAGCAGGCGGCGCTCGGCCAGGCTCTCGAAGCCGTGCATCCTGCCCGTGGCCAGCATGTACTGCAGGCCGGGCCGATGCCGCTGCCTCGCCCGCCATGTGAACCCACGCACCGGCGCCGAGACGAGCGCTGGGAAGCAGGCCAGATCCTGGACCGAGCAGACCACCTCCGCCCGGGACGCCCTCCACACCGCCGTCCACCGACGCGTCCACCCCGAGCCTGTCTCCAGCCTCGCGGCCGCCGCCGGGTCCACGGCGTACGGCGTGACGAGATCGTTCAGGGTGTAGTTATGCGACCACACCGTCCCCGACGCGACGGCCGGTGTACGGACCGATGACTCCATACCCCCAGCACAGCTCCGCCGAGCAGCTTCTCGTACCAGTTCCCGCGAATACCCGCAGGTGAGGGAGGCAACCGCTACCCTACGGGCCACTCTCCACGCTCAGCCGGGCCAACAAACGCGCTCAAGGGCCAGCTCAAGGACTCAGTCACAATCCCCGCGACTGGTATTCGCGAAGGTACCCATAGGTGCATACTCGGGGTATGGCTGACACCACCGTAAAGGTCGACTCCGAGACCAGGGACCGGTTCGCTGCGGTTGCCGCAGCCCGCGGACAGAGCGTGCGCGCCTACCTGGCCGAGCTGGCCATAGAGGAAGAGAACCAGATCAAGCTGAGCAAGGCGACGGCCGTGTTCCGCCAGATCATCGCCCGGCCCGGCCTCGCCGAGGCCTTCGACGAGGCCTTCCCTGACGACGCCCCGGCCCGGCGAAACACCGCGGGGCGGGCAGCCTGACCCTTGGACCTGCATATCGACATCCGGTGGCTCCTTGACCGACAGGAAGAACTGCTCGGCAAGGAACTCGGGGTCCGGGACTACTCGGGCCTGGTGGCCGCCGTCGCCCGGCACCGAGTGAACACACCACAGCTGGAGATGGGCGAGCCCGACGCCTACTGGCGGGCTGCCGCCCTGCTTGAGCAGCTGGTCCTGCTACGCCCGCTGCCGGCGCGCAACGCGTACTTCGCCTACGGCGTGGCCGTCGCGTACATCCGGGCCTCCGGGGAGGAGATCGACGACTCCTTCGAGCCGTGGCGGGACCTGATCACCGACATCCGCACGCTGCGGCTCACCGTCTACGACATCGCCGATCGCCTTCGGTCCTGGGGCAGCACCGGGTGAACCGTACGGGACGGGCGAGCGGGAACAGCCGGCGTCCGCCCGAGACGCTTGGGTGCGATACGGGCACCGAACCGTCCTGACCACAGGTATGCGCGGCCCGGCCTGTACAGCACAGGCCGGGCCGCGCACGTCCCGCGTCTTTACGGAGCCGAATCAGGCGCTGGCCTTCTCCGCTGCGCGCCCCCGCACCCACTCCGGAGCCGATTCGGGACTCCCACGAGTTCCTTACCTGTTCAACATCACCGCCAGCGGCCGGCCGACGTTGACGACGAGGACACCGAGGACTGACCGGGCCGGGCCGTGGTCAGGTGGTGCAGCGGCGCCACGGCTTGGTGTACGGGCTGCCGCGCGTGTTGCACGAGGCGGTGCTGTCGCCGCAGGCCGGCGGGGAGGAAGGTGTAAGGCATGGGCGATGATCGAGGCGACAAGGCGCTGCTGGACCGTCTGACGTTGCTGGCGGATGCCCAGGCGGCGCTGGCCAGCACGCTGGACCTGTTGGAGGGGCTGCGGCGGGCATGCCGGGTGCTGACCGGGCGGCTGGGGGATTGGTGCACGGTTGACCTGCTGGACGAGGGCGGTCGGCTGGAGCGGGCCGTCGTGGTCCACTGCACCCCCGAGGCGCTGGCTCCGGGCGGCTACGAGGGGCCGCTGCCGCCGGTGCCTGAGGGCGACGGCGGGCCGCTGCCGCGGGTGCTGCGGGGGGCGGGGCCCCTGCTGCTCGCCGACATTGTTCCGCCCAGCCGGGCGGAGAACCCGCTGCACGCCCGGCAGCTGGAACTGTTCGAGCAGTTGGGTGCGCACAGCGCTGTCATCGCCCCGCTCCGGTCTCGCCGCGAGGTCCTCGGCGCACTGACCGTGGCCCGCACCGATGCCGACCATCCCTTCACCGAAGACGATCTCCCGCTGGTCGAGGACCTGGTGCGCGGACTGGCTCTGCAAGTCGACAACGCGCGGCTGTACCAGCAGACCCGGCACATCGCCGAGCGCTTCCAACGCGTCCTGCTGCCCGAGCTGCCGCAGGTCGAACACCTCCAGATCACCGCCCGCTACACCCCCGCGCAGACCATCGCCCAGGTCGGCGGTGACTGGTACGACGCCTTCGTCCTGCCCCGCGGCGACACCGTCCTGGCCATCGGCGACGTGACCGGCCACGACCTGCAGGCGGCGGTCGCCATGAGCGCCCTGCGCAACATGCTGCGCGGTATCGCCGTGGACCGCCAAGAGCCCCCCGGCGAGGTCCTGCGCCGCCTGGACATCGCCAGTCACACGCTGATCCAGGAGGCGACCGCGACGTGCATCTACGGTCTTGTCAAACGCCCCCAGGAGCAGGGCTCGTGGGTCCTGCACCATTCCTGTGCCGGGCACCTGCCGCCGTTGCTGACCACCGCCGCGGGCGACACCCGCTATCTGGAGACGGGCGCGGGACTGCTGATCGGCATGGATCCCGAGCACCGGCGCCCGACCGCCGTCGACGAGATGCCCGCGCACTCCACCGTGCTGCTGTACACCGACGGACTGATCGAGCGCCGCGGTGAGTCCCTCGACCGCGGGCTGACCCGGCTGCGTCAGCACACCGCCGCCCTCGCCCGCGAACCCCTGGACGTCTTCTGCGACGAACTGCTGGGGGGGCTTGGCGCCGACAGCACCGACGACATCGCCCTGCTCGCCGTGCGCCCCGCCCCACCGGCCAGCCCCTGATCCGTCCGACGCCCGCGGCCAGGTGCCGCAACCGACGTCGAGACTCTGCCCGTCCGGCGCCGTACGAGCATTGGTGTGACCTGATCACCGACATCCGCGCTCTACGGCTCGCTGTCTACGACATCGCCGACCGCCTGCGCAACCGCGATGCTGTGGACGGGCGCCCCCGTGGCCACCTGCGCGCTTTTGGCCTGTCTCGCATCCGCGAGCGCGAGATGGCCCACGCGGGCGAGCTCCCCGACGTGACCAAGAGCAGTTGGTAACCCGCACCCGATCCGCAATCCCGGCCCGAGCCTCCTCACCTTCAGCCCGACTGCGGATCGGCCGGACAAGGTGAGAAGGCTCATCAACTTCCTTAGATATTCCTAGTGTTGTGCATATATAGTTCTGTGCATGGAGTTGCTGCGCATGTCCAAAGCTGCGAAGCGTCTCGGGATACATCCGATGACGCTTCGTCAGTGGGCGTTGGACGGCAAGATCCCGTTTACGTGGGTCGGCCGTGAGCGCCGGTT
>NZ_JBITGJ010000249.1:0-4381 GCF_044456925.1 Streptomyces sp. NPDC050743
ATCGCCGCCGCAGCCCTCGTCCTGCTCCAGCTCGAATACGACCGCACCATCTGAACGATCACACACAGGCATGATCGCTTACCGGGAAAGGCTCATTGGCTGGAGACCGGCCTGCCGATGTGCGCAGCCCTGGCCGACCTACTGGAAAGGAAGCCGTGAGCAACCACGAACAGCTCCTCCGTCAGCTCATCGAAAGCATGACCGCCAGTGGCTCCCTGCGCACACAACCGTGGAAGGACGCCGCCGCGGCAGTACCCAGGCACGGGTTCCTCCGCAAAGGGTTCTTCCGCGTGGTGCCCGGCTCATCGCCTACCGCCTGGACCCCTGTCCTGGAGCACGGGGACGGCTGGCTCGAGGCCTGCTACGCCGACGAATCCCTGGGGACGCAGATCGCGGGCACGATCAAGCCGACGGACATCCGCGGCGAGATCATGCGGGAACCGACCAGCTCGAGCACGCTCCCCTCACTCGTGCTGCGCATGCTCGAGGACCTCCAGGTGGAGCCGGACATGAACGTGCTGGAGATCGGAACCGGCACCGCCTACTCGGCTGCGGTGCTCTGATCCATCGCGTACTGCCGCCGATACCGGCCGAGAGCGGGTGGGGGCTTAGTGATCGTATAACCGGACTGCGAGTGGGGTAGGACGGATGCCGGGTGTCTTCTCCTTGGAAGGCCCCCGTCTCACCCAGCTGAGGCATCCCAGCGAGAGCGAAGGACGGCAGTATGGCCAGCGGCACTGTGAAGTGGTTCAACGCCGAGAAGGGCTTCGGTTTCATCGCCCAGGACGGCGGACCGGACGTCTTCGCGCACTACTCCAACATCACGGGCAACGGATACCGGGAACTGGTTGAGGGAGAAACGGTCACCTTCGACGTCACCCAGGGCCAGAAGGGCCCCCAGGCGGAGAACATCGTCCGCGGCGGCTGACGCCCGAGGCGAGTCCCGCATGATCCACCATGTACAGTGGCATCACCGACGCGGGGTGGAGCAGCTCGGTAGCTCGCTGGGCTCATAACCCAGAGGTCGCAGGTTCAAATCCTGTCCCCGCTACCAGAAGAAGGGGCCCGCAAGCGCGGGCCCCTTCTGCGTCGCCCCGCTCGCCGCACCTTCGCCCCGACCGTCCACCTGCTGGAGCTCTTCCTGCACCGCGCAGGCCCGCGACCCACTGCCCGCCAGACCATCCGTGTCGGCGGTGACACCGTCAGGATCGGCGTCTGGCTCGCTGAAGCACGTATGAAACGCCCGTCAGGCGATTCCCCGACGATCATGTACGCTCAGCCCTCTTCAACGGGAACCGGACGGAGGATGCACCTGCCGCCGCTGTCGCCCCCTCCCGTGGTAACATCTGTTACCATGCTGGTATGGCGAAGACACAGCTGGGCGCGCGCGTGGATGAAGACGTCGCAGAACTCGCAAAGAAACGCGCCGCCGACCTCGGACTGAGCATCGGCGACTACCTCGCCCGTCTCGTGCAGGATGACGCCAGCGGCCTGCGCGCCCGCGCGGTCGACGCAGCCGCCCGCTTCCTGGCCGAACATCAGAGCGTCTTCGACGAAGCCGAGGACGCCCAGCAGCCACCGCGGGGAGCACGCGCCGCCTGATGGATCTGAACATCGACGTGCCCTGGATCCTGCAGGTTGCCGAGGTGGCCGGAGCAAACGATCCGGCACCTGACGACTACGGCGTTCCCATCTCGGCGGTGGCCCGCCACCGCGCCGCACTGTTCGAGCAGGCCGTCTACGACGGCCCCTACGCCAAGGCCGCCGCCCTGGTGCACACGCTGGGCCGCTGCCGCTGGCTGGAGCGGTCCAACCTCGCCGTCGCCGCCGCATCCGGCGTCATGTACCTCGAGGCCGCCGGAATCACAGTCAAACCCGGTCGCGAGGACGCCATCGCCCTCAAAGACTTGCTCCTGGATCCGGCCTGCACGGCCGGGAAGATCGCCGCCCTGCTGCGGGCCTGGCCCACCACCACCTGAAACGACTCGCTGGCCCGCCCCGCACACTGGGGCGGGCCTCGCTGCGGCAGGACACCAACCACGAGGGGGGAAGCGTAGATGGATGTGGGCTCGGTGCTCAGCGGCATAGGCCGGGTGGCGGCCGGGGTGGGCGGGTTCCTGTGGCGGGCGATGACCGCGCCGCGCGCTCGCCGCACACACCACCGGATCGTCCGCGACCACATCGCCCGGTACGGCCAGCGGTCGGCGCAGCGCCTGTTCACCAGGGAGCTTGTCGCGACATGAGCGGCGGCGAGATGCCCGGCAGTGAGAGAACTGCGGCCGCGTGATCCACCTTCGGCGCCCGCTGCGCCCGGATCGCCGCGGAGAACGACCATGAGCTGCCCAGCCTCGGTGCCGGCGAGCACAGCTCGGTCCTCGAGAACCGGCTGAGCGAGCAGGCCGCTATCGAGGCGGAAGACTTCGTGTGGCGACGCGGGCAGGCCGCGGAACAGGCCCGCCGCGATGCAGCACGTGCGGCTGTAAGGAGCGGGCGGAGCACGAGCGCCAGGTCGTGGCACACCGGTCGGCCGGGCTGCGCGAGGTTTGCGGCTGCCGGCGCCGACCGTGGCCGTGATCGTTGAGGCTGGACCGGTCGCGGCCACCTGGGCGGCCGACCTGACCGACCCGGGCGACATCGCCGCCGTCACCACCCACGTCCGCGCGACGCTGGAGCCGACATCGACACCGCGCTGAAGCGGTTCCGGAACGGATGGAGCCGGGCGAGCTACCCTTATCTGCGCCGGCCAGGCCACGACGGCGACATCCACCCCGACATCACTGTCATCGACGTGTACCTGCTGTTCTCCACGGCGCCCACCGATCAGTCACCCACGGCCCGCGCCCGCTGGCTCGCTCTTGTCGCGCCCGGGCTGACCATCGGGACCGGGCAAGCAGGGAACTGACACGACGAGACTCGGACCTCAGGCCAGACGGTGTTGTCGCTTCCCACGAACATCGCGAACACGGCCGTGCCAGGATGCTGTCCAATGTCACGTACATCCGCTGTCACAGTCGCAGAG
This sequence comes from Streptomyces sp. NPDC050743, assembly GCF_044456925.1. Classification (NCBI taxonomy): domain Bacteria; kingdom Bacillati; phylum Actinomycetota; class Actinomycetes; order Kitasatosporales; family Streptomycetaceae; genus Streptomyces; species Streptomyces sp. NPDC050743. Next base: position 3,020 of record NZ_JBITGJ010000249.1, read on the forward strand.
CCACCAAGTACGACCACCTCATTTCGCTTCAGCTCGGAGGCGACCCGAACGACTACCGCAACCTCTGGCTGGAACCGGCCGTCCCCCACAGCATGGCTCGGTGAGCAACCTGAAGGATTCGGTGCAGATGAAGCTGCACACTGCGGTCTGTTCCGGGAAAGCGACCCCTTCAGGCGGCGCAGCCGGCCATGGCCAACGACCGGACCGCGGGGCTCAGTCGGCTGAGGCGAGGGTTTCCGGCGGCAATGCCGTTTCCGGTTCGGATCACGTTCCCGTCGGAGCCTGCCAAGGCAGATCACCGCGGCAGGCGCACGCGGATGGTCTTGCCCCGTCCGGGGCCGGCCGGGGGCGATCGTCACCTTGTTGGTAAGTCGGCGGACCATCTGCCATCCGAACCCGCCGGCGCCCCCGTTGAGGTCGGGGCCACGCTCCCGCAAAGGTGCAGGACTGAGGTCGCTGACGGCGACGTTCAGCGCATCGTCGGTGGCCACGAGTTCGAGGGTGTACCGGTCGCCGCCGCGGCGCAGGGCGTTGGTGGTGAGCTCGGAGACCACGAGGGGAAGGGTCTGGCCGTCCCCGCGGCCGGAGCCGGTTCGAGACCCTCGGCGAAGGCGCTGGCGACGTCACGAGCATGAGCGATTCCGGCGGGGCCGTCACCCTCACCAACCACAGGTGCCTGGTGGCCTGCGTGTGCGCCGTCTGCGTGTCGGACCCGCGCTGCCACCGCGCCCTGGATCGGTTGTGTCGCCGGGTACAGCGTGGGCCCGCCGAGCAGGGATTCACCCCAGTAGATCACTCTTTGAGGTGTACCTACGGCAGAATTGCATGCATCGTCTCTGAGTAAAATCTGTTGCGGTCACAGTAGACATTGCCCCGTCGCAGGGTTACCGTTTCTGTTGTACTCAAGAGGTCGATGAGGCACGGCAGACATGAACTGCCGGCATGCAGGCCAAGCAGGACGCGGCCCTCAGGAGCCGCGAGCAGTACCCGAAGTATCCAGCAGTACAACCGAGTAACCGAAGGTAAGGAGCAGGACGCCATCAGGATCGCCCGGGCGAGGAAGAAGTCCGCCCGGGTACCGCAGGCCCCGGATTGGAAGGTGGTCCCCGGTCACGCATACGCGATCCCCGCAGCCCCGCCCTCCCAGGCGGAGGCTGCGGACAAAGAGGGCCGGCACGGTGTGCCGGTAGATGGTGTTGAAAGCTCGGGGCCCGGGTGCCGGTACGGCCCCCGGGCCCCCCGCCGCGGGCCGCCCCGGGGGGGGGCCCCCTCGCCGTACAACTCTCCCGTGCCGCCGTGTGTCTCCTGTGTGTACGCGATCAAGGAGACACATGCGCACGTACAGAAGGCTCGCCGTGGCGA
>NZ_JBITGJ010000250.1:0-4304 GCF_044456925.1 Streptomyces sp. NPDC050743
GATCAGACTGCCTCCAGCTTCACCCGACCGCTGCGACGGCCAGGCGGTGGAGCCCTTCCATCTCCACACGAATCCGTAGTACTTCGTGGCGCACCCAGGAGCCGGTACCAGTCCGCATTGTTGCGGGCCAGCCGGCTGACCTCCAGGGCCAGCACGATCCCGACCTGACCCAGGCCGATCCGGGCGGCCAGCTCGGCGAACCCCGACCGTCCAGCCGTGCTCGAACCGCAATGGCCCTGGTCCTCATCCACGACCCCGATCGCCGCGCGAGACCAGCCCAGCACCACCGCGCGCTCGACCAGATCGTACTGGCGGGCGGTGGACTCCTTGTTGCGTTCCAGCTGAAGGAGGGGGGACTGGCGAACGTAAACGACAGCCGCTCTTTGCCGGTGGGCGGGGGTCACCTTGCTGTTCTCACTCATCGTCGGCCTCCTCGCGGTGCGCGGCGCTCATCTCGGCGATCAGACGGGCGAGCTGCGTGAGGGCCTCTTGCACCTGCGGGGGCGGGAGCTGGCCGATCAGCTGCTTCGGCGGCGGGGACAACTGCTCGGGGAGCAGACTGAGTTGGACGGGCTGCACGGTCATCCTCCTTGCGCGGGAGATGCCGTGCAGCCTGCTCCGGCTGGTCGATCGTCCGTGCGAGAAGCACGGAAACCACGACGCGGGCCGCCGTCAAGTCCTCGGGCGCGGCGAGGACCTGGCACTGGGACGGGGCTGTTCCGGTGCCGGGCTCGTGGCCGGCTGCGTAGTCGGTCCAGGCGGCCGGGATCAGGGACTTGCTGCCGTCGGGGAGGACGAGCAGGAGCTCCAGCCGCCCGCGGCAGTGCATCTGCCCGAGAACCTGAAGGCTGTGGCCCTGCAGCGGGTGGTGATCGCGGGTGACGCGGACGCAGGTCATCGCGCGTCCCCGTTCCGCAAGACGTGCGCGGCGCCCAGGCAGCTGCCCGCGTGCAGCATCGCTCATGCCGCCAGCGTCACCGTCGGGGCGTCCAAACTGGTCAGTGCCTCCGCGAGATCGATGGGGACGCCCTCGGCCAGGCTCGCGCACAGCCGCAGCACCTGGCCCTCGCCACCGGAGCAGGCCAGCCGCCCGCGTCCCAGCTGGGCCGCCACCCGCGGCCAGTCGACGAACGCCAACGGCGTCCCGTCCCCGAGCGCGGGGACGACCTCGACGAACGCGGCGACGAAGTCGTCACGGTGCAGCCACCGATCGTGGCCGATCAGCAACTCGACGGCCGCCACCGCGCAGTACAGCCCGGCGGCCCCGGCCCGCAACGCGGCCGCGAGGTCCTCGATACGGGTAGTAAGTCCGGGCTTCGTTCGACGAGATCTCGCACGCGGCCCTGATGGACAGGGTGCGCGCTCGCGTCGGAGACAAACGCATCCCGGCGCTGGTGAAGGCGTTCTTGAAGTCCGGAATCCTCGGTGAGGACCGGGCCTCTCCAGAACGCGCGCTCCCTGGCTCACCCGCAGGTCTTCCAGCATCCGCACGACCAGGCTCGGCAGCGTGGACGACGACGAGGGGGCCGCCACGATGCGTCCCTCGACCTGCTCGGGGAAGACGCCACCGGCCACCTGCGTGACGAGGGTGTCGTCTTCGTAGATCCGCGCGAGCCCGGCCGCTGAGTCCCCGGATGCCGGCCGGTACCAGCCGTCTTTGTCGTACTCGAACCAGCCGCGGGAGAGGAACGCCTCGCGCGGCACCGACAACACGGCCGCTTCCCATTCCGGACTGCACAGGGCGCCACTCTTGGACAGATGCCGGGCGAGGTCGGCCCGCAGACGCTCCGACGACAGCAGGTCACTCATGCCGGGTCGCTCCGTTCTCCAACAGGTCTGCGATTGCGGCGGTGATCGTCAGGTCGGCCGCGGGGACGATGAACCTTGCTGAGGGGTCCTGTCGGTCCAGGCGGAGGGCACTTTCTAGGTACAGGTGCGACACGAGGTCGCGTGTGTTGAGGGGTTTGCCGAAACGGTTCACCTCTTCGGTAGACGGGTAGAGCGTAGAGAAGCACCGGCCAGCTGTAACTGACCTGGAGGGGAACGGTGTCACCTACACCGAGTAGGCAGGCGACAAGCCTGTGCGCTGCTGGCAAGGAACCGGAGGCCATAGCGCTCTTGCTGGAGGAGTACAGAGCCATCCGAGCAGAATTAGTGCAGCGCGTCGCCAACCGTATGCAAATGATCGGTATACTCGGAATCCTTGCCGCTGTTTCGACGGTCTCAAGTGACAACTTTTCATTCACCTCTCCCGGCATCTACGTGGCAGCATGCTTGGTTGGTATCGGAGCCTTCTGGATACGCCACAACAACCGCGCCGTCCAACGGCTAGGGCGTCACCTTCGCCTCGCGGAGGAGCGCATCCACCAACTGGCTAACAGAGCCTACGGCTCGCAGCAGCCACTGCTGAGCTGGGAATTAACACGGCAGGCACAGCGCGAGCAACTCAGGGGAGTGAAACGTCAAGCGGGTCTGCTGAGCGGGTGGACGCTCAACAGTTGAGTCGCGCCAAGGCTGCAGGCCCTGGGCCCCCGGCTGAGGACGTCACCAGCCCTCATCGACGCACGGAACGCCTAACCGAGTTCTTCCGGTCACTGCGCCTAGCAAGCAATCGGGCCTCGGCGCTGCCACCGCCCTGGTAGCCGGCGGCCGAGTACAACCGAGCGAGTCAGGGATCAGGTCAGCACGAGGGGATGCGGGGGGATGCGGCCGTCACAGACGCGGGCAACCAGATCAGCGAGGCCCACGGGATAGACCGTCTCGTTGGTACGGCGGAGGTCGGTGACGTGTGCCGCTCGAAAATACGATTCGATGCTGTGCGCTGCGGCGATGCCATTCGGTCAGGCAGCGTGGCGGTACTCATTGATCAGGCCGCCGAGGGCGGGCCGTCGTCGGATCCGGTGGGCCTGGAGGTCGGTGGCGGTGGCCGGGGCGGGCGGTTGAGTGCCCTCTGGGGACAGTTGTTGCCGAGCCTGATGGGGACGATGCTGGTTGTAGTGCCGGATGTACTCGGTCAGGACCGCTTGGGCGTGGGCCTCGTTGTAGATCAGGATCCGGTCGAGGACTTCGCGGCGCAGGGTGCCCACGGCTCGCTCGCAAATCGCGTTCGCCTTCGGTGCCCGAGGCGGGCTGAGCAGGATCTCCACGTCGTCGGCCTGGAAGACGGCGTCGACAACGGCGGCGTATTTGTGGTCCCGGTCGCGGAGGAGGAAGCGCAGGGAGTCCATCCGACACCCCAGCGCCATGGTGGGATTCCTGGCCTGTTGGACGGTCCACCGGGCGGTGGGATGGGCGGTGACGCCGGCGAGGTGGACGCGCCTCGTGTCGTGCTCAATGAAGACCAGGACGTATAGGCGTTTGAGCGAGATGGTGTCGATGTGGAGGAAGTCGGCGGCGAGGATGCCGTGGGCCTGGGCGTTGAGGAATTCACGCCAGGTCGGGCCGGAGCGCTGCGGAGCGGGATCGATGCCGGCCGCGTGCAGGATCTCCCAGACCGCGGACGGGGCGATCGAGTAGCCCAGGCGCGCGAGTTCGCCCCGTATGCGGCGGTGGCCCCACGTACTGTTCTCCTTGGCCAGGCGCAGGATGAGCTGCTTGACGGTGGACGCGGTGGACGGCCTGCCGAGGCGGCGGTGCTGGGAGAACGCCCACTTCCGCGCAATCAGTTGCCGGTGCCAGGCCGGCAGCGTGGTCGGCGTGACAGCGAATACGTGGCGCCGGCGTTCCTGCGGGACCAGCCGGGAAAGGACGGCGAGCCAGATCCGGTCGGCCGGCTCGTAGCGGACCCGGGCGATCTGGCGGCGCAGCACCGCGTTCTCGTGCCGTAACGCCAAGACTTCCGCATCCTTGGCCACGCGGCTGCGCAGCACGGCAGCGGGCACCTTGATCAGATTGTGGACCAGCGTGGTGAGGATCGACAGTGGCATCGACAGATCGTCCCAGGCGCTGTGCAGGCCGCCGCCCTGCGTGGAGAAGCTGCAGGCCAGACCCAGAATCGTATTTCCGAGCGGGACAGGCTCGACGGTTGCCGCACACGAGCACACTCTGTTCGTCAAAGGCCTGCCCCTGCATCACCCGCGAGTATCGACCCAGAAACGGGAGGCGCGGATCAGTCCCTACATCCGGGGAATCGCCCCGCCACTGCTGTGGCACGGCGAATAGGACGGCTGGAGTCTGCTCGGCTTCGAGCGTGAATGGTGGCCACGCCGACTTCACCGGGTTCCTCCGAGGATGCCCCGGCCTTCGGGCCGGGGAGGAATCGGACTCCTGCGGAGCAGGGCAGGGATGGCCGGATCGCCGTCAGG
>NZ_JBITGJ010000251.1:0-4197 GCF_044456925.1 Streptomyces sp. NPDC050743
GAGACGCTTCGCGGCCGTCGATATACGCAGCAACTCCATGCACGCAACCATACATGCGCAACACCAGGGATGATTAAGGAAGTTGGTGAGCCTGCCCTCACTCATCCTGCGGCGCGCCTCGACCTAAGCCGCAACCGGCAACCCCGACCCCCGCAGGCCGACCGAAGGTGGTTCCTCCAGATTCCGCGGACCTGCGCCCGCCGCAGCGGAGGTACCCCGGCCCGCAGTGAACGGCCACCTGGCAGCGAGACCGTGCCGGAGGGTGTGGACCGAGGGCCGCAGCAGCGGTCCGGGGATCAGCCAGCGTCCTCGCTCTCTCCGGTGATCTGGTCTTTGGGGAACCGACGGAATGCGCTGGCAGGTACTACACCCGCGCTTTCGAAGCTCGTTTCCCGGGACCAGGTAGATGGTTTCCCATCACGAAGGTGAGCCGCTGGTCCAGCTTCGCCCCAGGTGTCTCGATCTCGGGCTGCCGAGAGGCAGTTCGGGGTATGCGATATCTCGTCCGCCGACGGGGGCGGGCAGGGCGCCGACACGTTGGTCTGGCCGAGCTCGGGACCGTCCTCCAGCGCTGTTGGTCGGTGCTGCTGTCGCCCTCGCCATCCGACGACTCTCGCTGGGGCTTGGTCTCGCCCTGAGCGGAAGCGTCCTTCTCCTGCTTGTCCAGGAGCACAGCGTCTGCTTTACGCTGGTCCTCCTTCGTTGGTTCGGGACTGTACGCGGGCGCGGCTGCACAGCATGGGTGCCCAGGCTGTTGCGGCGGCCGCGAGGTCGTCTCCGCACGTCCTGCCGGGGCGGGGCCGGGCCGCGGTGGCGAGGACGACCCGGTCGGGGCGGAGGAGGACGGCACCCGCGGTGCCCATCCAGTGGACCAGTTCGCTGGTGCCCGGATCGGCACCAAGGTCGGGGCTGCCTGTGCCGGGCTCCGGTCCCCTGGTGTCTTGCAGTTGGATGACGCGGGCGTCCAGCGCTCGTACCAGCGCGTGCAGGGCCGGGCTGAGCGGCGCGGTCGCCAGGAGCGCGAAGTCGTCGCCGAGCAGATCGTCCAGCGGACGGGGGGTGCCGTCGGTGTCTGGGATCAGGGGCTGGGGGCACAGGGTCCCGGGGCGCGGGTGGCGGAGGCGCCGGCGGGAGCTGATCAGGGGCCCCGGCCTCAGCGGTGGGCTGACAGCGGACAGTACGCGATCGGAGGCGCCCGGCAGGCGGGCGAGGGCGGGCAGGAAGGCATTGCGGGCCAGTGCGGTGCCCGTTCCGCCCCCGGTCATGAGAGCGCCGACGCCCACGGCGGTGCGGATCAGCTGCCGTGCGTGGCGGTGGCGTTCGGCTTGGTAGCTGTTCAGCAGGGTCTCGTTCGCGCGGCCGGTGAGGACGCGGGCGAGCTTCCAGGCGAGGTTGTGGGCGTCGCGCATACCCGCGCCCATCCCTTGCCCGATGAAGGGTGGCGTGAGGTGGGCGGCGTCGCCGAGCAGGAAGATGCGGCCCTTGCGCCAGAGGTCGGCGACTTGAGCGCGGAAGGTGTACGAGGCGGTGCGCAGGACGTGCAGTTCGTCTTCGGCGATGCCCGGCGTCCAGGGGGCGATCAGCGCGAGCAGACGCTTGCGGTCGGTGAGCTCCTCCGGCTGCTCGCCGGCGCGCAGGCGGAATTCCCAGCGGTAGCGGTCCTCGCCGACGCGCATGTAGGTGGCCGCGCGCTGCGGGTCGCATACCTGGTGGACGCCGTCCCAGGCGGGCAGCGGCCGGCGGCAGCGGACGTCGACGACGAGCCACTGCTGGGCGGTGGCGAGGTCCTGCATCCGGGAGCCGATGGAGGCGCGGACCAGGCTGTTGGCGCCGTCGCACCCCAGGACCGCGTCGGCCAGGAGCGTGTGGGAGCCACCGGTGTCCTCGTCCCGGAAGGAGACCTCCACCGGAGCGCCGTTGTGCGGGGGCGGGGTCACGGCGGTGACCTCGATGCCTCCGCGCAGCGTCACCAGGGGGTGGTTTGTGAGGTTGTCCCGGAGCAACTGCTCGAGTTCGGGCTGGTCGAACATGTTGGCCTGGGGAAAGCCGTTCCGACCGCGGGGGTTGTCGCGCAGGAACTCGGCCAGTACCCGGTGTGAGCCGTCCAGCAGCCGCATACCGCGGGCGGGGCGGCTGATCTCGCTGAACGTCTCATGGATGCCCATGGCCTGGAGGATGCGGTGCACCTCGTCGTCCAGGTGGACGGCGCGCGGCAGTGGGTACGGGGCTCGGTGGCGCTCCAGGACCAGGGCGGGCACGCCATGGCGGGCGAGGAGGGTGGCGACGGTCAGCCCGGTGGGCCCGGCACCGATCACCACGACGGGCACGTGCTCGGGGGCGTTGGCGGTCATTTGCTCAGCGCTTTCATCAGGCCCAGCAGGCGGGCGCGGTCGATTTCGTTGTCCTCGCGCAGCGCGGAGATCGCCTGCAGGAGCGCTCCCGGCGAAGGGGTGGTGCCGAGGAAGTCGCGGGTGGCGGGCGGGCCCCACTGGGCCAGGCCGGAGGCGGACATGGCGGCCCAGCCGGGTTCCAGCGTGTGGTCGAAGACGTCGCCGTCGGCGAAGTGCTCCATCATGAAGCGGTCGGGGTCACGCCAGTAGTCGAAGATCTGGCTGCCCTGGATGTGCCGGCCGATGCCCCAGGAGCGGCGGTATCCGCGCTCGCGCAGGTACTCGCCGCCGGCGGCCAGCATGTCGAGGTCGGCGACCTGGTAGGCGGAGTGGACATAGCCGGTGTCGGGGCCCAGGTGCATGGCCAGTGTGTGGTGGTCGGCGGGCTCGCTGCCGCGGTCGCAGCGGATGAAGGCCATGGTGGGGCCGCGGTCGCGCTGCCCGTCCAGGTAGAGGAAGTCGCTGACGATGAGGCCGAGGTGCTGCAGGTACCAGTCCAGGGCTCGCTGGAAGACCCGGGTGGAGAGCACGATGTGGCCCAGACGCTGCACCTGGGAGGGTGTGCGGGGCGGGCGCTGGGTGGCGTTGATGCGGGCGGCCGCGGTGGTGGTGCCGGTGTTGAGGACCAGCGGCTGCTGCAGCGGCTGTGCGGGCTGCTCGGTGACGCCGTGGACGACGCGGACCGGGATGCCGGAGGGGTCGAGCAGGTCCACCGCGCTGCCACCGCCGTACTCGGTGAGGGGGCGGACCTTGTGGCCGGTGGCGCTCGCCAGCCGGTCGAGGTCGGCGGCGTCGGCGGCCTGGAAGGCGGGGCCGATGAACCGGGAGGAGGGGCCGCGGCGGATGATCAGGCAGTGGGTGCCGGCCATGGCGCCGCGCAGATAGAGGGCGTCGTCGGTGCGGGCGGCGGTGGTCAGGCCGAAGTCGTGGGCGAAGGTCTCGGCGCGGTCCAGGTCGGGCTTGGTGAACTCGAGCCAGGCGAGGTCGACCACCTTGATGACGGGCTGGGCCGCGCGGCCGGGGTGCTCCCCGCGCAGGGCGCCCTGTTCGCTGTGCAGGCCTTGGTGGGCGTCGGCCGTGGGGACGGGTGTGGGTGTCGGGTCGTTCATGGTGGATCCCTTCGGGTGGCTCTCCCGCGACGGCGGTGTGCGGCACGGTCGCGGGATACAACTAAGGGGTGGAAGGTGCGGGGTGTGGCCCCGCCGACCGTGTCAGCGGTCGGCGGAGCGGGTGGCACCAGCGGTGGCGGATTCCGCTACCGGGCCAGCAGGGTGTCCAGCGCGCTGGTCAGGTCGGCGACCGCGTCGGTGGGCGCACCGTGGGTGCGCCAGCCGATGAAGCGGTCCGGGCGTACCAGGACGGCGCCTTGCGGGGTGTGCCCGCGTGCGGCGGTCCAGGTGGAGCGCAGGTCGCGGTAGTCGCCGTCGAGGTGGCCGACACGGATGGCGTCGAGCGGCAGCCCGGTGGTGGTGGCGATCTTCTCGGCCGCTTCGCACCAGGCCTGGCCGTCCTCTCCGGCGATCAGCAGGAAGCGGCCGGGGCGGACCAGGCGGGCCAGGGCCACGCGATGGCCGTCGGGGTCCTCCAGCCAGGCGTGGGGCAGCGGGTGCCCGGGGCGGGCGGCGGGCTTGTAGATGCGGACGGGGTCGGGGTTCTCGGGTGCGGGAGTGCCGTCGGGGATGACGGCGGCGGAGTCGTAGGTGTAGCCGAATTCGATGCCCAGTTCGTTGAACTCCATGGACTGGGCGGCCACGGTGGCCAGGAAGGTGCGGCGGAAGCCGGTGTCGGCGGGGTCCTCGCTCCACAG
>NZ_JBITGJ010000252.1:0-4189 GCF_044456925.1 Streptomyces sp. NPDC050743
CTCGGCCCGACCCGAACCACACACCTGGCCCGGCTCGACCTGGCCGCATAAGCACCGCCCACGCGGCCGTTTCACGGATTTCCCAACGGAGTCCTTCAGGGAGGGGAGCCTTCAAAGAGGCCGACGTGCGCGCCTACGCCGATCTCTACGTCGGTGCAGGCGACAGGGCGCATCCCCTGGCCAGTCCGGTGTTCGCCGACCTCACCGGACTGCCCCCACTCCTCGTGCAGGTCGGGGCGAACGAGGTGCTCCTCGACGACGCGGTCCGGCTGGCCGGCCGCGCGGGCGCCGACGGCGTCGAGGTCACGCTCGAAGTCGGCCCCGGCCTTCCCCACGTCTTCCAGCACCACTACGGCCGCCTCGACGAGGCGGACGCCGCACTCGACCGCGCCGCCCGCTTCCTCACCGCCCACCTGAGCGCCGGGCGCCCGGGCGCCGACCATCTCGAACCGGTCCACTGACACCGATCCCGGCGGCCTCCACGTGATGTCGGCGACGGCCGCAGGAGCACCATCGCCGACATCAGGGGTTTCAATTTCAGGAAGTTCAACGTCTCTGCGGGATCAGGCGTGGACCACTTCGCGTATACGCGTCCCTCGCCGGTAGGGAGTCATACCGGGGTCGGCAGGTCCATGAGCGCGAGTTTGGCCGGGTCGGCAGATCGGCGCGATCAACCTGGAGGTCGCGCTGACCAACTTCTTCAACCGGATCAACCGCACCATCAAGGAACCGGCCGGCAAGACCTGGGGCTGAGCGCAGCGTGGCTCTTACCCACTGAGGCTTCGCCAGCGAAATGATCTCCGGGTGAGCCACGAGGCCGGGCAGGCGTGAAGCCAGGCGTGAAGCCCCTGGTAGGACTGGTCTGCCAAGACCATGTCCGCTCGAATCAGCGGCTTCACGTTGGTCACCGATGCGGCCGCGCTCGACGTCCCACGCCACATCGTGGAGTCCCTCGCCCGGTTGCCGGCCGCCCACCGGCGCGGGATCGGCACGCCGAAGGGCTCTCGCGCCCTGGGCCGGTTCCGCCAGGCGGTACTGGTGCTGCGCTGGTTCCGAGAACACGGCTGCGTGCACTGCCTGGCCCGGGACGCCGGGATCTCGCAGGCCACCGGCTACCGCCACCTCCATGAGGGCATCGGTGTGCAGCCGCCCAAACTCCTGGTCTGCACGAGGTGTTGGACGTCTGCCGCGCCCAGGGGACGACACCCGTGGTGCTGGACGGCACGCTGATCGCCTGGGACCGGCTGGCCGGGGTCCGGGACAACGGCAACGACCTGTGGTTCTCCCGGAAGCACAAGAGCTTCGGCGGCAACATTCAGTTCCTGGCCGCGCCGGACGGCACCCGGTTGTGGGTCTTCGACGTCGGCCGGGTTTCACCCCGGACATCACCGCGGCCCGGATTCACGTACTGGCCGCGCTGTGCAAGGCCGCCGCCGGCGGGCTTCCCACGCTCGCCGACAAGGGCTACATCGGGGCGTCGGCATCGGCATTCACGTGCCCGTGCGCCGCCCCAAAGGCCGCATTGAGACGGCCCTGGACCGAGGAACCCGCGCCACGAATGCGCTGATCAGACACGTGACGGCGCGCGGCAAGCGGGCAGCGGCGGAACTGAAGGAACGCTGGCGAACCCTCAAGCGCGTCACCCTCAGCCCCGGCAGAACCGGTGACATAGCCCAGGCCGCACTCGTCCTCAACGGGCACTGGAAATGATCTTCACTGAGAAAACCCCAGTAGCAGCGGACCGGGGGCGAACCTATGGGCGATGGTCACCAGTCACGATGAATCCTCAACGTCGCCGCGTCCTCAGTCAGGAATCCCGAAGCCGACACTTAGAGGTTCTCTCACGTGGCAAGTTTCGCGAGTTTCTTGTAGCAGGTCAGGGCGGCGGCCATGGCCAGGCCTCGGCTCTGACAGTCGTTGCGGACCACGTACGGGATCTTGAGACCACGAGCAGCCCATGGCAGGCTCATGCCGCATGATCGATGAATTCGCGAAAGACCATCTGCACGGGAGACTGCGGCGGGACCGCAAGGCGCTGCTCTGGAAACTCGACGGCTTGTCCGAATACGACGCCCGCCGACCTTTGACAGTAACCGGGACCAACCTCCTCGGCCTGGTCAAACACGTGGCCACCGTCGAGGCCAGGTACTTCGGCGAGGTCTTCGACCGCCCTTCCCCGGAACCGCTGCCCCGGTGGCAGGACTACAACGGCAGCGATCTGTGGGCGACCGAGGACGAGACCCGCGATCAGATCATCGGGTTCTACCGGCGCACGTGGGAACACTCGGACGCGACGATCAACGAGCTTCCCCTCGACGCCCCCGGCCACGTGCCGTGGTGGCCGGAGCCTTATCCCAACACGAACCTGTTCGCCGTCATGGTCCATGTCCTCGGCGAGTCCAACCGGCATGCCGGGCACGCCGATATCCTGCGCGAGGGCCTCGACGGCCGGACCGGGGTGCGCCCCGAACACGAGAAGCAGATCGACGAGGAAGCCCGTGCGGCCTACTGCGCGAAGATCGAGCAGGCCGCCAGGTCGGCCGCACCAATCAAGGCTTAGAGGTTGTCTCACGTGACTTGATGTTCGTGCGACATGATACCGGTCGTGGGTGCTGATCTCGAAGCGTCTGGTTCCTGATGAACTCTGGGAGCTGGCCGACCCGTTGCTGCCGTCGTTCGCTGCTCGTCCGCAAGGTGGTGGGACCGCTCCGTGTGACGAGCGGGCCGTGTTCACGGCAGTGGTGTACGCGCTGACCAGCGGCTGTGCCTGGCGGCATCTGCCGTCGACGTTCGGCACGTCGCCCGCCACAGCGCATCGCCGCTTCACGGTATGGACCGAGGCCGGCCTGTGGCTTCGGCTGGACCGGGCGGTGCTGGGTGAACTCGGGGCCCGGGGCGAGGTGGACTGGACCTCGGCGATCGTCGACGCGGCCTCCGTTCATGCCAAAAGGGGGGGATCACTGACCGTGCCGAACCCGGTAGATCGCGGCAAGAAGGGCAGCAAGCTGCAGGTGCTGTCCGATGCCCAGGGCATCCCGCTCGCCGTCGCCGTGTCCGGCGCGAACATGCACGACAGCCTCGCCCTCAAGCCGCTCATCCGCGGCATACCCGCCGTCCGGTCCCGCCGGGGACCACGGCGGCGCCGACCGTCAAACTCCGCGCGGACAAGGCGTACTTCTCCGCCGAACACCTGGCCTGGCTGCGCCGGCGCGGGCTCGTCGCGCGCATCGCGCGGCCCGGCATCGAGTCCGGCGAACGCCTCGGTCGGCACCGCTGGAAGATCGAACGGTCGATCGCCTGGCTCATCGCCTACCGCCGCCTCACCGTCCGATACGAACGAAAGGGCTCGCACTTCCTCGCCTTCCTCGGCCTGGCGCCGCCCCGACCTGCTACAAGAAGCTCGCGAAACTTGCCACGTGCGACAACCTCTTACATCCACAGCGTGCTACTTGCCCCCACTGGCTCCAGAGCAGTGTTCAGTCCAAAGCAACACGAAGGTTTTAATCAGCGAGGCGTGCATATGCCTCGTAGATAGTTGGCACAATGCCCCTCGTGCAGCCCCTCCCGGTTCCCTGCCCCGCCCACCTCATCCCGGATGCCACAGGCACGGACGCCTTCCATGCCGCATATCGGCAGGCCATGGCGCAGCACGCCGTATTCGTCGCCATCGAATCCGAGAAGCGTCAGCGGTGGACCGTCAAGGCGGACACACTTACCGCCGGCTCCGGCCACGCCGGCGACGAAGCCGTGAACGATGCAATCCGGGTCGCGATCACCCGCCTGATCCAAAACCGTGAGGTCGACCTGGACGCCTACGCGGGACCGATCTACTTCATGATGCACGGCGTGCGCAGCGAAGCCCGGGCCCGCGAACTCGCAGCCGCACTGCACGCCGCACTGTACGGAGACCGAGGACCTCTCACCCGCGCCGCCCCTCCTGCGTCCTGACCGAGCTCGACTAGGGACAGTCCGCAGCAGGCGTGGCGGCATGCGATCGCGGCCACAGTAGGCGAGGGGGCGTCGCCGGCTGGCAGGGCACGCCGCACCGGGCGTGCGTCCGGGATTTCAGCGTGATCTAGCGAGGAACCCCGGGTCTTCAGGACTCCGTTGGGAAATCCGTGAAACGGTGATGGTGAGTGTGCAGGCCTGCCATGATCGGCATGTTTGTCGATCGAGGGTGGGGTTGTAT
>NZ_JBITGJ010000253.1:0-4113 GCF_044456925.1 Streptomyces sp. NPDC050743
GCCCAGTTGCAGACAGGTCGAGAACGCCTGTGAGACGAAGGTGACGGGCACGACGGCGAGCAGCCACCACCAGTTCGCGTCGCCCAGAGCGCGGACCGCCACGCGCCGCCCGACCGCACCCACAGCGCGGGGGGACGCTCTTGGGCCACGTCCACACCACTGGTTCCGGCCCGTCCTCCGGGCGCCACGGGCGGGCCGGCTCCGGGATGCTGCTCATGTCTCCGAGCGTAGGCCTCCTGCCCCGGGCCCCAGATCGTGCAGGGCACGGACAGCGGGCTCGTTCCCTGCTCGGCTCAGCACTTCGGCGAGCGCAGCGCGCGGATCGGCCAGCCCACGGCCGCTGAGGACCATCTCAGCCGCTGCTTCCAGTTCAGCCGCAGCCTCAGAGGCTTCGCCGGCCTTCGCCTGGAGGTATCCCCAGTGGCCGTTCTCGATCGCCTGAGCGCACGCGGAGACCCGCGTCAGCAGCGCGGCGTACGCGGCGGCGAGACGCTCCTCCGCAGGGCTGGGGACTGCCATATGTCGAGCGTATGAGGAACGGGACCGGGCTGCGACAGGACCGCGGTCGTACGACTCCCCGGTCGGGGCGCAGCGCGGCATGCGCCCGTAGGGTGCGGGCATGACCGACCCCGCCCCGCTCACCAGCCGACAGGCCAACCGGCTCATCACCGCGCTCCGGCACGGCCGGGACCTGGACGACGCGGCCGCGGACCTGGGCATCGACCTGCGCGCAGTGTGGGCCAAGGCCCGCACCGACACCCGGCTGACGATCGCTCTCGCCGGACGGGACCCGGACGCCCCCGACGAACGCGGCCGCACCCATCGGGCCGAGTACCTCCGCCTCCTGGCCCTCGGCGTCTCCCCTAGTACTCCAGCCGTAGATCGTGATCTTGCGGGTGGGATGCCGGGTCACGGCCGGGTTGATCCCCGTCTCGATTGGTCCCGTCTGAGAGCGTGCCGGATCAGTTGGACTGCTTGGGAGAGCGGTAGCCGACGTTGTCCGTGTAGAAGCGGCCCTGCTCACACAACGCGTCGATCGCGAGGTTGTCTTCCTCGCTCAGTTGCTCATCCAGAGCGACGCTGATGATGTGGCGGGCGCGGGCCAATCGTCGGGCGACATCCCAGTCGGCGATGAATGTTCCGACGGTGTGCTCGTCGGCGGTTCCGGACGCCTGGCGGGATCCGAGTCGGTCGAGTGAGACCACGAACTCGTTCAGGTCCTGCAGGACTGCGACGATCTCGTTGAGGGGCAGGCGGATCTCTCGCGAGGACATGTCCATCGGCCTGTTCAACTCCAGAACTGGTGCTCAGGACCAGATCCTGATCTTGCTGGTCGGAGCTGGTCCGGGGACGCGTGCGGCCACCGGTGATCATCAGTGTGTGAAGACAGAAGATCAGACGGTGGCCGCAGGTCACAGCATAGATCCTGACCGTTGGCAGGACCTGCTCGAGGTGTTGATGAGCCGCATCGCGGGGCGGTTCGCCCGGGTGGAACCGCGGCGTCGGGCAAGGGCGCTGGTGCTCGGGTTGTTGTCGGACCTGCCACGTAAGAATTGCTGGACGCTCGCGGAGCACGCGGGGGACGCATCCCCGGACGGCCTGCAGCATCTGTTGTCCAGGGCCAGGTGGGACGCCGAGGCGGTCCGCGACGACATCCGCGGCTTCGTCGTCGAGCAGTTGCACGATGACGACGCGGTGTTGGTTGTCGATGAGACCGGCGATTTGAAGAAGGGCACCGCCACGGTCGGGGTCCAGCGTCAGTACACCGGCACCGCCGGACGCATCGAGAACAGCCAGGTCGCCGTCTACCTCGCCTACTCGACCCAGCGGGGACACGCGGCGATCGACCGGGAGCTGTATGTCCCGCGTTCCTGGGTCGAGGACGCCGTCCGCTGCCGAGCCGCCGGAATACCCGACACCGTCGGCTTCGCCACGAAACCCGCGCTCGCCGCCCGCATGATCGGCCGTGCGCTGGACGCCGGCGTCCCCGCGTCCTGGGTGGCCGGTGATGAGGTCTACGGAGGCAACCCGCTTCTGCGGACCGCCCTGGAGGAGCGTGAGGTCGGATACGTCCTCGCCGTCTCCTGCGACCATCAAATTCTCACCCGCGCGGGCAAGTTCCGCGCCGATGCCCTGGTCAAGCAGCTGCCGAAACGGGCTTGGCAGAAGCTCTCCGCCGGCGCCGGAGCCAAGGGACACCGCTTCTACGACTGGGCCCTGGTCGATATCGCCGACGACCGGCCAGGCCATCGCCACCTGCTCGTCCGCCGTAACCGGCGCACCGGCGAACTCGCCTTCAACCGCTGCTACTCGGCGGATCGGGCGCCGCTGTCCACCCTCGTGAAAGTCGCGGGGCGCAGGTGGACGATCGAGGAAACCTTCCAGTCCGGAAAGGGACTGGCCGGCCTCGACGAACATCAGGTCAGGCGCTGGACGTCTTGGCATCGCTGGGTCACGCTCGCGATGCTTGCCCATGCCTTCCTCGCCGCAGCCACCGCCAACGAACGTGCTCAAGAACAGGCTCTGGACGGCCTGATCCCCCTGACCTGCAACGAGATCCGGCACCTTTTCACCACGCTCGTCGCCCAGACCAACCACACAGTCACGCACCGACTCCGCTGGTCCGAATGGCGACGCCGTCATCAAGCTCGCGCCCAGGCCAGCCACTATCAGCGACAAGCTGCCCAGACATGAAGATCGCGATCTACGGCTGGAGTACTAGCCGGGCAGAGCTGATCCTGGGCACCAGCGACCCGGGCGCCTGGCGGGGAGCCGACCCGGCGTTCGCGGCCGCGTGCGACGCCGTGAGCGCCGCCTCGGCCCCGTATGGCCACAGCAGGCCGATCCGGCTGACCCCGCAGCGGGTGGCCCGGTTCCTCGAGGAGCTGAGCAAGCCCCGCACCACCGTCATCTCGGCGGCCGCCGCTATCGGCGTGAGCAGTGCGGCGATCTACCAGCGGCGCAGGCGGGACGAGGAGTTCGCCAAGGCCATGGACGCCGCGCGCCACCGCCGCGGCCGGCCCCGCGGCGTGACGCGGGCGCGCCCGACCCGTTGAGTCTGGTGGCGCGCCTGATCCGTTCCCTGGTGGACCACGCGCCGCTCGAGGGGCCCCGCAACCGGACCCCCGGGGCCCCTCGAGAGAAGCGCGCGACCGTAAGGCGGCTGCCGCCTACCGTCCGCGCCCATGACCTACCTGCCGCTCACCCGCTACGCCGCGCTGGCTGCCTCCGCCCGCGCTCAGGTACGCCCGCACCGGATCGCGGCGCCGCCCGTCCAGATGGCGGAGCTCGCTCACCGGCTCGTGCATACCCCGGCCGTGGAGCGGCGCGCCCTGGTCGCCGACCTGGACGACCGCACGCTCTTGGACGTGCTGGTGGTGCTCGAGCTGCACACGGGCAGCGCCTACGAGCTGTGGCACGACACCCCGTCCGGGTTCGCCGAGGACGTTCTCGGTCTGACTCTCACCAGCGGGCAGCAGGCCGTGCTGGACGTCGTCGGCGAGGACGTCCGCCAGGTCGCCGCCCGCGTACCGCGCTCCGACAACCACCTGATGGCCGCGGTCCTCACGGCCTGGTCCGCGCTGGTGTCCTGCCCCAGCCCTGGGGCGACGTCCCGCGGACCGCGGTCGTGTTGGCGCCGTACCGGCAGCACGCCGAGGACGTGTGGCACTGCCTGGCTGGGATCGTGGAGTCCGCAGTGCTGCCGGGGAAGGTGCTCGTGCACCGCCGTTTGTGGCTGCCCGAGAGCCCGGAGCGGGTGCTGGGCTACGCCGTGTGGAACGTGGAGCCCCCCGCGTTGGCCGGCCTGACAGCGTGGATGGCTGTCGTCGTCGACGCCGACGCGATCGCCGACCCCTACATGCGGGCGACGCTGAACACCCTCGGGCAGCAGACCTACGGCGCGTCCCGGTTCGTGGCCCTGGGCGACACCGACGACGAACCCGAGGAGTGGTTCGCCGTGTTCCAGGCCGGCGACGACGTCACCGCGCCCGTGACCGTGACCGGCGACTAGTAGATCGTCGCGGCTTAATTTTGCTGTGTGGTTGGGTAGAGGTGGCGCAGTTTCACGCGTGCGTCGTCGGTGGTGAAGTGCCAGTCGACTTGGCGCTGGTT
>NZ_JBITGJ010000254.1:0-4109 GCF_044456925.1 Streptomyces sp. NPDC050743
CCGCCTTGCGGGCCATGGTCGTCTTCGCCAGGAACCTCGGCCTGAAGTCCTCCACCGCAACCCCGTCGTGGCCGCGCATCACGGACTTGGCCCACGTGCGGGCGGTGCAGACTGACCTCCCTCGGCACCGGGTGGATGGCCACCTGGACCAGACGGCCGCGGGTGGCCAGGGACTCGACCGCGGAGGCCACTGCGGCCGCGGCCCCCGACACCTCGAAGGCCACCGCCGAGCCCGCCCCGTCGGTCCACTGCGCGACCGTCTCCGCGAGGTCGCCGGTGGTCGGGTCATGGTGGGCCAGACCGAGAGTCCCGGCAACGGACCTGCGGTAGGGGTCGGGCTCCACGAGCAGCGCATCGCCTCCCGATCGGCGGGCGACGATCGCGATGAGTAGGCCGGTGGGACCGCCGCCGACGACGAGGACCTTCTCGCCCGGCTGCACGTCGGCACGGCGTACGTCATGCACGGCCACGGCGGTGGGCTCGACCAGCGCGGCGTGATCCAGCCGCATGCTCTGAGGGAGTCGGATCAGTGTGTCGGCCGGCACCGTCCAACTCGTCTGCATGGAGTCCACCGCGTCGATGCCCAGGAACACCAGCCGGTGGCAGATATGGGTGTGGCCCGCCTGGCAGGCCGGGCACTGTCCGCACGATGCGAGCGGCATGACAGTCACGGCGTCGCCGGCCTGCCATCCCGTCACGTGGGGGCCGACCTGGCCGATGCGGCCGGACATCTCGTGCCCGATCACGCCCGGCGGGTTGACCCGCTCGTCCATGGCGCCGTGGTAGACGTGCAGGTCGGTGCCGCAGATGCCGGTGTACGCCACGTCGATGCGTACATGGCCGTCGGGTGGCGGCGTAGTCTCGGCGCTCTCAACCTTCAGGGTGCGGGCGGCCGTGTAGGCGACGCGTCGTGCGTTCATGTGTGGGACTCCTCGTTCAGGTGCCAGATCTCCACCAGGTCGGACCAGCGGCCTCCGGCTCCGGTGTCGGGCCACGGTTCCTGGCAGGGGTCGGTCAGCTTCCACCAGCGCTGCGTCTCGGGGTCGGCGGCGATCGTGGCGAGGTCGGCGGCGAAGTCCTCGCCGTGGTACTCGAAGTAACTGAACAGGGTGTCTCCCCGCAGGAAGATGCCGTAGTTGCGGATGTTCGCGGTGCGCAGCGCCGCCTCGACGCGGGGCCAGGTCGCGCGGTGCAGCGCGAGGTACTCCTTGCGGTGTTCGGGCCGCAGTCGGATGGTCTGGGCCACGCGTTTCATACCGGTTCCCTTCGTGGTCCGTGCGGGGTGGGCACGGTGATCCGGTCGAGCCGGTAGGTCCTCACCGCGTTCGCGTGCAGGACGGCGTCCGCGGCCTCGCCGGGAAACGCGGCGAGCGCGGTGCGTACCAGCTCGAGCCAGGTCGCGTACTGCGTGGCCTGCGTCATCACCGGCCAGTCGCTGCCGTACAGGCACCGGTCCGGGCCGAAGATCTCCAGGGCCTCGCGCAGCAGGGAGACGATCACTTCGGGCGAGGTGTCGGGGGCGGCCTCGGTGGTCAGGCCCGACAGCTTGCAGACGACGTTGTCCTGCCGCGCCAACCGGCGCATGGCCTGCCGCCACGACGAGTCCGGATCCGCCGGGGACGGCTTGCCGAGGTGGTCGAGCACGATGAGGGTCTGCGGACACGCCTCGGCGAGTTCGGCGAGTTCCGGCATCTGGTGCCGGCGCACACACGCGTCGAAGGGCAGCCCGGCCTCGCCCAGCAGGCGCACTGCTGCCCGGAAGTCGGCGCCGGTGGTGAAGCCGGCCGGCTCGTCCTGGACGTTGCGCCGGACTCCTACGACCAACGGGTCATGGACATACCTGCGGATCGTGGCCGCGGCCCTGGAGGGGTCCTCCAGCGGGGCGTGGGCGACGACGCCGCGGATCCACGGTCGGCGCTCCGCCTCGCTGCGGACCCACTCCAGTTCGTCGAGGGCCTGCTGCCCGGCCCGCCCCGCTTCCACGAAGACCACGTCGACCGGTTCGGGGGCGGCGACGGCGAGGTCGCCGGGTGTGAAGGGCCGGTTCAGTCGGGGAACGGCGCCGAGCCAGGGGTAGGTGAGGCGGCGCGGGTCCCAGAAGTGGACATGGGAATCGATCGGTGACCGGAGGCCGTCGGAGGGGGTGGTGGGCACAACGCGTTCGCTCATGACTGCCCTTCCGGCTGCTGGTTCTCGGGGCGGCTGCTGGCCCAGCCCCGGTCACGGACGGGGGCCAGGCGCCGTTCGACCTCGTGGAGCAGGTCCTCGTCGAGTGCTTCGCCGATCCAGCCGACGGTGCGGCGAACGATCTGGGGGTCGGCCGCTCCCACGACCGTCGAGGCGACACCCCCTGTGGAGAGGGAAAACTGGAGAGCGATTCGGGCGATGTCGGCGCCCCGCGACCGGCACAGCGCGGCCGCGGCCGCACAGTGTTCCAGGACCGGGGCGGGCGCGGGGTGCCATGGCGCCGGCCCGTAAGAGGTGAGGGCGCCCATCGCCAGGGGCGCGGCGTTGATCACGGCCGCGCCGCTTTCGGCGAAGCGGTCGCGCCACTTCGCCAGGCGCTGGTCCTGCAAGGTGTACTGGCAGTAGGACAGGACTGCGTCGACCGGGACTTGCTCGGCGACATGACCAAGTGCGGCCAGCGGGTATCCGGTCACTCCGACGGCGCGCACCAGTCCGGTGGCCTGCAGTTCGCGCAGGGCGGGGACGGTCTCGTGGATGATCTGGTCCAGATCGCCGAACTCGATGTCGTGGCACTGGACCAGGTCGAGGTGGTCGGCACCGAGCCGCCGCAGGCTCTCGTGCACGCTGCGCTTGACACGTTCGGCGGTGAAGTCGAAGTCCCTGTCGCCGTAGCGGCCCACCTTCGTCGCCAGCACGTAGCGGGAGCGGTCGATGCCGTGCAACGCCTTGCCCAGCACCGTCTCGGCGAGTGTCGCTCCGTAGTAGGGCGAGACGTCGAAGAAGGTGACCCCGAGGTCCAGTGCGGTGTGCACCGCGTCGATGCCGTGCTGCTCGGCGAAGGTGCCGTACACACCGCCCAGCGGTGACGCGCCGAAGCCCAGTTCGGAGACCTCGATACCGGTCCGCCCCAGCATGTTCCGCCTCATGATGCGCCCTCGGTGGCCCGGGTGTCGAAGGGGGAACGGTAGGAAGGCGGCTGCGTGTGCAGGTCGAGCCGGAGCGTCAGGCGGATCCGGCTGGAGCGGGGCAGCTCCACCTGCAGCCAGCTTTCGTCCACCTGGCGCGAGGCCGACGTCACGGCCGGTTCGCGATGACCGTAGTCGTACAGGTCGCCGACCCAGGACGGGTCCTCGCACACGGTGTGGTGTATGGAACGGATGGTGTGCTCGGCGAACGCCCCCGCTTGCACGATCACCGAGCGCGGAGCGTGCGGGTGGAGGTTGACCAGTTCGACGACGGTCGCCTCCGGCTCGATGCTGGAGACCAGTGCCGCAACCGACGGGGGAAGGCCTGGGCGCCGGGCAGCGGCGTCGTAGTACCGGAGCCGAGCCTGCTGCAGTCCGCCGTTGTAGACGACCTGCGGCCCGCCCCATGTCAGCTGGACCAGCGCCTCGGTAACCACCGGGTTCGACTGCTGCCACAGGTGGATGTCGGCCTCGGGCACCTCCCTTCCGCGGTAGCGCTCCATGCGGGCCAGGCGGTGGCGTACCTGGGCCTGCGCTGCCGCAAGGATCCTCTCCGGATAGCTGGGGTCGTCCCCGGAGAGGAAGGCGAACCAGGGCTCCTCATGGCCGGCTTCCTCCTTGCTGCGTATCGAGCAGGCCGACTCGATCACCCTGGACCCGCACAAGACCCTGTTCATGCCGTTCGGCACCGGCGCCCTGATCGTCCGCGACATCGCCGCCCTGCACGCCGCGCACGACGGCACCGGCAGCTACCTCCAGGACATGCAGGCGGCGGGGAGCATCCCGGACTCCGGTCACCTCGGGCCCGAGCTGACCCACGAGATCCGCGGTCTGCGGGCCTGGCTCCCCCTGCACCTGCACAGGGTGGACGCCTTCCGCGAGGCCCTGGACGAGAAGCTCGACCTGGCCGAACACGTCCACGACACGCTGTCCGGCGTCGCGGAGCCGGAGGTCCCG
>NZ_JBITGJ010000255.1:0-4099 GCF_044456925.1 Streptomyces sp. NPDC050743
TCGGGCGAATAGACCTTCATCACCATAATCGGTCACCCTCTCCCGACCCCCACCGGGGTCGAGGTCAGGGTGTCCACCACTCAGGGGGAGGCTCCGCTACCGAGATGCGGCGCCTGGACCTGCCACGGACACGCACGACGGGAGTATGACCGCGTAAGCCCCAGGTGTGGGCCCTGGGCGGCGTCATCGAGAATCCGGCCTCGTCCTCAAAGACGACCCAGGCCCCGAGCGCCGCCGCGGTGCTTCCACCAGCGGCCACACCTCCTTCTTCCACAGCGCGACCGCGTCCTCGTCCCGTTCAAGGGCACGCCGGGCAGGCGCCTGCCAGGACCAGCCGTGCCGCTTCAACAGCCGCCACACGGTCGCCACCGACAGGCTCAAGTGGAACCGGCGCGAGATCACCTCCTGGATCCGGGCCAGCGTCCACCGTTGGTCCTCGAAGCCGTGAACTGCCGGCCCCTTGCCCAACTCCTCCTCCAACACCGCGACCTGGGCGTCCGACAGCCGCGGTGCGTTCGCAGGACCCGTCGACCGCAGAGCCTGAGCGCCCCCTTCCCGCCAGGCACGACGCCACCGCTCCACCGACCGCTCGCTGACCCGTAACTCCTTGGCAACCGCAGCCGTCTTCACGCCCGCTGCGAACCGCTCCGCGGCCTCATGCCGTATCCGTTCACGAAATGCCCGCCGCTCAGCGGTCAGGCCCCCACCCTGCGCATACCGCATAGAAACGGCATACCGCAGGGATCAACCCCCGTCACCACCCGACGCTAAGCCGAAATCCTCAGTAATCGGATGCTGGGCCATTGAGCCCTTCCATTAGGGAGACGCGTGATCCTGCGAGGCTGCGACCAGCAGCAATGCACCCCGAGCTAAGAGGACGCGAGAGCACATCATGTACGTGTACTGCGGGATCGACTGGGCCTGCGATCATCACGATGTCGCCTTGGTCGACCAGGACGGAGCCCTTTTAGCTAAGGCCCGGATCCGCGACGACTCACCGGGCCTGCAACAACTGATGGACCTGCTCGCCGCCCACGGCGACACCGGAGAGGACCCGATCCCGGTGGCGATCGAGACCTCCCGCGGCCTGCTGGTGGCATGCCTGCGCGCCGCCGGACGCCCCGTCTACGCCATCAACCCGATGGCCGCCGCCCGCTACCGCGACCGCCACGCAGTCTCCCGCCGCAAATCTGACCACCTGGACGCCATGGTCCTGGCCAACATCCTGCGCACCGACGCCGCAGCCCACCGGCAACTGCCCCGCGATTCCGAGCTGGCCCAGGCCATCGCGGTGCTGGCCCGAGCCCAGCAGGACGCGGTCTGGGACCGCACCCAGGCCGGTAACAAACTCCGCTCTCACCTGCACGAATACTTCCCCGCTGCGCTGGAGGCGTTCAGTACCCGCGACGGCCTATGCGCCCCTGCGGCCCTGGTCATCCTGGCTTCAGCCCCCACCCCGGGGCAGGCCACCAAGCTCACCCGCGCCCAGCCGCGGGCGTTGCTGAAGAAGGCCGGCCGCCAGCGCGGCATCGACGCGGAGGCCGAACGGCTGCACGAGATCTTCCGAGAGCCGCACATGCGACAACTGCCGCTGGTGGAAGACGCGATGGGCCGCCAGACCATGACGCTGGTACGGAAACTCGAGATCGCCTGCACCAGCGCGGACGACCTCGCGCAGGCGGCGGTGGAGTCTTTTCAGCAGCACCCGGACGCGCGGATCATCACCAGCTTTCCAGGGCTCGGGTCACTAACCGGCGCCCGGGTGCTTGCCGAGATCGGTGACGACCGATCCCGTTTTACCGACGCCAAGGGCCTGAAAGCCTTCGCCGGGGCCGCACCGGTCACCCGAGCGTCCGGCAAGAGCGTGGCGGTCATGGCACGCCGGGTCAAGAACCAGCGCCTGGCCGCCGTCGGCTACGTTTGGGCCTTCGCTGCCCTGACCGCTTCACCCGGCGCCCGAACCCACTACGACCGTCGCAGAGAGGCCGGCGACCGACACACCGCAGCCCAGAGAAACCTCTTCAACCGCATGCTCGGCTGCCTGCACCACTGCCTCACCGTCCGCACTGATTACGACGAAGCGATCGCCTTCCTCACCCCCAAGGCCCCCGACGTCGCTGAGGCCGCTTGACAGATCAACCGCATCGGATGTCTGGCGAAACCGCCACGCCGACGACCAGCGCCTACGCTCCGTCGTCGACAGGGCCAACGTCGCCTGAAACCGCATGAAGGCAGAGAAGATGACCACCCAGACCGACCGCGTCGACCACGAACTGATCCGGGCAGCGGCGCACGTCGCGGCCACACGCTGCCGGGGCGACAACCACACCATGGCGGCTGCGGCCCGCGCCTGAGATGGCCGGATCGTCATCGCGGTGAATGCCTGCCACTTCACCGGAGGCCCCTGCGCGGAGCTGGTCCTCATCGGCGCTGCTGCCGCCCAGGGCGCTTACGACCTGGACACCATCGTCGCCGTGGGCGACCGCGACCGAGGCGTCGTACCTCCGTGTGGCCGCTGCCGCCAGGTCCTACTTGACTAATTCCCAGCCCTCAAGGTCATCGTCGGGACAAATGACATCCTCCGGATGGTGCCCATCACCGACCTGCTTCCCGAGAGCTACATCTGGGCGGACCCCCAGCTCGACGCTGAGGAGAGCGCACCACTCACCACGAGCTGACGCCGCAGGCGGTTACAGGGCCAACGTTGCCTGTTGCGGCACTAGCCTAGTGAGCCTTTCCCGGTAACCGACGGTCGCTGAGGGTGATCACCTCCGGGAGTCTCGTGGTGCACTCCCAACTCCGTTCAGGCGTAAGGCCCCTGGTAGGAACGATCTTGCGACAGAAAGATCCGACCGAGGGGCCTCACGTGCCGACCAGTGTCACATACACCGCCGTGCTCGATGTCCGGCGCTCCACCGCCGAGCACCTGGCCCGGCTCCTGCGAAGCCATCGAACCGAGGTCGGCACCCGCCGCGGGCGCCGCGCCCTGGGCTGCTTCAAGCAGGCCGTGCTGATCCTGCGCTGGTTCATCGACGGCACCCGTCTGTCCCAACTCGCTCGCGACAACGCCCTGTCCACGTCCACCGCCTACCGATACCTCCACGAAGGGCTGACGGTCCTGGCGGCCGGGGCACCGGACCTGGCCACCGCGCTGGAACGGGCGAAGGCGGCCGGCCTGACCCATCTCAATCTGGACGGCACGGTCATCCGCACCGACCGCGTCGCGGCCCCGGGGCCCAACGGGGCAGACCTCTGGTGGTCGGGCAAGCACAAGCATCACGGCGGCAACGTGCAGGTCATCTCCGCCCCGGACGGCTGGCCGATCTGGGTCTCGCCGGTGCGGCCCGGCCGCGAGCACGACACCACCTGCGCCCGCCACCACGGGCTCGTCGATGCTCTGAACCGGCTCGCCGACCAACTGGGCACACTGACCCTGGTCGACCTCGGCTACGAGAACGCCGGAGACGGCTTCCGTCACCCGGTCAAGAAGCCCGCGGGCGGTGAACTCACCGAAGCTCAGCAGACCTTCAACAGGGTCATCCGAGGCGTCCACGGGATGTGCGAACGCGCGAATGACCTGCTCAAGACCACTTTCAAGGCCCTGCGGCGGGTCAGCCTCGATCCCAGCCGCATCACCCAGATCGCCGCCGCGGCCCTCATCCTGCTCCAGCTCGAATACGACCGCACCATCTGAACGATCACACACAGACATGAGGGCTTACCGGGAAACGCTCAGTGGCTTCTTTCCCCGGCCACCGCGCCGACACATATAGCCGCGTGGGGAGTCCGCCGACGGGCAGGCTCCTCACGCGCATGCATTACGTCGGCATGCCGAGCAGGGCGACCGGCGTCGAGGTCGGCTGCTTCGATCCACCAGCCGGCTCCACCGTGATGCCGATACCCGTCGCGCCGTCGACCGCGCCTTGCATGAGTACGGCCTGGCTGCTGCGGTCGGGATCCATCAGGCCGGCCGAGCGCATGTTCCCGCCGTCGGCGAACCACAGCTGGTACACCTTGCCGCGCGGCGGTGTCGGCATCTTGGACGCCACGAACACGGCCCGGTCCCGGCTGGCGGAGACCACCAGCGTGCCCGCGCCGC
>NZ_JBITGJ010000256.1:0-3923 GCF_044456925.1 Streptomyces sp. NPDC050743
GGGGCCTTACGTCTGCCCGGAGTTGGGAGTACACCACGAGACTCCCGGAGGCGATCACCCTCAGCGACCGTCGGTTACCGGGAAAGGCTCACTGAGCGGCGGCTGGCTCATGGACAAGCGTTCCGCGGCGCGGCCGAAATGCTTCTCGTCGGCCACGACCAGAAACTGCTCCAGCAGGCGCTTGGTCAGCTGAATATCATTAATCATATCGCCCACTCCTCAAACATATATTGGACACGCCAGGGCTGAGA
This sequence comes from Streptomyces sp. NPDC050743, assembly GCF_044456925.1. Classification (NCBI taxonomy): domain Bacteria; kingdom Bacillati; phylum Actinomycetota; class Actinomycetes; order Kitasatosporales; family Streptomycetaceae; genus Streptomyces; species Streptomyces sp. NPDC050743. The sequence goes on from NZ_JBITGJ010000256.1 coordinate 252, forward strand.
GGTGTCCACTGAGTCGCGGGCACTCAGCAGACAGCGCCCTTCCCCCAGAAAAATCTGATGCGGGAGAGGTCCGCACATCTTCGCGGACAGCACCGGCCACCCACCCCCGGCTGAATGGCGCGAATCCTCTCCCTGGAGGCTTTGATGCAGAAGCAGGATGTCGCCCGGCTCTTCACCACCCCCGTGGACGCCCCCGCCTACGCGCCCACCCGGTACCGGTTCACCAACCGCGAATACCTGAACATCTTCTACCGCACCGACCCCGAGGCGCTGCGCCGGCTCGTACCCGAGCCGCTGACGGTCACGGACCCGATCGTGCGTTTCGAGATGATGCGGATGCCCGACACCACCGGGCTGGGCGACTACACCGAGGCCGGCCAGCTCATCACCGTGGAGCACGAGGGTGAGGCGGGCGAGTTCAACCTCGCCATGTACGTCGACAGCGTCCCGGCGATCTCCACCGGCCGTGAGTACAGCGCGTACCCGAAGAAGGGCGGCTCCCCCACCCTCTACGTCGACTCCGACACGCTCGTCGGCACGCTCGACTACGGCACGCTGCGCGTGGCCACCGCCACCATGGGCTACAAGCACCACGCCATGGACCTCGACGAGGCCCGCGCGGAGATCTGCTCGCCCAACTTCATGGTCAAGACGGTTCCGAACTACGACGGCACCCCCCGCATCTGCGAGCTGGTCCGCACCGAGATCACCGACGTCACCGTCAAGAGCGCCTTCACCGGCCCCGCCCGCCTGGAGCTCTTCGCCCACGTGATGGCCCCGATGGCGGACCTGCCGGTCCTCGAAATCGTCCGCGCCAGCCACATCGTCACCGACCTGACCCTCAGCCCGGTCGAGCCCGTCTACGACTACCTGGCCGCCTGATCCGGTAGCGGACCTCAGAGTCGTCTTCTTCCACCACCAGCAACCGAGACGACTTTCCCCCTGTTCGCCGAGAAAGGCCCGAACTATGACCCCCACTTCTGAGCCCGTTCTGGACTCCTACAAGCGTGCCGCGATCATCGGCGGCGGCGTGATCGGTATCTCCTGGGCCGGTCTCTTCCTCGCCCGCGGCATCGACGTCGTCATCAACGACCCGCGCCCCGACATCGAGGACCTCGTCCTGGCGGGCCTGGAGGAGATCACCCCGGCCCTGGCCGAGCTGGGGCTGCCCACCGAGAACTTGACCGCCGGGCTCTCCTTCGAGGCCGACCTGGGCAAGGCCGTCGCCGACGTCGACATCGTCCAGGAGAACGGCCCCGAGCGGCTGGAGCTCAAGCAGCAGATCTGGCAGACCGTCGAGCAGCACGCTCCGGCGCACGCGCTGCTGGCCACCTCGACCTCCAGCATCCCGGCCAGCGCCGTGGCCGTGGCGCTGGAGCAGCCCGAGCGCCTCGTCGTGGGCCACCCCTTCAACCCGCCGCACCTGGTGCCGCTGGTGGAGATCGTGCCCGGCGAGAAGACCTCCGAGGCCACGGTGGAGCAGGCCAGGGCCTTCTACGCCGCGCTCGGCAAGAAGCCGCAGGTCCTGCGCAAGGAGGTGCCCGGCTTCGTCGCCAACCGCCTGCAGTCCGCGATCTTCCGCGAGTGCGTGCACCTCGTCGCCGAGGGCGTGGTGACCGAGCAGGAGCTCGACGACATCGTCACCTCCTCCATCGGCATGCGCTGGGCGGTGGCCGGCCCGTTCCGCACCTTCCACCTCGGTGGCGGTCCCGGCGGTCTGCCGCACTTCATCGAGCACCTCGGCAGTGCCATGGAGGCCAACATGTGGCCGATCCTGGGCAACCCCACCTTCGACGAGGCCACCGTCGCCAAGCTCGTCGAGCAGGCGAACGAGGCCTTCGGTAACGGCACCGTCGAAGAGCTCGCCGCCGAGCGCGACCGCGCGCAGATCGCGCTGATGCGCGCGCTGGGCTCGACGCCGGACGCCAGCACCACCCGCGCCTGATCACCCCCACCGCACCCCACCTGAGAAACGAAGAGATCATGTCCATCGCTCAGAAGTCCCTCATTGACAAGATCAGCAGGGCGATCGCCAACCCGGCCACGGACGACACGTTCGACATCCACGCCGAGACCAACGAGGTCCTCGCGGGGATCGGCCTCAAGCCCGGCGACACCGGCGGCCACATCACGTTCGAGGGCGCGGACCCGGTCGTACCGAGCACCCTGCGCCTGGGCGCGGCCTCCGGTATCTCGCTGGTCGCCAAGTCCGCCGCCATCGCCGCGCTGTGGAAGGACCGCACCGGCCGCGGCCAGGACATCCACATGGACATCCGCAAGGGCCCGCACCGCCTGTGCCCCTTCTACGAGGGCAAGTGGGAGCTGCTCAACGGCTACCCCAGCGGCACCCCGTCGATCATCAACATGGCCTACGCCAACAACTTCTACCGCAGCGCGGACGGACGTTGGATGATGCCGTTCAACATCTACCCCAACATCAAGGTCGCCGCCCAGCGGCTGCTCGGCGCCGGTGACGTACCCGAGCACGTCGCGGCCGCGATCTCGAAGTGGAACGCCCGCGAGCTGGAGCAGGCCGGCGCCGAGGCCGGCTGCGTCATGCCGATGGTGCGCACGCCCCAGGAGCTCTTGCAGGAGGAGCAGTACAAGCAGGTCCTATCCAGGCTGCCGCTGGTGGAGATCACCCGCATCGGTGACAGCGACCCCGAGCCGCTGCCCGCCAACCCGATCGCCCCGTTCGACGGCGTGCGCGCATTGGGCATGGGCCACATCATCGCCGGCGCCGGCGCCGGCCGCGCCATGGCCCTGCACGGCGCCGACGTGCTGAACCTGTGGCGTCCCTACGAGCTCGAGCACGACGTCACCTACAACACGACCAGCGTCGGTGTGCGCTCCGCCACGGTGAACCCGTACACCAAGGAGGGCCTGGCCCGCATCCACCAGCTCCAGTCCGAGGCCGACGTCTTCTACGCCAACCGCCGCCCCGGCTTCCTGGACCGCATCGGCCTGTCCGAGGAAGAGGCCATCGAGCGCCGCCCCGGCGCGATTTACGCCACCGTCTCGCTGAACGGCAAGACCGGTCCGTGGAAGGACTACCTCGGCTTCGACCAGACCGCCGGCGCTCTCACCGGCCTGCTGCACCTGGAGGGCGACGGCGACGAGCCGGCCCTGCCGCCCATCACCGTCGTCAACGACTACCTCCTCTCCTGGTTCATGACCGCCGGTATCGCCGAGGCCCTGCGCCGCCGCGCCAAGGACGGCGGCAGCTACCGCGTCCACGTCGTGCTGTCCCGCGTCGCCCTGTGGATCCTGTCCATGGGCATCTTCGACCAGGACTACGCCAAGCAGATCGCGGGCACCGGCGAGCTGCACGCCTACCCGGACCCGGAGCTCTTCACCGCCGAGACCCCCCTCGGCCACTACCAGGGCATCACCGACCAGGTACGCATGTCGGACACTCCGGGCTCCTACCGGCAGATCCTCGTCCCGCGCGGCTCGCAGCGCCCGGAGTGGCTGCCCACCGCCTGACCGTCTGTCTCTGACAGTCCGTTCGCCCGCGCGGAACCCCTGACGGGCCGACCGGGCCGGCTGCCCTGGGAAACCGGTGCCGAATCCTCCCGCGCCGTCGGCGCTGATGTGCGTCAAGCGGGCGATGCGGTCGGCGCCGAGTTGGTCGAAGAACCGGTGCAGGACGTCCTTGCCGTGTCCGTCGGC
>NZ_JBITGJ010000257.1:0-3892 GCF_044456925.1 Streptomyces sp. NPDC050743
AAGCCGCGAACGGGCACCGGGCAGGTCGACACACCCAAAGAGAGCCAGCCCCTGCGGGCGGCAGGAAGTACTCGAGTCAGCCTGCCCGGCGTCCTGCGGCACGTTACGGGCGGCCAACCCGATCACGAACACCGCTGCCCCCAATACAAGTCGGGAAGTACTGCCGCAGCAGGCCGTTGGTATTTTCGTTGGTGCCGCGTTGCCAGGGGCTGTGCGGGTCGGCGAAGTAGACCTGCAGCCCGGTGTCGATACGGAGTTGGGCATGCTGGGCCAGCTCCTTGAAGCAAGAGCACCTCACCTTCGCTCTTCTCGTCATCGCTGTCGGGGAGAGGTACGGGTGTGTCACCTCTCAACCGCACGTCCGGGGCCATTTATCCCGCAGCCACGCCAGGTCGGTCTCGGCGCGGGTGCGGGTCGCCTGTTCACGGGTGAAGACGGCGTCCGTCTTGGTCAGGACCAGAACGTAGGGGCGTCCCTGGCGCCGGGTGGTGTGGGAGACGGGCAGGCCGGCCTGGTCGATGCGGCTGTGGAGGTGGCGGCGTCCGTCCTTCGCGAGCGGCCACTCCATGACGTGGCGGGTACGGGAGGTGAGGAAGGCGTCCAAGTCGGGGCAGAGTCTGCAGCCAGTCCGGCATGTCCCGGCCGGGGTGAGGGACCAGTCGTCGGCCGCACGTACGGGGCGGGTGAGGGCCGCGGCGAGCCGGTCCTCGCAGTGGTCGGCGAGGGTCTGAAAAGCGCGGGCGGCGGGTGCGCCGTCGCGTATGGTCGTCGGCTGGCGGGCCGCGGTGCGCAGGGCGGGGAGCAGGCATTCCAGGGCGGTGTCCGGCAGGCCGCACAGCGTGGCGGCGATGGTGCCGGCGGTCTCGGGCCCTGCCGCCTGGAGGACGCGGGCCAGAGATACGCCGAGCCCCTCCATGCCTGTGCGGCGCTCCGTCTCGCGGCCGATGCCGAGCCAGCTGGTGAGCTGCTGCTCGACTGCTTGCCAGGCACCCTCGGCCAGCGGCGAGGCCATCGCGTCCCCATCGCCGTCGGCGGCCCGCAGCGCGGTGCACAGGCCGGGCAGCGATTCGAGCCACGCCGCGCGGCCGGCCCCGGTGTACGCGCCAACCGTCCCGAACCAGCTGCTGACGGCCCCGCGGGCCCACGTTCGTCCGTACCGCGCGGCCGCTGCCGCGAGACCCGGGGCGTGCCGCTCACCCACGGTCTCCACCCCAAAAGGCGCGAGGAGCATCGTGGCAGTGTCCGCTTCCCGCAGTCCCACCGCGACGGGCAGGGCGGCGGCAAAGAGCGCCGCGGCCGCCTCGCCCGAACCGTGGTGCTTCCAGAACGGGGCGAGCGACCGGGCGAGCGTGCGCGCCCGGTCGAGGTCCCCGGCATCCAGGTGGCCCTGAAGTTCCCGCAGTGCGCCCTCGGAGCCGGCCTCGGCGCGGGCCGTGAACGAGCGCTGCCGGGGCCACAGGACCACGGCAGCCCGCCGGTACCAGCGGTCGAGGGTGTTGCCGTAGTTGCCCATGTAGCCCTCGTACTCGGACTGGTAGGGCGTCAGGTCCTTGTTCTCGGTGGTGGCGCACACCTCGGCGTACGCGACGGGCAGGTTGATCTGCTCGCCGCCGGTGCCGTCCGGGCGGGTCCACCAGCTTAGCGTGATCTCGTCGTCGATCAGCTCGTTCAGTTCGTAGCTGGAGAAGTCGCCGCTGCGGCGGCGCTCGGCACCGGGTTCCCCGTCGGGATCCAGGAGGCATTCACCCTCGCACTCCTCGTCCTCGCAGTCGTCGTAGTGCTCGACCTCGCCGTAGTAGTCGTAGCGGTCATACGGCGCATGAGCGTCCCAGGTCTCCTTCACCTCGGCCAACGCGAGGACCGCTTCGCAGTCCGTCTCTGCGGCGGCCTGGCGGAGCAGGGCAGTGCGGGTGGCGTCGGCTCCCTTGAGGCGGTCCCAGTCCAGACCGCGCTGGGTGTACTCGTGGTCGAGGAGGTACACGAGGCGGTTCGGGGGCGCGGCCTTCTGGCGGCCGTAGGCATAGCGCTCTTCGGCCGGCTCGGTGAAGTGTTCGGTCAAGCAGTGAGCCAGGTCGGCGACCGGGCCCCCGTCGTCCTCGCCAGCCGGGCGGATGCGTTCGGCAAGGAGGTTCATGGTGAGGGTGACCCGGTAGCCGGACTTGACGGGCTTGACCTCGTGCAGGCAGTCCGCGTAGAAGGCGGCGAAGGTCAGCTTCTCCCGGGACGCCTGATGGACGACGCTGCGGCCGGCGTGTGAGACGACGAGTTCGCCGCCGGTGTGGTGCGAGGGCAGCGAGACAACCAGGGTGCCCACCATGGAGTCGTCCTTCTCGGAGTCCTGGTGCGGCAGGAAGAACTGGCCCTTGCCGTAGACGAGCAGTGCGTGCGGCTCGGCACGTAGGACGACGGTGGGCGGCAGACCGAGCGCCGTACGGACACCGTCGAGGACGCCGTCCAGGGTGCGGTCCCAGTCAGTGCCGCCGAGCGTGATGCGGTCCGGAGTGATCTCCCAGGTGTCGCGGACTCTGGTGTCGGACAGGGTCTGCTCGCCACGACCGAAGGACGCCTGCCGGGCCTGCGCGATCAGTTTCTTGGTGACCGGGGCACGCAGCGGCAGCGGCAGTTCCCCCACCCCGTCGACCTCGATGCGCAGCGCGCGAGCCGACATCTCGATACGGGTACTGAAGTCCCCGCACCGCTGCGCGTCGTCGAGCAGCTCCGCCAGCTGCTTCCGCGCTCCGTGTCCCATACTGTTTCGTCCCCAGGGATGCAGCGTGCCGTATGGCCTGTCCCCGAAACCCTAACGCCGCGGGCAGTCCTTGTTCCCGGGCTAATGGTCATGCGGCGAGGGTGAGTATGTCGCGGTAGCGGATGGTGTGAACCGTAGGTGATCGCGTTGCTGGTGGTAGCGCCAGTAGGCGTCGAAGTCGCTGTCCACGGACAGTGGAACGTCCGGGTGAGCGGACAGTTGATCTCCTTGTATGCGGACAGCTCATCTCCTTGTCCGGTATGACTTTTCACCCCTCGGACGGCGGTCAGTTGGACGGGATGAGAGGCTGGACGCCCTGACCGCGGCCACCACAGACATCAACAGCCTCACCACCCGACGCCACCGCACCCGCCGCTCCCCCGCACGTACCCAACACATGACCACGTGCCCATAGACGTGCCTGCACCCGGCCGCACCGTCCGAGCAGCACGCCCCGTACCTGGGTCAGTGACACTCGACTACGCCGCCACCGACATCACCGTGCAGCGCCTGGAGCACGCCGCCTACCTTCAGATCACCACCGCGTTGAAGGTGTCCGGGCAGCCGCCCCACCCGGCCGAGGGGCCCTGGGAGAACGTCCCGGACGAGCTCGACAGCGTGCAGCAGCCCGAGCACACGTCGCGGGAGGAGTCCGCGCCCGCAACCACTGCCGCGTCGATCCCGTCACCGGCGGCGGCAACGGACGTGAGCAGCGAGGTCTTCCCGGCCCCGCTCGCCGCCAGCACCGATCCGTCCGGGCTCCGTCTCTTCTCCCCCGCCGCATCGTCGACCCAGCTCGACGACGAAACCGGACGGGGCACCGAAGCCGTGGTGTCTGCGGCCCCGGCGTCCCCGGCCGCTGCGGACTCCACCGACACGGCAAACGCTGGGGAGCCTGACGCCCCGGGGACCGCCCTCGCGGAGCCTGCGGTGCCAGGGTCGGCGCAGGTCCTCGGCGAGTGGCCGGGCGAGGCGGAGTTGGGTGTGGGCGGCGATGATCAACCACGTCCACAGGTCGGCCGTGTCCGGATCGCGGACCTTGGGGACAGTCCAGCCCAGGGTCTGCTTGAACAGCCGGAAGGTGTGTTCAAGATCGAATCTGCGGAGGAACGCCTGCCAGCGCACATCGACGTCTGCGCCGGT
>NZ_JBITGJ010000258.1:0-3853 GCF_044456925.1 Streptomyces sp. NPDC050743
CGCGGTCGCAGGGCGGGTAAAACCGTCAAGCCTGTCGCCGAAAGGTAGACGGGAATCCCCTTCCCGAGCTTGCGAAGGGAGGGGAGAACTTCAAAAGCAGTACGACATGTCCGCCAAGCTCGGCTGAGCCGACCCGCCCTCGGGCACCCGGCAGGAACCCATGGCCCTCGGGACATGGGTTCCTCGCCTCCGGTCCCGCCGTTGTCAGTCGTGGGCGCTACGGTCTGCCCCGTGGACGCACTGCGCGCGGCGCTCGATCATGTGCTGGGGCTTGTCGCGGACGCTCCGTGGAGCGCGACCCTGGCCCTGCGCGGAAGCATGGTCATGCCCGCCTGGGTGGGGGACGCGGCCCGCCGGCCGGCCGATCTGGACTGGGTGGTGCTGGAGGACCCCGTCGGAGTCGACGCGCTGGACCCGTATCCGTACGTGGACCGGCTGGACGTCGTCCAGCAGTGGCCCGAGGCCGCCGACGGCGCCGCACGCTACGAGATGTGGACGTACGAGGAGTTCGACACCGGCGGGCAGCGGCCGTTGCTCCCGCCGGAAGGGCTGCACTGGCTGTACGAGGAGGACGCGGCGGACACCGGACCGCCGTACGCCGACCTGCTCGAACGCGTGGCACGGCATCCGGAGGCCGCCCCCGGCCTCCGCCTCGACGCGGAGAAGGCGCGCGTCGACGGCACCTGGACCTACGCTGCCTACGACACACCGGGCGTGCGCCTGCTCATCCCCTGGCACGCCGACGGCCTGCTGTCCGGCGAGGTACGGCTGGACTTCGCCCGCGACGAAACACTGCCCGAACCCCCCGTCTGGACCCTGATATCGCGCGGCGACGGCGGGAGTCCCGTCCCGGTGCGCACGGCGAGCCGGGAGCTGTCCCTGGCCTGGAAGCTGCTCTGGCTGCACAACGACAGCCATGACGGGAGCCGCGCACAGGGGAAGGACCTGTACGACGCGGTCCTCCTCGCCGAGACGGTGGGCGCCGGGCTCCCGCCGCGCCTGTTGCGGAAGGTCTTCGACCGGGCGGCCGGCCCCTCGGACCCGCACACCGCCCTCGACCCGGCCGCGGTGCTCCGCTGGGACGTGGACTGGGAAGGGTTCCGGGACCAGTACCCGGCCGTCCGGGGAAGCGCGCGGGACTGGCTGCGCCGTCTCGCCGGGGCGCTGGCTCCCTCCTGAGGCCGTACCGGAAAATCACGTGCCCCCGGCCACGTCCCTCTCGTACCGTCATCCCGTACCGAGTGCCGCCACGACCGTACGGCGGTGCCTTTCGTCCGACACAGAGGGGAGCCCGGCCGTGCGTGCACGCACCGCTGTCGTCGCTCCCCGTTCCCGGTACGAGGTGATCCTCGTGTCCCGGTGGTGCCGGTGCCCGCTGCGCGGCCGGCACCGGACGCCCGTGACGCCCCGCTGACCCCGGACGCACGGGTAATCGCGCTGCCCTTTTCTCGATTCGGGCCTCGACGTCAGGCCCGATCCCCAGAAAGGCCCTGGGCCGTGCGCACCCACACCACCACCCTCGCCGCCGTCCGCAACCTCGGCATCCTCGCCCACGTCGACGCGGGCAAGACCACCGTCACCGAGCGGATCCTGTTCGCGACGGGCACCACCCACAAGCGGGGCGAGGTGCACGACGGCACCACCGTCACCGACTTCGACCCGCAGGAACGCGACCGCGGCATCACCATCTTCGCCGCCGCCGTCAGCTGCGCCTGGGACGGGCACCGCATCAACCTCATCGACACCCCCGGCCACGTCGACTTCGCCGACGAGGTCGAGCGCTCCCTGCGCGTCCTCGACGGGGCGGTCGCCGTGTTCGACGCCGTCGCCGGGGTCGAGCCGCAGAGCGAGTCGGTGTGGCGGCAGGCCGACCGGCACGGCGTGCCGAGGATCGCGTTCGTCAACAAGATGGACCGGGCCGGCGCCGACCTGGACCGGGCCGTCGCGTCCATCCGGCAGCGGTTGCACCCCGTACCGCTCGTGGTCCAGCTGCCCATCGGCGCGGAGGGCGGGTTCACGGGGGTGGTGGATCTCGTACGGATGCGCTCGCTGGTCTGGGCCGACGGCGCGGGTACGGCCGTGGAGGGACCCGTGCCCGAGCCGCTGCGCGAGGAGGCGGTACGGCGGCGCCGGGCGCTGGAGGAGACCGTGGCGGAGCTGCACCCGGCCGCCCTGGAGGAGTTCTGCGACCGGCAGACGCTGGGCACCGACACCCTCGCCGCCACCCTGCGCGACCTCACCCGCACCGGGGACGGCGTGGTCGTCCTGTGCGGCTCGGCCTACCGCAACCGCGGCATCGAACCGTTGCTCGACGCGGTCGTGGCCTACCTGCCCTCTCCGCTGGACGTCCCCGCCGTACACGGCGTCCACGAGGGGACCGGGCAGGAGCGCGCCGCCGATCCCGAAGCACCGTTCGCGGGGCTCGTGTTCAAGGTGACCGCGAGCACCACCGGGCGGCTGGCCTACGTGCGCGTGTACTCGGGCACGATCGAGAAGGGAGACACCGTGTGGGACCCGGGCACCGGGCGCACCGAGCGCGTGGCACGCATCGTGCGGGTCATGGCGGACCGGCACGACCGGCTCGACCGGGCGGTCGCCGGGGACATCGTCGCGCTCGCCGGGGTGAAGTCGGCGCGGGCCGGCTCCACGCTGTGCGACCCCGGCGCGCCGCTGCTCCTGGAACCGCCGGTGGCCGCCGAGCCCGTGGTGTCCGTCGCGGTCGAGGCCCGGCGCGCCACGGACACCGGCCGGCTGGCGACGGCGCTGGCGCGGCTGGCCGAGGAGGATCCCTCGCTGGTGGTGCGCACCGACGCCGAGACCGGGCAGACCGTGCTGTCCGGCATGGGCGAACTGCACCTGGAGGTCGCGGTGGAGAAGATCCGCCGCGACGGGGGACCGGAGGTGGCCGTGGGCCGGCCTCGGGTCGCCTACCGCGAGACGGTCGTCGAGGGCGTGACGGGATACGTGTTCCGGCACGTCAAACAGGACGGCGGGGCAGGCCAGTTCGCGCACGTCGTGCTCGACGTGGAGCCACTGGGACCCGAAGCCGGTGTCACCGGCTTCGAGTTCCGTTCCGCCGTGGTCGGCGGGGCGGTGCCGCAGGAGTACGTGCGCGCGGTGGAGGCCGGCTGCCGGGACGCGCTCGCCGAGGGTCCGCTGGACGGGCACCCGGTGACCGGGCTCCGCGTCACCCTCACCGACGGCTCCACCCACGTGAAGGACTCCTCCGACACGGCCTTCCGCACCGCCGGCCGGCTCGGACTCCGTGAGGCCCTGCGCGCCTGTACGACGGCCCTGCTGGAGCCGGTCGCCGAGGTCACGGTGACCGTGCCGGAGGACGCCGTCGGCTCGGTCCTCGGCGACCTGGCGGCCCGGCGCGGCCGGGTCGGCGGCTCCGAGAACCGGGGCGGCGCGGCGGTCCTGACGGCGACCGTTCCGCTGGCCGAACTGTTCGGCTACGCAACCCGGTTGCGCAGCCGCACCCAGGGCCGCGGCACCTTCACGACCCGTCCCGGCGGTTACGCCCCGGCACCTCGACCGCTGCCGGTCCGGTAGCGGACCGGGGCCCGCACCACCAGCCGACCGGGCGGGTGGTGCGGGCCCCGAGTGGGCGTGCCGGCCCTTCACCGGGTTCCTCCGAGGATGCCCCGGCCTTCAGGCCGGGGAGGAATCGGACTCCTGCGGAGCAGGGCAGGGATAGCCGGATCGCCATCGGGGCGATCCGGCTTCCACCCCGCACGGCGGTGATGCCGCCCGCAATGATCGAGAACTCTCAACTGTCAGTGCCCTCGGGTAGGTTCGGATGCATGACGACAGAAGCGACCACGAAGGACACCGGGCATGCCCGGTACAC
>NZ_JBITGJ010000259.1:0-3722 GCF_044456925.1 Streptomyces sp. NPDC050743
AGACACAAGAAGAACGGCCAGCTCAGCCCCGTCGCCTACGAGGCCCGACACTCAGCTACACTCACACTTGCCGCATAAGCATACAAACCGGTGTCCACTTCTCGGGGGGAACCCCCGGGAGGCCAGGTCCGGGTCGACGTCGATGAGTGCGTCGGACTGGGCGGCGAGCTGCCGGGACAGTGCTTGGTGCTGGGCGGTGACGGCGGCCTGGCGCTGGGTGAGTGCGCTCTGGCGTTGCCAGAGGGCTAATTAGCCGTTCGCCGACGTCGTCAGGGCGTTCGAGCGCTGCCTCAACTATGAGGAGGCCCGGGAGACTGCCCTGCCCAGGCCCTCTACAACGACTCCCGACGCTGACGGGCGTCACGCGTGCGGCAACGCTCACTACGCCGGTTCATCGAGGGCCCGCTCCAGGCTCAGTTGCTTCTGCTCCGCGTTGGACTGCACCGCTTCGATCCGGCCGTGACGGCCATCTCCGAAGTCGTAGTGGCCCAAGGTCCAGTAGTCGGCCCAATCGGTGAGGGCCTCGAAGTTCATGAACGTGGCGACCACGACCTTCTTCCCCTTGCGAAACTCGTCCACGGAGACCCTCGTCGAGCCGAGCGTCATCGAGCCCTGCACGTGCTCCCAGCCGCGCTCCTCGGCGTACTTGATCGCGTGATCCCGGTAGTTCACGTGGTCCCCCTTCTTCCGTCAGGTTCCGCAGTGTCCCAGACCGTCATGACGGCCGTCAGCCCCTGACCGGTAACCCGTCATCACACGCGTGCGAGGGGGTGAGCCGGCCGTGCCCCGAACCTTCACCGCCGACGAAGCAAATCGCATGTCGGACACACGCGGTCGGGCTCGCTCGTCAGGCACCGTGGTTTGCGGTGAGGCACGCGGTCATGGATCCCGAAGCGGTGCTCAGGATTGCAAGAAACGTCTGCCTAGTCCCGGGGTACATCACCTGACAGGACTTGAGCGGCACGCCTCCGTTATCTATCTCCGTGCGGTCGATGAAGGCACTGCACGCCGCGGCCGGTGCCGACTCGCCGGCATAGGACGCAGTACCTGTGACCCAGGCGGTGCTTTGCAACTTCAGACAGCCCGGAGCAGGAGCAACGTCGGTGTTATCGACATAGAAGCCGTATCTCAACCGATCATGGAACGTGCGGGTCGAACGCGGATTCCCGGTCGGGTGATCCTGCCGTGGCCAGGGCATGAAGACGGGACCTCCTGAACAACTCGTGGGTGTCGAATCCATAGAGCAGCAGGAGGTCCCGATGCCGCAGTCTTCCGTGCCGATGGCTGGGCAGTCCAACTCGGCTGCCCGATCGTGTGATTGCCTCGCGCACGTGTACGGCAACGCGGCCGACCATCCCGACCGGGAACGTCGGTATCCGTCGGACATGACGGATGCGGAGTGGGCGGCCATCCGGCCGTTGCTGCCGGTGCCGGCCTGGCTCCAGGGCAGAGGCGGGCAGCCCGAGGGCTACTGCCACCGCCAACTGCTGGACGCGATCCGCTACCTGGTCGCGGGCGGGATCTCCTGGCGGGCGATGCCTGCGGACTTCCCCGACTGGGGCCGTGTCTACGCCTTCTTCCGCCGCTGGCGCGAGCACGGGCTGATCACCGAGTTCCACGACCGGCTGCGTGGGAAGGTCCGTGAACGCGAGGGCCGTGAGGCCGAGCCCACGGCGGGAATCATCGACGCCCAGTCGGTGCGGGCCGCCGCAACGGTGCCGGCCGCCTCACGCGGCTACGACGGCGGGAAGAAGGTGCCGGGCCGCAAACGACACATCGTGACCGACACGCTCGGTCTGCTCCTGGTCGTCTGTGTCACCGCCGCGAACATCGGCGATCGGGATGCCGCCACGGGTTTGCTGAGGCGGCTGCGCCGCCTGCACCGCGACATCAGCCTCGTGTGGGCCGACGGCGGCTACACCGGCTCCCTCGTCGACTGGTGCCGACAGAAACTCGCACTGACCCTGGAGATCGTCAAACGCACCGACGACATGGCGGGATTCGTGGTGCTGCCCAGGCGCTGGGTGGCAGAGCGCACGTTCGCGTGGCTGATGCATTCGCGCCGACTGGCCCGGGACTACGAGACGTTGCCGGCAAGCAGCGAGGCGATGATCCGGTGGTCGATGGTCACGCGGATGAGCCGGCGTCTGGCACGGCCACGGGCCGTCGGCCGACACTGAATGCCCCCGACCTCTCCTGCAGGAGCCACCCGCGCTCCGCCAGACGCCGGGCCTTCGAGCGCACACCCTCGACCTTCGCCGGCGTTGTCTCCAAGCCCAGCTGAACCGTGATCTCCCTGGCCTTCAGCGGCCCCTGGCCCGCGGGCTGCCGCTCCTCGAGCACACCCAGAATCCGCTGGTAGTCCGGCGTCAGCACCGTCACCGGCAGTCCTTCGCGCCAAGGCGGCACGATCGAGCCCGGCACCGGCGCGGGCGAGGACACGGTTTCCGCCTCCGCCTCGGTCACGGCGGTCGTCTCGGCAGCCGACGCCGCCAGGGCCTCTACCAGCTCCTCCCGCGCGATCACCCGGCGGTCCAGCTCGATCTCCGCGGCCTCCAACACCCCAGCCAGCCGCGCGACTTCCTCTCTCAGCTCTTCCACCCGAACCCGGGCCGCTGTCTCCCGCTCCTCCAGCATTCCCAGCACCGACGCCATCGTGCACCCCTCGATCACGGAGCCGAAACAAGACGCCGCATGCCTCCCTCATTCCGAGCTGAACCATGCCTGACCAGCAGAAATCAAGCGATCATGTTCGGTTGAGATACGGCTTCATAGACCTTCGCAAGTGGCGCGGCCCCGCATATGTCGTCGATCTCAGTCGTGTAGTAGGGGGCGCCCAGGGCGCAGACCTCATCCTTTGACAGGCAGTCGCTTGGGCCGTCAGCGGTCTTGTACGTGACTTTGACGCAGCCCGTGTTCTGCTGCGCAGCCGGTGTCGCCGATGCCGGGCTGGCCGTCGACGTCCCCGCTCCCGTACCGACAGTCGGTGTCGCCGCTTTCGCGCTGGCAGATGGAGTCACGGAGGCGTGGGCACCCGCGCGGTTCGCCGCTGATGTGGAGGGTGCAGCATGGGCACCAACGTTGTGGCTGGCGTTCTGGTTTGCCAGCGCTGACGTCCACGTCAATCCGGCAGCAACTACAGCCGCTGCTGCTACGGCTCCCAGCGCAGCGATCTTCAGACCTCGTCGCCTAGACGCCGGTGCCGGCCGGGGCCACTCCTCGTCCTCCACTTGGTGTGCTGGAGTCCATACTCCTGCGACGATCTCTTGCACCCTGGTCGGGACGCCAGGGCCGACAACTTCGGTCGCCGCGTTCGATAGGACGACCTCGAGATCCGCGGCGAGCTCATTCGCCGACGGCCGGTCTGCCGGATCTTTCGACAATGCCGCCTGAACGTAGGGAAGGAGTGCTGCGGGCACACCGGTCAGGTCTGGCTCTTGTGAGAGGACGCGATAGGCAACCTCGTCGGGACGGCCGGTGCCGAAGGGTTGTCGCCCAATGGCCGCGTAGGCAACCAGGGCCCCCCAGGTGAAGACGTCCGCGGCTGGCCCGCTCTGCTCTCCTCGGTACTGCTCTGGACTGGACCAGCCAGGCGTGCCGATCCAGGCGCCGGTCCTCGTGATCGACGTCTCAGAAGCTGTTGTCTTTTCGATCTTGAGAGATGCGCTTCGAACGGGAGTCTCGATCGGGTGGTCGCTGACCGCTGGGCGCATGCGAGTGGG
>NZ_JBITGJ010000260.1:0-3629 GCF_044456925.1 Streptomyces sp. NPDC050743
TGACGGCGATCCGGCTATCCCTGCCCTGCTCCGCAGGAGTCCGATTCCTCCCCGGCCTGAAGGCCGGGGCATCCTCGGAGGAACCCGGTGAACCAGAGTGCACGCGCCGCGCCCCGGTGCCTCAGTCGTGGGTGACGTTCTCGGTGAGCAGGCGGAGCAAGTGCTTCGCGGTGGCGTCCTGCTCGGGGGTCAGACCCATGGCCTCGCCGATGGCCAGCGGGACGGCGCGGGCCTTCTCCTGAAGGTCCGCGCCGGCCGGGGTGAGGCGTACGGCGACGGAGCGTTCGTCCTCGGCGCGTCGTTCGCGGCGAATCAGGCCGCCGGTCTCAAGGCGCTTGAGGAGCGGCGAAAGGGTGCTGGATTCCAGCTGGAGCGCCGTGCCCAGCTCCCGTACGGAGACCGAGCCCTGCTCCCACAGCACCAGCATGACGAGGTACTGCGGGTAGGTCAGCCCCAGCTCGTCCAGCAGTGGACGGTAGCGGGTCGTGACCGACCGCGAGGCCGCGTACAGGGCGAAGCAGAGCTGGTCCTGAAGCAGCAGCGAACCCACTGCGGCGTCGTCGCGCGCGTTCTGGCCCATGAGCGCCGTCCTTACCTCTGATGATCGGCCAGGTACATCCTACCCATTCCAAGCGCTCTCGACTATGTCTTGCTCGATTAAGTTGTGCGCGACTTAATCGGGCGCTACGGTGTTCTCGTGACCGCCGAACGGCCGGACACATCGGTCGCCGAGGCCGCCGCCCCGGCATCAGCCCAAGGAGTCCCCATGCCCGAGAACATCACCGGCCCCGTACTGGAACCGGCCGCCGCCGCATTCGCCGAGGCCACCGCCAACCCGCCGTATCTGTTCGACCTCGGTCCGGTCGAGGGCCGCAAGGCCGTCGACGAGGTCCAGTCCGGCGAGATCGCCAAGCCCGAGATCGCCGAGGAGTGGGTGACCGTGCAGGGCGGGCCCACCGGCACCGTCCGGGCGCGCATCGTCCGTCCCGTCGGTGCCGCCGGTCCGCTGCCCGTTGTCATCTACATCCACGGTGCGGGCTGGGTCTTCGGCAACGCCCACACCCACGACCGCCTGGTCCGCGAACTCGCCGTCGGCGCGAACGCCGCCGTCGTCTTCCCCGAGTACGACCTCTCGCCCGAGGCCCGCTACCCCGTCGCGATCGAGCAGAATTACGCCGTCGCCCGCTGGGTCGTCACCGACGGCGCTTCAAAGGGCCTGGACGCCACCCGGATCGCGGTGGCCGGTGACTCGGTCGGCGGCAACATGTCGGCCGCACTGACCCTGATGGCCAAGGAGCGCGGGGACGTGCCGCTCGTCCAGCAGGTGCTGTTCTACCCCGTCACCGACGCCGCGTTCGACACCGGCTCCTACCACCAGTTCGCCGAGGGCTACTTCCTGCGCCGCGACGCCATGCAGTGGTTCTGGGACCAGTACACGACCGACGAGGCCGACCGCGCCCAGATCACCGCGTCCCCGCTGCGTGCCACCACCGACCAGCTCACCGGCCTGCCCCCGGCCCTCGTCATCACCGGCGAGGCCGACGTCCTGCGCGACGAGGGCGAGGCATACGCGGGCAAGCTCCGCCAGGCCGGCGTCCCCGTCACGGCCGTCCGCTACCAGGGCATCATCCACGACTTCGTCATGCTCAACGCCCTGCGCGAGACCCACGCCGCCGAAGCGGCCATCAGCCAGGCCATCGCCACACTGCGCACCGCACTCGGCACCGCCTGAGCGCGCTCAACCACATCCGGCGCCCGTAACACCCCCGCACCACACCCGGCCGGACCACCCGGGTCCCGCCTCAGTACCCGCGTGGCGCGCACCCTGCACCACGCACCAGGAGTTCCCCCATGCGCACCGCACCTGTCCGAATCAACCGCAAGATCGCCGTCGCCGCAACGGCCGCCCTCATCGCCGGGGTGACCATCACCGCCAACGCGTCGGCCTCACCCGCCGCACCGTCCGCCACCACGACCGCCCCGGTGCTGGAAAAGGACGCCCAGGCGTTCGCCGACGCGGCCGCGAAGAACCCGCCCATCTACACCCTGTCCTACGGCGACGCCCGCAAGGCACTCGACAGCGCGCAGGCCGGCCCCGTGGACAAGCTCCCGGCGGACATCAGCCACCGCACCCTCAAGGTGGGACCCACCGGCGAGGTGACCATCCGGATCGTCCGTCCCGCCGGAGTGAGCGGCAAGCTCCCGGCCGTCATGTACTTCCATGGCGGCGGCTGGGTCCTCGGCAACGAGAACACCCACGACCGGCTGGTGCGGCAGATCGCCAACGGCGCCCGCGCTGCGGTCATCTTCGTCGACTACACGCCCTCGCCCGAGGCGCGTTACCCCATCGCCATCGAGCAGGCGTACGCGGCCACCAAGTGGGTCGCCGAGCACGGCGACGAGATCAACGTCGACGGCTCTCGGATCGCCGTCGCCGGCGACAGTGTCGGCGGCAACATGACCGCCGCCGTCACCCTCATGGCCAAGCAGCGCCGCGGCCCTGCCCTGCGCGAGCAGGTGCTCTTCTACCCGGTCACCGATGCCAACTTCAACACGGCCTCCTACCGGGAGTTCGCCGACGGACCCTGGCTGACCCGCAAGGCCATGAAGTGGTTCTGGGACGCCTACGCCCCCAACGCCAAGGACCGCAAGCAGATCCTCGCCTCGCCACTGCGCGCGAGCCTCAACCAGCTCAAGGGCCTGCCCAAGGCCCTGGTCATCACCGACGAGGCCGACGTCCTGCGCGACGAGGGCGAGGCGTACGCCGCCAAGCTCCGCGCCGCCGGCAACGACATCACCACCGTCCGCTACCAGGGCATCATCCACGACTTCGCCATGCTCAACGCCCTCGCCCACACCAACGCCGCCAAGACAGCCGTCGACCAGGCCAACCACTTCCTCTACACCGGCCTTCACAGCGGCTCCTGACCCCCGCTCCAGAGCGGACCGGCTCGGGCCGTGCCGCCGAGCCCGGGCCGCGGCGGGGAGCGTGAGGACCAGCCCGCCCTCCGCCGGCGCACGGGACGGCGCCGCCATCGACGCGACCTTCGCCCAGCCGCAGCCGGTCGGCGGAGCCAGTGGAGCGTGGTCCGCAGCCCGCCCGCGGGCCCAAAGACCCAGAGAAGCATCAGAGATGCCGCCGCACCCTTCCCTGACCCGCTACTTAGCGGGTCAGGGAAGGGTGCGGCGGCATTCGCCTATCAGATGTCCCGGTGGCCACACGTATCCACGGTCCGCCCTCAAGCCGGAAGAAATCGCTCCGGAGCCGGCATTCCCGAACGCCGGGCCTGTGTCCTGCCCGGCTGCTGGCCGTGACGGTGACAGCGGCGTCCGTGACCGACCGCGAGAGCTGAGCGAGCCGCGCGGGCCTTGCCAGTCGGTCAGGGGGCGTGCCATACGAAGGGAGAGTTCCACGGCTCGACCTGTCCGCTCGACAGACGGCGTCCCTGTGCCATGGGTCACAGCCCACTGCCTCCGCGACCTCACGGGGAGGAGGAGTATCCGCTGGAGGCGACCCATTGTCGGGTGAGGTGGTTGAAGGCTCCCCTCCCTGGAGGGAGGGGATGCGTCGCCCTCCAGGGCTGAGCGGGGATTTACGGCTCAGGCCGCCACCGGAGCCGGCGGCTCGG
>NZ_JBITGJ010000261.1:0-3612 GCF_044456925.1 Streptomyces sp. NPDC050743
TCCCGAACGCTTCAACCGCCGGCCGGTGCCACCGAAGATTCCCCAGCAGGCGTGGATCAACGACCCCACCCGACGACACGAACCACAGCAACACAGTTCATAGCCGCACATTCGTTTCATTTGACTTGACAGCTACCGGTCCGGACGACCGCGGTCGCAACACCATCACCGGCACGGACGAAGAGAAGTTCCTCCGCGCCCTCAAAGCCCATGTCCCCAAGCTGGTCGAGCCCCCGGCGCCGCCTGATGAAGAGCAGCACACCGAGTCCGACGAGATCTTCTTTGGGTCGGCCCTCTCCAAGGGCTCACACCCAGGCACCGACTCGGGCTCCGCTTGATCCAGACAAGGCACCGGACACCGCCACCGCGCTGGATGTGGTCGACTTCGTCGCTCTCCACGTCGAACAGCCGAGCTACAGCAAGCCCCATAGCTGGTGCTTCGAACACACCGACTACTCCTTCGATGCACAGCGAGCCAACCTGCACTTCAACGGCGGCCTGACGCCGGGACAGGAGCAGTTCCAGCGCGACGTGAACCTGCTGTTCGCCAGGAACGGGATCGCCTTCGCCATCGGTGACGACATGCGCGTCCGACGGCTCGGGCCGCCCGAGGCGCGTCCGCTGGTCTCCGATTTCAGGCCCGACACCGGAGACCCACAGCTCGACGACAAGCTCAACGACGCGATGGCCCGGTTCTTGTCCAGGAACCCGCTCGACCGGCGGGACGCTCTTGAGAAGCTCTGGGACGCCTTCGAGCGGCTCAAGACTCTCGAACTCGGCGGGGACAAGAAGAAGGCATCCGCGGAACAGCTTCTGGTCCGTGCTGTCCCTGGCTCCGAACCGTTCCGCGACCTTCTGGAAACCGAGTTCAGGACACTGACGAACACAGGCAACAACTACACGATCCGGCACCACGAGCACGGCAAGCACGATCTCCCCGACGGCTCTGCCGTCGACTACCTGTTCGTCCGGCTCGCCTCGCTCATCTCCCTGGTCCTGCGCAACACCGGCCGCATGGATACCTAAGAGGGCGGTACGTGGGTAGATGTCCGTATTGCTCTGTGGCTGGGGTGGGCAGGCCGGTCGGGGCCGCCTAGCGGCTACGGCCGCGGCTTCAACATGGTCCCGGCCCAGCGACCGGCCACGGGCCCGCGACACCACACGTTCAAGCATCGGCAAAACAGACATCAGCTCGCATACCACCCTCTCATGGGCGCCGTCGCCAAGCACGTGACCCGCAGGCTGTTGGAGGTCTCGAACGCCACGGCAGAGCAGGCCCAGTCGAGGAACAGCCGGTTGCGGACGCGCTTTCCGGCTCGGCCGGCAGAGCCGCCGTGGCCGCACACTGCACGGTCGCTCGAGGAGACGCTGTGCCGACTGACGGCGCCGCCGTTTCTCCCGGCGGTCAACGGCACCCGAGCCGGTCGTCGACGCGGGGTGACCAAGCTACTGCAGTGGCTGTCGAGCTTTCCCGGTGAGACCTGGCAGCAGCGGTGGGCGGCGAGCGGCGCGGAGGGCTTCCCCGGAGCCGCCTGGGTGGAGCTGCCACTGAGGTGGCTGCGCGAGTGCGGGTCCTCGCCGTCGTATGACCGCGAGGACCTGTCGTCGGGGCTGCTCATGCTGATCTGCGGAGACGTCATTCGTCCCGGTCTGCCTTGGATGCTCACCCGCGCGCATCGGCATCTCGCCTCCGTCATGGCCGAGGTCCGGGACCCCGAAGGGTTCGCGCACCTGCAACAGCTGGCCGAGTCTGGGCCGACGAGCTCGCGCAAGGACGCCCAGATCGCCGCGACACGCATCGCAACCCTGCTGGCCTGCAAGGGTGGAGCGATCCGCGACATCACGGTCGGCGACTGCGTGGAACTCGTCGATACCCAGCGCCAAGTACACGCCCGTGGCGGTCAGAAGAAGGTCGACTTCTATCTGCGACTGCGGGCCCTGGGGATCTTTCCCGAGGACGCCCCAGCCACGATCCGGGCGTTCGGGCTCGCCCTGGGCCAGTTAAGCATCGAGGAATTGGTGGACCGCTACCGGCTTCAGTGCCGGCCGGTCCGGGATCTGATCGTCGACTACCTGCGGGAGCGGCAGCCCTCGCTGGACTTCGCCAGCCTGGACGCGATCTCCGGGACTCTTGCGGGCCTGTTCTGGGCCCGGATCGAAGCCCTGGCGCCGGGGACCGACTCGCTGCGACTGCCACCGGCAGTGGCCCGCGAGTGGAAAGAAGAGCTCAAGGTCAAAAAGCGCACGGTCACCGGGCCCGACGGGAAAAGCGTCGAGGTCTCCAGCCCGCGACTCAATGCCAAGGACGAACTCATGCGGGTCCGGGCGTTCTACCTCGACATCGCCCAGTGGGCAGCTGAGGCACCGGCCCGCTGGGGGCCATGGGTCGTGCCCTGCCCGATCCACGATGACGAGATCCACAAGGCGAAGGAACGCAAGCGGCGCAAGGCCCGGATGGACCAGCGCACCCGCGAACGGCTCCCCGTCCTGCCCGTGCTGGTTAGCACCGCCGATCGGCGGCGACGTGCGGCCGCCGACCTGCTCCAGGCGGCGAAGAGCACCGAGCCCGGGGCTGTGATCCCCGGCACCGGCGGGACACTGCGCAGATCCATCGCGCCCAAAGCCGCGGGCCACCTCACCTGGGCCGAAGAGACGTCCGGCCGACGGCGGCGGAACCTGACCTACGAGGAAGAGGAGGCGTTTTGGGCGTTCGCCGCCATCGAGGTTCTCCGTCTGACCGGCATCCGTAACGAGGAGCTTCTGGAGCTGACGCACCACAGCGTCACCCAGTACCGGCTCCCGTCCACCGGAGAAGTCGTTCCGCTGCTGCAGATCGCCCCGTCCAAGACCGACACCGAACGACTCCTGCTGGTCAGCCCGGAACTCGCCGACGTCCTCAGTGCCATCATCAGCCGTCTGCGCGGGCCCAGCAAGGCGATACCGCTGGTGGCCGCCTACGATGTCCGAGAGAAGGTCTGGAATCCGCCGATGCCGCTGCTGTTCCAGCGCAACATCGGCTCCGAGCACCGCGCGTTCACGCCGACCGCGATCCGGAAACTGCTGATCAACGCCCTGACCGTCACCGGCCTGACCAACGCCGACGGCGAGGCTCTCACCTTCTCGCCCATGACTTCCGAAGGATCTTCGTCACCGACGCCATCATGAACGGCCTACCGCCGCATATCGCCCAAGTGATCTGTGGGCACAGGCACATTGACACGACAATGGGGTACAAAGCGGTCTACCCCGCCGAGACGATCGAGGCCCATCGCGCGTTCATCACCCGCCGACGAGCCTTTCGCCCCAGCGAAGAGTACCGAATCCCGACAGAAGAGGAGTGGGACGCTTTCCTCGCCCATTTCGAGAAGCGGGAGGTGTCCATCGGCACCTGCGCACGCGCCTTCGGAACTCCGTGTGTCCATGAGCACGCTTGTGTCAGATGCTCACTCCTGAGACCAGACCCCGCCCAACAGGCAAGGCTCGTCGAAATCCGCGACAACCTCATCGCCCGCATCGACGAGGCGGAGCGCGAGGGCTGGCTCGGCGAGGTCGAAGGTCTGCGGGTTAGCCTGGCCGGCGCCGAGGACAAGCTCGGTCAGATCAACCGACGGG
>NZ_JBITGJ010000262.1:0-3471 GCF_044456925.1 Streptomyces sp. NPDC050743
GTGTGGCGGCACGGGGACTGGATCACCCTCACCTCGCACGGCTCGGTGATCGTGCACGGACGCTCCGACGCCACCCTCAACCGCAACGGCGTACGTCTGGGCAGCGCCGACATCCACGACATCGTCGAACACCTCCCCGAGATCGCCGAGGCCCTCGTCATCGGCGCGGAAGAACCCGACGGCAGTTACTGGATGCCGCTCTTCGTGGTCCTCGCCGACGGGGTCGGTCTGGACGAGTCCCTGTGCGAGAAGATCCGCGACGCGATCCGCGCCGGCGCCTCACCCCGCCACGTCCCCGACGAGATCCTCGCCGTGCCGGCCCTGCCTCACACGAAGACCGGCAAGAAGCTCGAGGTTCCCGTCAAGCGGCTCCTTCAAGGCGCTGCCGCCGAGCAGGTCCTCAACCCCGGAGCCGTCGACAACCCCGAACTGATCGCCTACTTCGCCCGGTTGGGGGCGGAGCGCAAGAAGCGGTCGACAGACCACACCTGACCGTCGGAGCGGAGACCCTGCCCCGACACCACACCATCCCCACACCGAAGCAAGAGAGAAACCGTGAGCATCACCGACCGCGAACAACAGCCCCTCGATGTCCTTGACGATGCCGGGCGAAAGATCCTCTTCACCGAAGCCCGCACCGCAAACACCTTCGCCGCTACGGCTGTCACGGACGACGAACTCGCCACGATCTGGGAGCTCGCCCGCTGGTCGCCGAGCGCAGCCAACGGCCAGCCTCTGCGTGTCCTCTTCGTGCGCACCCGTGAGGGCAAGGAGCGACTGGTCCGGCATCTCGACGAGGGCAACAGGGCCAAGACCCTCAGTGCGCCGGCCGTGGCGATCCTCGCGTACGACGTCGACTTCCACGACCAGATGCCGACCGTCTTCCCGGCCCGCGGCGAGATGCTGCGAGCGGCGTTCGCCGACCAGACCGAGAAGCGCGAAAGCATCGCGGGCTACAACTCCGCACTGCAGACAGGGGTTTTCCTTCTCGCGGTGCGCGCGGCGGGCCTCGCGGCCGGCCCCATGGCGGGCTTCGACAGGGCCGGCGTGGACGATGAGTTCTTCACGGGTACCAGCTGGCGTTCACATCTGGTGGTCAACATCGGTCATCCCGGTGCCGACCCGTGGTTCCCGAGGCTGCCCCGCGTCCCCGTTGAGGACGCCGTCGCCTGGGCCTGACGACCCGGCCGGTCCCCAGCACCGTTGCAGCTGCGCCCGCCCGTGCCGCCAGGAGCGGCACGGGCGGGCGATGGGGGAGGGGCATTACCGCAGTCAGTCGGCCTGCTGCTCGGCCGGCCGCAGCCCAGCAGTCCACTTCTCCTCGATCCGCCCGAACTTCCACACGGCCAGCGCAGTACCCCACGTGGCGAAGAAGAGGCCGACGATGACGAAACCGATGATGTTGAGGTCCAGGCCGCCGACCCAGTCCCAGAACGCGCCATGAAGGCCGGCCTTGTCGGCGAGCAGGCCCAGCAGCTCGGCAGTGCCGATGATCAGCGCGACGGCGACGGACAGACCAGTGATGACGAGGTTGTAGTAGACCTTGCGCACTGGCTTGGAAAAGGCCCAGCCGTAGGCGAAGTTCATGAAACAACCATCGATGGTGTCCAGCAGACTCATGCCGGCCGCGAAGAGTACCGGCAGGCAGAGAATGGCGTACCAGGGCAGCCCGGATGCCGCTCCAGAGCCTGCCAGCACCAGCAGGGCGACCTCGGTGGCGGTATCGAAGCCGAGACCGAACAGAAGGCCGAGTGGATACATCTGCCAAGGCCTGGTGATCGACTTCATCACGCGTCCCAGCAGGCGGTTCATGAGGCCACGATTGTTGAGCTGCTGCTCCAGCGCGGCCTCGTCGAAGTGGCCCGAGCGCATCTGCCGGAACACTGCCCAGATACCCGCCAGGATGATGCTGTTGATGATGGCGATGATGTAGAGGAACGTCCCGGAGACGGTCGTACCGATCAGCTGGGTGACGTGGTGCAGCTCGGAGTTGTCGTCCCGTACCGGTCCGGCGAGGGCTTTGATGCCTAGGGAGAGCAAGAGCGCCAGGAAGAACACGATGCTGGAGTGCCCCAGGGAGAACCAGAAGCCGACCGACAAGGGACGTCGGCCCTCCTCCATCAGTTTCCGAGTGGTGTTGTCGATCGCCGCGATGTGGTCGGCGTCGAAGGCGTGCCGCATGCCGAGGGTGTAGGCACTCACTCCAATGCCGATTCCGAAACCCTTGGTGCCCAGGCTGTAGTGCTCCGGCGCCACGATCGCGACCAGCGTGAACCACCCGATGACGTGGAGTCCGATGATGAAGACGCCCATTCCGGCGACGCGGCCCCACTCGGCGCGGCTCATCGAGCCGGATATGTGGCGCCAGCGGGAAGTGGATCTGCTGGTAGCCGTGCGTGCGGCTGTCATGCGTGGTCTTCCTTCGTTTCTACGGGACAGGCCGTGAGGCGCCCGGTAGGCGAGAAGGGGCCAATTGAGCCCGCTCCCGTCCAGCGGGCGCCTCAAGCGCGTTCAAGCCACGGGCCCGGCTGAGCACGCGGCGCAAGCGGCGCCCGTGTCACCGGTTTCGGTTCCCGTCGTGGTCGTAGCGGTTCCAGTCGCCGTCGTTCCGAAAGGAGCCGTGGTCGTTCCGATACGAGTTGCGGTCGTACCGGTTCCAGTCGTAGTCGTACCGGTTCGACTCGCGGTCGTACCGGTAGTTCCTGTTGTGCTTCCAACCGCGGTACTCGTCGTCCCAGCTGCAGTAGCGAACGTGACGGTCGTACCGGTCCCAATAGGTGTACCTGTCCCCGATGTTGCGCTGTCGGCCGCGGTAGTCGTCCCGGCAGTACTTGTACTCGTGGCCGTGCCGGTAGGAGACATCGCGGTCCCAGCGGTGGCCGTCGGTCTTGATACTCACCGCTGAGCGCTGGACATGCTCGGACACAGGCGTCGCGGCAGAGGCGGTGCCACCGGCACCGAGAACGGCTCCACCCGCGACCGCGGTGGAGGCGACAGTGAGAGCGAAGCGCTTCGTGAGCTTCCTCATGATTTTCCCTTCAGGCGGGCGCAGTCCGCTCCCCAGCGATTGCTGGTGCGAGTGATGGATGCGCCATCGGTAGTCGAGGCCGCAACGGCGTGATTAACCCCTTGTGAGGGCCGACTGCGGCCGACGTTCGACGCAGGCCACAGATACGGCGGCACTGCGCAGTTTCCATACAGTGTATGGAAGCAAGACAATTCGTACCATACGATGTATGGAGCTGTCGAGCGCCGGAGTCGGCGGCCCCGAATGGGGAGGCCTCGACGGGGCGTTGGAAGGGCCTGTGATCCAGTTCACAGTGAGACAAGTTGACTCATAGAGAGGTTGTGAGTCAATCTGTCTCACAGGGGGGGGCGCGAAAGCACAGAACCCGCGACCATCCGCAGATGCCGTAGATGCCACCGCATTCACGCATAAGTGCTATTGGAGGAAACCATGACCGCTACGCT
>NZ_JBITGJ010000263.1:0-3469 GCF_044456925.1 Streptomyces sp. NPDC050743
CGAACCCGCTCCGGGTAGCTCCCACCAGCAACATGATCACTCGGCACGAGACAGGCACTCTACCCGATCAAGATCATCTAATCGAACGACGTTGGCTGTGGGCCCGCGCCATAGCGGGTCAGCGGCAGGCACTGCCAGGGGACGCTGCGCCGCCGGCGGTACAAGAAAGATCGCCCGTCCGCGTTCCAGGCGCGGGCGCGCTTGTTCGGACAGCGTCAACCCAGACAAATGCGGCGTCAAGGCGTTGTGCGGCACGGTCCGCCAGAAGACCCCCGCAGGCATTCACGCCTTGACCGTCACCTTCTCAAGCCGGTGTGCGGTAGTCCCCGGCCCGGCGACCGCCAACGCTGTGGGCGGCCAGGCTGACGCTCCCAAGCCTCAAACCGCGAAAAGAAGGGAACACCACCGTGAATCTCCGTCAGCTACTCCCCACACGCATCGGCTTCGGAACCGCGCCGATGGGCAACATGTTCCGCGCTGTCCCTGACGACGAGGTAGCCGCAACCTTGAACGCCGCCTGGGACCACGGCATCCGCTACTACGACACGGCCCCGCTCTACGGAGCGGGCCTGGCGGAAATCCGGCTCGGTGGCCTGCTGTCCAGCAAGCCTCGCGATACCTTCGTGCTGTCGACCAAGGTCGGCCGCGTCATCCTGGACGAGGTGGAGAGCGGAGCCCGTGACCTGGGGGAGAAGGGCGCTCTGTTCGAGCATGGCCGGCCCAACAAGATCCTTCACGAGTGGACGGCCCGAGCCACCGAGCGCTCCATCGAGGACAGCCTGAAGCGGCTCGGCGTCGACCGCCTGGACATCGTGTGGGTGCATGACATCGCTCAGGACTTCTACGGTGACAGCTGGCTGCAGAAGTTCGAGGAGGCCCGCACCGGGGCCTTCCGGGTCCTGTCCCGGCTGCGCGACGAGGGCGTCATCAAGGCGTGGGGGCTGGGCGTCAACCGCACCGAGCCCGTCGAGCTGACGCTGGCGCTGGACGAGCCGCAGCCCGACGGATTCCTCCTGGCCGGCCGCTACACGCTGTTGGACCACGCCCACGCCCTCCAGCGGCTGCTGCCGACTGCGGCCGAGCAGGGCGTCGGTATGGTCGTCGGGGGCCCGTACAGCTCGGGCATCCTCGCTGGCGGAACCCACTTCGAGTACGGGGATCCGCCCTCGGAGATCCTGGAGAAGGTCCGCCGCATCAAGGTACTCGCCGCACGGCATGGGGTGAGCATCAAGGCCGCGGCCCTGCAGTTCTCGCTCGCCCACCCCGTGACCGCCGCCGTCATCCCCGGCGCCACCAAGCCGAGCCGGATCGCCGAGGACCTCGCCGCGCTCGACGAGCCCGTCCCGTCAGACTTCTGGCGAGAGCTCCGGGGAAGCGGCCTGGTCAGCTCGTGTGCACCGCTGCCCGGCGGCGTCTGAGTCACAGGCGGCGACACCCACACCCACCACAGCAATCGACCAAACCCGAAGGAACCTCATGGCATCGACCTCTGTGAGCCGGATCATCCCGGCCACCTCCGCCAGCGTATGGGACACCATCGGCGGCTTCGGGTCCCTGCCCGACTGGCTGCCCTACATCCCCGAGAGCACACTGCTGGAAGGAGGTCGCGTCCGCCGGCTGACTGACGCCGACGGAAGCGTCATCGTCGAACGCCTCGTCGACTTCAATGAGGTGGAGCGACACTACAGCTACACCATTCTCCAAGCGCCATTCCCGGTCGTCGGATATGTCTCGACCCTACGAGTGCACTCGGTGATCGGCGACGACGGCATCTGCGAAGTGCAGTGGTCAGGCCGATTCACGCCCGAGGGTGCGACCGAGAATGAGGTGGTTGACCTCTTCGCGGGCATCTACCGCGACGGCCTGGATGCCCTGTACCAGGCTCTCACTTAAGGTCCGCCTTCAAAGGTGGTCGGTTGATGGTTCATGGTGGTGGTCGACCACCATGAACGCACCGACCAGGAAACGGAGTTGCTTGCTCCGCTGATACCGGGGCCGTGACAGGCCTGCGGAGCGCACGCTGACCGGCGGCGAGCGGTGGAGGCCCCAGCGGCCCCGGCAGCTCGGCGCCCACCGAAGCGGTGTCTGCTTCACCGGGCCGGTGAGGGTCATGAGCCGAGGACGTCGGCGACTGCGGTATGTCAGCAGCACCCGGCCAGCCCGGAGCGGGCCAGGAACCCCCATCGGCAGTCCGAGGCTGTCACCACGCTCACGGCTGAGGGATCCGGCCAGGCACAAGCCAGTTGGGAACCCTTGCGGTCGGTCGCTCTCCCCTGCCAGGACTCGGCATCTCCGGCCCCGGGCGGGCAGCGTCTCGACGGATCAGACCGTAGTTCAACTGGAAGGCTCAGGGTGCTCCGCGGCGGATGAGGTGACCGAGGTGGGGCGTGGCTTGTCGCGGGCAAGGCGCTCGAGGCGTTTGCCGGGGTCGGGGTAGGTGGGGATCAGGTGCCGACCCCAGGTCCCGTTGACGAGGCCCGCGAACGCGCCGTAGAGGCCAAGTGCTGCGGTGAGGAAGCCGAAGCCGCCTCCGACCCTGATCAGTGCGTTGGATTGAACGAACTCGCCTGCGGTGAGCACAGAGACGGTGACTGTGGTGGAGACGAACGCGGCCAGGAGCACGGCTGTCGTTCTCGCTGCCGCAAGCGTGAGCACCAAGAGGACCACTGCCCACGGCAGCAGAAACAGACCCGTCCCTGTGTGGGCCTGTTCCACGGGCAGAGTGACGACGATGTATTTGGCATAGATCACGAAGCACAGCCAGAACGCGCCCAACACGGTGAACGCGGTGGCTCCGAGCCTGCTGCCCTGCCTGAACTCGAAGATTCCAGCGATCATCTGGACAAGGCCGCCCACGAGGAACTCGAGCGGGAACGCGGCCGGGAAGAGAGCCGGGTTCACGCCAGCATTGAAGAAGCTCTGGATAATGTTTGCCAAGCTGAACGCGATGAGGCCGAGCGGCGCGGGGTCGGGCGCGGTGAGTCCGGGCGGCGGAGCCACCGGTGCAGATGACGATGGTTGCGACACGGAAGTACCCAATCTAGCGTCTCTCGATGCTGTTCGTGTCCCATGTGCTCTAGTCAAGTGCACTGATCAGCAAGCTGCTTACACTTCACCGGAGATGGCACCGAAGCGATCACGAGACACTAACAGGCTGGCAAACAAAATCTCGGCATGACGCGTCGGTGGGCAAATAGCGCATAGCCAATAAGCGCCATGAGTACCTGTCAACCTCAAGCACTCGGCCAAAAGCAGAACATCCGTCCACACAGCTTGGAGCTGCTGTGCATGATATGCGGCCAACCATGGGTCTCAGATCATCGACGTGTTGCTTTCTGTTCCGGAGCTCCTTGAATCTCAATGGCCGGTCAAGCGGGGTCTTCAAAGTTGAGCGGTGCGGAGGTATCCGCGGGCTCGGCGGGTGGTGACGCAGCGTGTGCGTAGCCGCTGGTTCGTAGCGTTGCGGAAC
>NZ_JBITGJ010000264.1:0-3421 GCF_044456925.1 Streptomyces sp. NPDC050743
GCGGCCACGCCACGCCCGAATCCGCAACTCAACCCCGACACCGCCTGCCCGACCCCGAAACGATCACACCGGAATCAAGCCGGTGGATCCGGGCTGAGGCAAAGGGGTCTACCTCGGCTTGAGAGAAGTAAACAAAGAATTGCCCCCGGCCTCATGGCCGTGGGCAATTCTTTGTTTCAGGAGTCCTTCAGATCCGTGGATTCCTGAACTTGGGCCTTCAGTTGCTGTTCCGCCTCTTCGGCTCTCGCTTCACGAGCCTTCTGCGCACCTCGGACACGGCTAGGGCGCGTATCGAGTCCTGATCAATCTGCGGGATTCGCCCTCGGAGTGGGGCCTGGACCGGTAGATCTTTTTCCATGACGCGCGTGCAACTGACGGACGAGGAGTGGGAGTTCATCGAGCCGTACCTGCCAATCGGCGAGTACGGCCCGTACCCCGAGCGGTTACGGCAGCAGTTCGAAGGCGTGATCTGGCGGTTCAAGACCGGCGGGCAGTGGCGAGAGATGCCGCAAGAGTTCGGCGCCTGGTCGACCGTCCACAACCGCTTCCGGCAGTGGCGTGACGCCGGCGTCTTCGAGGCCCTGCTGGATGGCCTGATCGCGGAAGCGGCGAAGCGGGGAGAGGTGGACCTGTCCCTGGTCAGCATCGACTCCACCACCGCACGTGCTCACCACGACGCGGCCGGGATGCGCCTGGACCAGGACGTCATCACCGCGTTGGAGAAGGCTGCCGCCGAGGAGGAGAAGGCCAGGTCAAAGGGGGCCGCCTCGAAGAACAAAACGGTCAGGACACCGAGAGTGATCCCGAGCGGGAAGAGCGACGACGCATCCGCCGCCGCCGAAAACTCCGGCTGAAGGCCGCCCTTCTCGGACGCTCCCGGGGCGGGCAGACCAGCAAGGTCCACCTCGCCGCTGACCGCAAGTGCCGCCCGCTGGCATTCATCCTGACCGCAGGCCAGGCCGCGGACAGCCCACAGTTCATCCCCGTACTCAAGAAGATACGAGACCGCGGCCCCGTCGGCCGCCCCCGTACCCGGCCCGACGCGGTTGCTGGGGACAAGGCCTACTCGTCCCGTGGGAACCGATCCCATCTGCGCAAACACCGCATCAAGGCAGTCATCCCGGAGAAGAAGGACCAGACCGCCAACCGCAAGAACAAGGGCTCCAGGGGCGGTCGGCCCGTCAGCCACGACGCCGACCTCTACAAGGAGAGGAACACTGTCGAGCGCCTGATCAACAAGCTCAAGGCCTGGCGAGGCATCGCCACCCGGTACGACAAGACTCCCGCCAGCTACCTCGCCGGCCTCCACCTGCGCGCCTCGATGATCTGGATCAAAGACCTCACTCGGACCACCCATTGATCACGACTCAATACGCGCCCTAGCCACGGCGACAGCTCCACCGACCACCAACCCGCCGCCTACAGCCCCCGCAGTGGCACCCCTCGCGAATGCGGCCTTCTTGATTGCGCTGATGAGTTTGTCAACGCCACCCGCTTCTTTTGCCGCAGTCGTAATGACCTGGTACGCACCGAGATTCCCCATTTCGTACCCCCCTTGTTCTAGTGCCCGCGCCCTCCCCGGTTGCGGAGCATCAAGTTTCAGGACTCGTCAACTGCCCATGGTACGAGTCGCATTGCTAACGACACACATGTACTTCAGGGCCTCAGCCGCAGAACGTGTCCTTCACGGCCTGGATGACCTCGGCCGCCTGGCGCTCGTCCACCGTGGCGTTCCCACCAGTGAAGCGGTAGCTGACGTCCTTCACGAGCTGCTTCCCCTTCTGCCCGTCCTGGATCTCCTGGCAGGTGCTCACGGACCGGCGTATGGCCCGCTTCCTGTTCACCGTGATTCCGGGGTTGATCGAGGTCAGCTTGCGGAGGAGTTGCTTCTCCTCAGCCGCGTTGGGCTCATCGAGCTTGGCCGGCGCCTCGTGGGTCGGCTTGGCCTTCGGGGAGGGAGACATCTTCGCTGCGGGCTTCGCCTTCGCCGGGCCGTCACCCGAGGTGTCACTGTTGCCCGCGTTGGCGATGGCAGCCACCACCAGGACGCCACCAGCGATCAGCAGAGCCTTCTTCTTACCGTTCACAGTCTCTCCTCATGGAAGAGCCAGCCCCGTTGTGGGACTGGCTCTGGCCGGTGGCCTTTCTTTGTTTACGGGGCAGGCCCGTCCTAACTCTCCCGTCATCACTACTCCCAGGACTGTTTGGGAATGACCATGCCGAAGCTCCGGAGCGCACCGACACAGCCTTGTGACCAGGCAACCAACTGCTGATCGTTGAAGTCGACGGTCTTCACATCCAGTTGGCCGAGCACGTTGTCGTGTGCCACGCCCGCTTCGCAGTCATTCAGGGCCGTGTCGGCGTTCTCGTAGATGAACGACCAGTCGAAGGCGTCCTTATAACCCCGCTTGTACGCCGCAGACGAGGTGTCCGGCCCGCCGTCATCGGTGGCGACCTTGGCCACTCCGACGAGGATGATCACGGCCCAGGCGCAGCCGATGACTGTCCATACCCGCTTCTTGCCGTAGCGCTCGGCGAGCGTTTGCATGGAGATGTACCCCCCACTTGGTTCGTGTGATCGATGATCATAAGTGGTTGATCCATGAACGAGAAGAGGAGGGCTCGTGAAGACGGCGCTACCTCCTCCCGGCACCGTCCCTGAACGGTCTGACTCTCCGAGGGGCCCACCTCTGCGGGGGCGGGCCTGTCACACCTTGTGGAAACGAGGAAACCCCCCGCCAGTCGGCATCAGCGCACTGACACCTAGCTGTTCCGTCGCATGAGGTTGGTGCCACGGTCGGGATTCCGGCCAAAGCAACGCCTCGAACGCACGGTCTCCTCGGGCGGAGGTGACTCGATGATGTACAGATGACCTACATACCTCCCCCCGAACCCTCTCTGACATCGTCGGGTGAGACGCCCCGAAATGATCAGATATTGTGGGCGGGCACGACAGGAGCACCTCCCGCATGACCAGCACCAAGCCCTCCGGGCAAGATCCCGCGCCAAAGCCGAAGCGCCGCCGTTTCACCCCCGAGTACAAGCTGCGCATCGTCGCCGAATACGACGCGGCCCCCGCCGGGGACAAAGGCGCGGTCCTGCGCCGGGAGCGGCTGTACCACTCCCACATCATCGAGTGGCGCCAGGCCAGGGACGCCGGCGCGCTGGAGAGGCTGACCGACCACCGCACCAGCCCCGCTCGGCCGAAGAAGCACCCCGCCGAGGCGGAGAACGACAAGCTTCGGCGGCAGGTGGAGCGGCTGGAGAAGGAGGTCGCGAAGCGGGACGCCGCGCTGGAGGTGCTGGGAAAAACACACGCGCTCTTGGCTTGAGATTAAACCCCGGCAAGATCATTTCTTGTCGGGGTTCATCGTTCTCCTGCCGACAGGCACGGCCACCCGCGACCCTTCGGAGTGCTGAA
>NZ_JBITGJ010000265.1:0-3388 GCF_044456925.1 Streptomyces sp. NPDC050743
TTGTAGAAGCTGGAGCGGTGCACGTCGAGCACCTGGCACAGCCGCTTGACCGGGTAGGTCTCGCAGTGGTCCTCGATGAACTGGCAGCGGCCTAGTAGGACTCCGTTAGGTCTGTCTGCCTGCAGTGTTCAGGGGCATGAGGACTGTGTGGACGCACATGAAGTCAATCGTGTTCGGGCGACGTTGGCGTTATTCGTGGCGGATGTGTTCGCCTCGGTGCCGCGCAAGGACCAGCGGGCCAAGAGCGACTGCTATCTGCGGGGACTGATGACGGACGGTCGCCGCAAGTCCATCCAGGCCATGGCCTCGCGGCTGCCGGACGGCAACGAGCAGAACCTGCAGCAGTTCGTGAACCAGTCCACCTGGGATCCGGTGCCGGTGCGTCGGCGGATCGCGGAGCGGATGGTGCCGCAGATCGGCCCGGACGCCTGGGCGGTCGATGACGTCTCGTTCCCCAAGGACGGAAGGATGTCGGTCGGTGTCGCCCACCAGTACTGCGGTGCGCTGGGCAAGCAGGCCAACTGCCAGGTCGCCGTCAGCGTGCATGCGGTCTCCGACTCGGCCTCGTGCCCGCTGAACTGGCGGCTGTTCCTGCCCCAGGAGTGGGCGGATGACCCCGTGCGGCGCCGGCGTACCAGCGTGCCCGAGGCCGTCGGGCACCGGGAGAAGTGGCGGCTGGCCTTGGACGCCCTGGATGAACTGGCCGGATGGGGACTGGTGCCGCCGGTCGTGGTGGCCGATGCCGGCTACGGCCAGAACGCCGACTTCCGCGCCTGCCTGGCCGCGCGGCACATCGCGTACGTGGTCGGCATCCGCGGCGACATCACCGTCCACCCGCATGACGTAGTTCCCGCCGCCGCGGCGTGGTCCGGCAACGGTCGTCCGCCGCTGCCCCGTTACCGGCAGCCACCGGTGACGGTGGCCAACCTGGCAGCGGCCGCCGGACGGGAAGCCTTCACCGAGGTGACCTGGCGGGAAGGCTCCCGGGGCCCGATGACCTCACGCTTCCTCACGATGTGGGTCCGGCCGGCCGGGGTGCGCTCGCGCCGGCTGGCCCAGGCAGCCGCAGTGGCCGAGCACGGCCGGTGGGACGGTGTCCTGCCCCAGGTACGGCTGCTGGCCGAATGGCCCGACGGCGAGGACGAACCGACCCGGTTCTGGCTGTCCGACCTGCCCGACGACACACCGATCCCGGAGCTGGTCCGGCTGGCAAAGATCCGCTGGCGCATCGAGCACGACTACCGCGAACTCAAGCACGGCCTGGGCCTGGACCACTTCGAAGGCCGCTCCTGGAACGGCTGGCACCACCACGCCACCCTGGTCACAGCCGCCCATGCCTTCCTCACCGAGCAGCGGCTGGCCCCAAAAGCCGATACAGCGGACTCACCCTCTACCAGATCCTCGACACCCTCCAGGACCTGCTGAACTGCTGGACCGGCACCTGCACCACCTGCCACCAACCCCTGCCCAGCAGGACCACACCAAGATCAAGACAGACCTAACGGAGTCCTACTAGCCGGATGCTTCTGCCGCAGGTCGCCCCGCGAATCGCTCACATACGAAACCAAGAGCAGCTCAACTGCATTCGCCTCCACGGGTAGCAGAGGCGAAGGACGGAACGCGCCGCATCCCTGGTACGTTTCGGCGTTCAACGTTGCGAGTGAATGGAAACGGCGTGCCACTGCACGTTGCCGTGTCCCGCGGTCACCGGCTGCACTTGCTGCCGCAGGGAGCACACGCTGAGAATTGAGGGGCCGGCCGTGGTGGCGTCCACTCGCACCGTGTCCGCCATGAGACTGGATGGGCCCGGGGGCTTCCAGGCGTGGCCGCGGTGTCTGCTCGTGCGAGCAGGGAGTACCGCTGAAGTGACCTGTACGCCGATCGCCGACTACGCTCTGCTGTCCGACTGCCAGACCCCAGCGCTGGTGAGCCGGGATGGATCGGTGGACTGGCTGTGCTTGCCTCACTTCGATTCCCGTGCGGTGTTCGCCCGTCTGCTGGGAGAGGAAGCGGGCCACTGGTCCATCCGTCCACGGGGGTCGTTCCTCAGCCGTCGCGCTTATGTGGAGCGGTCATTGGTGCTGCGGACCGAGTTTTGCGCCCCGTCGGGCACGGTGGCTGTGGTCGATGCTTTGGCCAGCGGGCCCAGTGCGGACGGCCACGACCTTGGAAGCCGGGCGGAGCACCTTCTGCTGCGCGTTGTGGAGGGCATGGAAGGGGAGGTGGAGGTCGAGGTGGAGTTCGCGCCCCGGCCCGACTACGGCTTGCTGCGTCCGCTGCTGTTCCCGGTGAAAGGGGGGCTGCGCTGCCATGGCGGCCCGGACACGCTGGGCCTGGCCTCGCCGGTGTCCTTCGAGGTCACCGACAGGGCGAAGGCTCGGTTCACGGTGCGCGCGGGAGAGAGGGTGCCGTTCGCTGTGCAGCACGTCCCCGCAGGCCGGACGGCACCGCTGTGGCCGGCGGGGGAGATCCTGGCCCGACTGGACGAGACGGTGGGTGCGTGGCAGGCGTGGTCGGACCAGCACCAGGTCTACCGGGGGATGTGGCAGGAAGAGGTGCACCACAGCGGTCGGGTATTGCAGGCGCTGACCTTCCGGCCGACGGGAGCGGTGGTGGCGGCCCCTACGACGTCGCTGCCGGAGGAGGTGGGCGGTGTTCGCAACTGGGACTACCGGTTCACGTGGGTGCGCGATGCTGCGTTCACCGGGTTCCTCCGAGGATGCCCCGGCCTTTCAGGCCGGGGAGGAATCGGACTCCTGCGGAGCAGGGCAGGGATGGCCGGATCGCCGTCAGGGCGATCCGGCGTCCGCCCCGCACGGCGGTGATGCCGCCCACGATGATCGAGAGCTCTCAACTGTCAGTGGCCTCGGGTAGGTTCGGATGCATGACGACAGAGGCAGCGACGAAGGACACCGGGCATGCCCGGTACACCTTCCGTGTGCGCCTGTCGGCTACCGCGCGGCGGGCACTCGAGGCGGAGTGGGATCGCTGCCGGTGGCTCTGGAATGAGTGCGTCGCGAAGTCCCAGCAGGTGCACGCGCAGAGCCGGGCGACGGGCGAGAAGGTGACCTGTGGTCCGGGGCAGTTGGACAAGATGCTGACCGAGGCACGCAGGGCGACGCCCTGGCTCGCTGAGGGCGCGAGCGTGCCTCAGCAGCAGGTGATTCGGGACTTCGCCAGGTCGAGGGCGAAGGCGCTGAAGGACATCGGGGACCGGTTGCCGCAGCAGCGCCGGGCCGGGATGCCCCGCTTCAAGAAGAAGCGGGAGGCGCGGCCCAGCCTGAACTACACCAGGCGCGGTTTCCGCCTCAGGGACGGCCGCCTGCACCTTGCGGGCCAGATCGTGCTGAGGGTGGTGTGGTCGCGGGACCTTCCGGCCGACCCGTCG
>NZ_JBITGJ010000266.1:0-3346 GCF_044456925.1 Streptomyces sp. NPDC050743
GCCGCCGCAGCCCTCGTCCTGCTCCAGCTCGAATACGACCGCACCATCTGAACGATCACACACAGGCATGATCGCTTACCGGGAAAGGCTCATTGAGGAGTGCGGTACAGCAAGGCGCGTGAGATGCGAGAACGGGCCGCGCTCCCAGAACGTCGCAACGCTGGTCCTGCTGGGTGCAGGCAACTACGGCGCCCATACGGCACCGGTGCGGGCCGGCTGAGTCACCGGTATCGTCCTCACCGCCCAGGCGCTGTACTGTCCGCGCCGGGGGCCACGGTCAACTGTCCGTCCGGGCCGCAGACCGGCCTGCCCCCTGGGCTCATTCCTCGGACTCGTTGGAGATCCGGCCGGTCAAGACCGCCCCTGACTTGGCATCAGCCCATTGCACCCGGAAATGGAGCGGGCCCCGAAGCCGCTTTGCCCAGTGGTCGGAGGCCCGGGGTGTGGGCCAAGCTCGACCGCCTGAATTCGACGCTCGTGGCGAGCTGGACGCGTCTCGTCACGCGATCGACTCGGTGAACACGGAGGCACAGAGGGGCATCTGACGAGCCGGGTCCTATGGACCGGGGCAAGTGGGTCAGCATCCACTACAAGGGCCGCACCGTGCGTGATGGGCACTGGATGAAGCTACTTTGGCGGCGGGCATCAAGACGCTCACCGCCCGTCGAGGAGACCCCGATTTGGTGCGGAGCACGCATCGGCCCCATCATCTGGCCGGCCGGTGTAGCGCCATGTCCGGTTCGCTGAACCGCTCCGACACGAGGAAGGCTTGGTGCCAGTGCGGGTAGATCAGCTCGGGCGCACTGACCTCGTCGAGACGACCTCGACCGTGTTGCCGGGCCGAATGTGATGTGCGAAAGCGAGGGGCAGACCGAGCCCGGCGGCCAGTTCAGCGCCTGTTACGCCCGACGACAGCAGCCAGGGCTCGGGGGCACGTCGGCTTCGGGCAGCACACGCGCCTGGTCCGCGTCGGCCAGGTACTCCAGCAGTTCGATGACGCCGTTGCGGTACTCGGCGTCCGTCGCCCGGTCAGCCGCCCCGCCGCAGTGCCCGAACGGTGTCGAGGTCGTCCGTGCCCGGCCCGCGGCCGATGCCCAGGTCGATGCGGCCGGGATGCACGGCTGAAAGCGTGCCGAACTGCTCGGCGACAGCGAGTGGAACATGGTTGGTCAGGAGGACTCCGCCCGAGCCGATCCGGATCCCGGACGTCATCGCCGCGAGATGGGCGGACAGTACGGGCGGCGCGACGCTCCCGACGGACCGGTACCGGTGGTGCTCGGCCACCCACACCCGGCGGAAACCGAGCTCACTGGCCCGCTGTGCGGTCGAGACCCCCGCGGCCAGGCCATCGCGCATGCCACGGCCCTCTTCCACCAGGGCCAGTTCGAGCACGGACAGCGGCGGCAGAGCTCCAAGGGCGGCGGTCGTGCAGCCGAAGGGCGCGTCGATCAGAGTCATGTTCGGGTGCCGAGGCGCGCAGGCCGGGTCGTGCCATGGACACGCCGGGCATGCGCGGCGTAGCGGCGGCGTCCGATGACCGGCACTAGGGCGCGTATCGAGTCGTGATCAATCTGCGGGATTCGCCTTCGTGGCGGGGTCTGGACCGGTAGACCTTCTGACGTGACGCGAGTGCAACTGACGGACGAAGAATGGGAGTTCATCGAGCCGTACCTGCCGATCGGCGAGTACGGCCCGTACCCCGAGCGGCTGCGGCAGCAGTTCGAGGGGGTGATTTGGCGGTTCAAGACCGGCGGGCAGTGGCGGGAGATGCCGCAGGAGTTCGGCGCCTGGTCGACGTCCACAACCGCTTCCGGCAGTGGCGTGACGCCGGCGTCTTCGAGGCTCTGCTGGAGGGCCTGATCGCGGAAGCCGCGAAGCGGGGTGAGGTCGATCTGTCCCTGGTCAGCATCGACTCCACCACCGCGCGCGCTCACCACGACGCGGCCGGGATGCATATGGGCGAGGACGTCCTCACGGCGCTGGAGAAGGCTGCCACCGAGGCGGAGAAGGCCAGGTCAAAAGGGGCAGCGTCGAAGAACAAGACGGACAGAACGCCGAAGCAGATCAGGAGCGCCGACGCATCCGGCGTCGGCGAAAACTCCGGTTGAAGGCCGCCCTCCTGGGACGCTCCAGAGGCGGGCAGACCAGCAAGGTCCACCTCGCCGCCGACCGCAAGTGCCGTCCGCTGGCGTTCGTGCTGACCGCGGGCCAGGCTGCCGACAGCCCGCAGTTCATCCCCGTGCTCAAGAAGTTACGGGTCCGCGGCCCCGTCGGCCGCCCCCGCAGCCGGCCGGACGCGGTCGCCGCTGAACAAGGCCTACTCCTCCCGCGGCAACCGGGCCCAGCTGCGCAGACGCGGCATCAAGGCAGTGATCCCGGAGAAGAAGGACCAGGCCGCCAACCGGAAGAAGAAGGGCTCCGGGGGCGGCCGGCCCGTCAGCCACGACACCGGCCTCAACAAGGAGAGGAACACCGTTGAGCGCCTGATCAACAAGCTCAAGGCCTGGCGAGGCATAGCCACCCGGTACGACAAGACCCCAGACAGCTACCTCGCCGGCCTCCACCTGCGCGCCTCGATGATCTGGATCAAAGACCTCACCCGAACCACCGAATGATCACGACTCAATACGCGCCCTAAGCGGCAGACGACGTACATGCATCCCGCTTCGAGTCGTGTCAGGTCCGGCTGCGTCACCTTTCCTCCGCCAGCGCACGACAGCGGTGGTCGCAGCGATGCACCGCAAGCGGGTACGCGGGGACATGCTGGGCCGGGATGGCGCCGTCGGCCGACGCGACTCTGCGAGGAATCAGATTGTTGAAGCGCAGCACCTTGAGGACCATGGGGTGATCGGCCAGCAGGGTCAGCGAGCCCCCGGCCTCGTGGATTCGGCGCGCGGCGGCTGCCAGCGGGCGCACTCCCGCACAGTCCAGGAAGGTGACCTGCCTCAGGTCTATGACGACCTCAGGATGGGTGCCGCTGCTCGCGGCGGTGAAGATGGCGTCCGTGTGGGAGGCGGTGGCGATGTCCAATTCACCGGCCACATTCACCACCATGGGCCGGGTTCCGACGAATACGGTGCAGACAGCTTTCACTTGTGTTTCCCGTTCTCGAAGAGGCTGATGTCTACGGGGTCGTGAGCTTCGATCCGCTCGGACCAGCGATCACGGCTTCGTCCGGTTCAGTCGGACCGGATCCGCGAACACGTCCACGCTAAGAGCCATCACGTAATGCGGGCAGGAAACTGCTGCCTCGCGCGGGGTGCTTCGTTTACCGGATGTCGAGCTTAAGGTTGTGGAGTGCGGCGACGCCTGCGACGGCGTGGTTGATCGCCTCGCCTCGGCGTCG
>NZ_JBITGJ010000267.1:0-3330 GCF_044456925.1 Streptomyces sp. NPDC050743
CAACGAGCCTCTCTACTCGGAGAGTTGCGCGATGGCCGCCCCATGACCAGGGGCTATGCAGAGATCGCTGCTACACCACTTGGCGGGACACCATCCTTCTCCACGGAGTCCCGCCACTACTCCACCGTCCTCGGCGTCCTCCGTGACGCTCGTGCCGACTGGCGCCGGGCCCCAAGCTGCACGCCTGTCCCGCAGGACGGCGCGACCACGCTCGTCCTCGCTCACTGGCGTGGTGCGGCGAAGTGGCCGAGGCGGCCGGCACCCGCATCGCGTCGAGCTGACGGTCCAGGACGGCACGCTGCACGTCTGGCTCGGGCTCGACAGGGTGGACGTCCGGGTGGCCTGTGACGTTTTCGCCCGCCTGCTGTCCCACGCCCTTCCGTACACCGACTGCCTAGTCGGTGACGACCAAGTACTGCTGCGCCTGCATGGCGATCTCGAGACGGCTCTGCTCCATCCTTTGGCCACAGCGGGCATGGACGCCTATGTCTCCGGGTCGCTTAGCCGGCCCCGTCGCCGCAGCTCAGAGGGCAGTTCTGCTGCTTCCGGGTATCTCTTCTGTTCGAAACTGATCACGCGGTTGCGTAGCGGAGGTCTGCTCGACGACGTAGCGGAGTTTGCCCAGTCCCTTGATGTTCGGGCGCCCTTGCGGGAGATGACCGGCAGGATCCGCCGCTTGCGCAGCTCACGCCGGTTGGGGTGGGAGTCGTAGCCTTTGTCACCGAGAAGTGAGTCGGGGCGGTGCCGCGGACGGCCCGTCCGTCCGGCCACGGGCGGAATGCCGTCGACGAGGGCGATGGTCTGGGTGACGTCGTTGACGTGGGCGGCGGTGGTGATGACTTTGAGCGGGGTGCCGCGTCCGTCGCGGATCAGACGGTGTTTGCTGCTCGTCTTCCGCCGGTCGACCGGCGACGGACCAGTGTCGGCTCCCTTTTCTTTCGCGCGGATGTGGGAGCCGTCCACGCACGCCCGGGTCCAGTAGAGTTCGCCGGCGGCGTTGAGTTCGGCGAGCAGGATGCGGTGCAGTTGCTCGAAGACTCCGGCCTTTTGCCAGCGGTCCAGGCGTCGCCAGCAGGTCTGTCCGGAGCCGAACCCCAGCTCTGGGGGCAGGAGTTGCCAGGCCATGTCGTTGTGGAGCACGTACAGGATGCTCTGCAGACAAGCCGGTCCGCTACCGGTTGCGGGCCCGGCGCTTTCTCCGGCCATGGCGTCAGCATCGGCCCGATCAGCGCCCACAACTCGTCGTCCACGATCCACGGCCGAGTACTCACACCCTCCTGAACGGCCGAATCGTCACATCGGTCACGCCGGGCCAGGGCACTTCCACAAGATCTGTTTGCCGCCTGGGCGGACTTTCACCAGAGGGTTTCGCAACCCAAAGGAACCCGGTTTGCAGGCCCGGCGGTCTGCTGGGCGATATTCCGGCATCAGGAATATGCACTACAGCGAAATACGCCACTATCTGAATGCTCGGAGACTGGGCGTCCGGAGGCTTCCTGTCGAGCAGCCGCATCACGTCGACACTGGGCTTCCCAGGGTGGGATCCCATCTGTAAAGATTGAATCTGGGTGCCAAATTATAGAATATCGGAGCCATTTAAGTTGTTGAACGGTAACTGTTTTCCGGCGGAGTGGTCACAGGACTCGCTCTGGGCTGGTCAGGCCCCGGGTGATCAAGAAGAGTGATGCCCGCGACGGGGAAAGACCTCGCCACAAAGCACGAAACGGATCCGCCATGAAGGCCACGACTGCCCGCCACGCTCTGCCCGTTCTCGCCCTGGCTCTGTCCGGCATGGCATTGACAGCGTGCGGCGCGGAGACCGATGGCGCCTCTGCCAGCGGCACTTCGGCTCCCGCTTCGGCAGCAGCCAGCGCCGACACCTCTTCGAGCACCTCCGCGTCCACGTCGGCCGACCGCTCCGGTGGCCGGAACCGGGGATCCGGCAGGAGCAGTGGCACGGACGGCGGACCACTGGCGTGCACCGCCGCGGATCTGAAGGTCTCGGCGGGGAACTTCGACAGCGGCGCCGGCACGACGCACTTCCAGCTGCTCATCCAGAACACCGGCAGCAGCCCGTGTACGCTCACCGGCTTTCCGGGCGTCTCCTTCCACGGTGGCGACGGCACTCAGATAGGCAACGGCGCCGTCCGTGACACCAGCGCGTCTGTCACGACGGTGACCTTGCTCCCGAACGGTCACGCCGCCTCGGAAGTCACGGCGCCTGACGGGCAGTCCGGCTTCTCCGCCAGCGAGTGCCGCCTCAAGGACGTCTCCTTCGTCGGTGTCTTCGCGCCCGGCTCGAAGGATCTGATCGACGTGCCGTGGAAGACGCAGGAGTGCAGCGGCACGAGCATCCACGCCTTCAAGGTCGGCCCGGTTCACTCGGTGCGCTGACCCGGGGCCGAAGCTCTGAAGTCAGGCCGCCCGTTCTGCCTCGCGTGGCCGAACGGGCTGAGCCTCGATCGTCGGCTGAAACGGAATCCGTCCGCCTGTGCCGGTCGGATTCCGTGGGTCCTCATCATGAGGTTCCTCCTGGGGTTCGACGAGGTCGTCCCCAACCGGATCGCCGCCGCGGACCAGACGGCTCGGGTCGACCCTGCGGGTGCGTCGGTCCTGGCACCGTTCCCCCACCCCGGCCCCGGTGCTGGAGCAGGACGGGGTACCGGCCGAACCCGTTACGCAGGTTGTCAGGACATGCGGTCGGTGCTGCACGTCTGTAACCGGGCCCAGTTCCGAGCCATAGGCCACCGAACTCCTCCAGGACAGCGTCGGTAGCGCGCGCTGCGGTGGCGATCCAGGCGCGGATGTCCCTCTCCAGGGCCCGGACGGGTTTTCCGGGAATGGGACCACTTCTGGGTGCCGAACTCGTCGTTGTCGCCGGTGACCTGGCGTCCTCCCGTGACGCGGGCCGCCTGGTCCCGCACGCCGGCTTGGCGCCGGTTCCGCGTGACTCAGGATGCCGGACGGGCAACCTGCACCGGCCCAAGTGGTACGACCGCTGTCCGCGCCTGGTGTTCGACCTCTCCGCGCAGAGCGCCATGCGGTAGCCCGATCGCCCCAGAGACTTCTGCCTTCGAAGGCGAGCCGAGGGCCTGCTGCGCGTCCCACCCGTTCCCGCTCTCACCCGTCGCCGGGTCGACGCGCTGTGGGCGATGGTCCGCGACCACCGCCTCTGCGCAATCACTCATCGGATCGCCCCGGCGCACAGCCGACGCGGCGTACTTCTGGCGCTTGACGGGTCTTCGAAGTTGAGCGGTGCAGGGTCGGTGGCCGCTGACTGTCCGTCACGGTCTGCGATGAGTGGGGTGGTTGTCGGCCCTGGATGTAGGA
>NZ_JBITGJ010000268.1:0-679 GCF_044456925.1 Streptomyces sp. NPDC050743
GGCATGCGGCGTTCTCCTCGGCGAGGGCCAGCATGAGTGCCTCCAGTGCTTGGGCGAGGACGGGTGCGGGAAGGTGGTCCGCGAAGACGCCTTCGCGCTGACCGCGCCGTAGGGTTGCGACGGCTTCTGCGCGGGCCGGTGCCAGGGTGGTGCGGATCGCGTCCTCTCCCAGGTGGCGCCGCCCCAAGGTGA
This sequence comes from Streptomyces sp. NPDC050743, assembly GCF_044456925.1. Taxonomy (NCBI): domain Bacteria; kingdom Bacillati; phylum Actinomycetota; class Actinomycetes; order Kitasatosporales; family Streptomycetaceae; genus Streptomyces; species Streptomyces sp. NPDC050743. The sequence goes on from NZ_JBITGJ010000268.1 coordinate 193, forward strand.
TGAGCATGCGGTAGTGGTCGCCCACCGCCCATGCCGCCAGCACCATCCGTGTCATCGCCTCGACCGGGTCGGCATCCGCGGTACGGGCTCCGGCGAACGCCTGCCGGAGTTCACGGCCCGCTTCCTGTGTCAGGTCGGCGATCAGCGCATGCCGGCTGGGGAAGTGTCCGTAGAGGGTGCGCCGGGCGACGCCGGCCGCCTGAGCGATGCTGTCGAGACTCGTGTCGGGGTCGTTCCGCAGTTTCTGCCGGGCGGTCGCGAGGATGCGTCGGCGGTTGGAGTGAGCGTCCTTGCGCTGCACAGTGCGGGCCGGGGTGTCGGTCGTCTGCATGGTTCTTTCTCTCCACGATGGCCGGAAAGCCGTGGGGGGCGGGGGGGGCCCCCCCCCCCGCCCCCCCCCACCCCCGCCCCCGGGGGGGGGGGGGGCGGGCGGGCGGGGGGGGGGGGCGGGGGGGTGGGGGGGGGGGGGGCCGCGCGTGTTTTGGCC
>NZ_JBITGJ010000268.1:689-3270 GCF_044456925.1 Streptomyces sp. NPDC050743
GCGGAGAAGGGGGGGGCGGGGGTTGGGGGTGTTTTCTTGGGTTCCTACCCGCCCGGTGGGCCGAAACCGGGGGGGCGCGGGTGCCCCCCCCCCCCCCGCCCCCCACTCACCCCTGCCCAGGGTGGCTTGGTGTCCTGCTGACGGGCGTCAGGGGACGAGGATGAGGCGGATCGGGTCGCCGATCTTGTTCTCCAGTCGGTGGACGGCGTCGGCGGCCTCGATGAGCGGGATGTGGTCGGTGATGGAGGGGGCCAGGTCGAGCCGTCCGGCCGCGGTCAGCTGCACCAGCTCGGAGACGGACTCGGGGAAGCCGCCGTAGTGGCCGCGCACCTGCTTTTGCAGGTAGTTGAAGGTCAGGCCCTCGGTGATGGTCAGTGGCCGGGGTGTGATGCCCACCAGGATCAGGGAGCCGCCCAGGCCGAGCACGGAGGCGGCCTGGTCGCGGACGGCGGGGACGCCGGCGCAGTCGAAGGCGAAGTCGAGGCCGCGTCCGCCGGTGGCTGCGCGGACCTGGTCGGCGAAGTCGGGGGCTGCCGGGTCGAGCGCGTAGTCCGCGCCGAAGGCCAGGGCGCGCTCGCGGGCGCTGGGCAGCGGGTCGACGGCGATGATCGGGGCGGCGCCGACCAGGCGGGCGAGGCGTACGTTGTGGGCGCCGACTCCGCCCACGCCCCAGACGCCGACGGACTGGGCGGCACGGACGCCCGCGGTGGCGACGACGGCGGCGTAGGGGGTGGAGACCGCGTCGGGGATGATCGCGGCCTGGTCGAAGGGGAGGCTGTCGGGGATGGGGATGAGGGTGTCCTCGCGGGCGATGACGTACTCGGCCCAGCCGCCGTCGTAGTCGATGCCGGCGGTGAGCATCTGGGTGCAGGGGCGGTGGCGCACGCATCCGGCGCACTGGCCGCAGGTCTTGCCGGCCTCCAGGGTGACGCGGGTGCCGACGGGCAGGCCGCGCTTGAGGTCGGGGCCGTGCGTGTGGATGACGCCGGAGACCTCGTGGCCGACGGTGATGGTGTCGGAGGTGGCGAACAGCGGGACGAGGGAGCCGTCGAGGAGGTGGACGTCGGAGAGGCAGACGCCGGCGGCCTTGACCTCGATGAGGACCTCGCCCGGGCCCGGCACTGGGATCGGGACCTCTTCCACGGCGAACTTCTTGCTGTCCAGGTGGAAGCGTCCGGCGAGCATGGTGTCCATGGTGATCTGCTTTCTGTGAGCGGCACGGCCCGGTGGTTCGGGCCAGGGGTGCCATGGGGTGTCTGAATGGCTGGTGGGGCCGGGAGGCGTACGGGGAGGCAGGACGTCCGCACGCCTCCCGGCGGCTGGGGGTCGGCGCGCCTTGACGGCGTTGTGACGGTCAGGCGAAGACGTCCTGCTGGTAGCGCTCGTCCGCCTCCAGCTGGGCGAGCCACTGCTGGGCCCTCTCGTCGTCGCTGCCGGTCTTCTGGCGGTGGATGGCGGCGAGTGCCTCGCGGACGGCGGGTGCCATGCGGCGGCCGTCACCGCAGACGTAGATGTACGCGCCGTCCTCGATGGCCTGCCACACCGTGTCGGCGGCATGGGCGATGGCGTTCTGCACGAACCGGGCCGGGTGGCCGGTCACCGCGGAGAAGGCGGTGTGTACCTGGGCGATGCCGGCCTGCTCCCAGTCCTGCATCTCCTGCTGGTAGAAGTAGTCGTGCTGCGGGTGGCGGCAGCCGACGAAGACCTGCGACAGGCCGACCTGGGTGCCGTTCGCGTGCTGTGTCGCCCGCTCCTCCAGGAAGCCGCGCAGCGGCGCGATGCCGGTGCCGGGGCCGATGAGGATCAGCGGCGTGGCGGGGTCGGCGGGCGGGGCGAACGTCGGGGAGGGCACGCGGACGTAGCCGTAGACGACGTCTCCGGGCTCCAGGCCCGCGATGTAGGCGGAGCAGGTGCCGCGGTACTGGCCGTCGCCGGACAGGGCCGGGCCCTCCAGCAGGCCGACGGTCAGGCGCACATGGCGCGGGTTGGCGGACGGGGCGGAGGAGATGGAGTAGAAGCGCGGGCGGATGGGGCCCATCATCTCCAGGAACACGGCCAGTGGCAGCTCGACGGCCGGGAAACGCTCCAGCAGGCCCAGCACCGAGATGCGCTTGCCGAGGATCTCCTTCTGGTAGTGCTCCTCGGCCTCCTCCGTTTCGGCGGTGTACGCCTGCAGCTGCGGCCGGGTCCACGGGCACTCGGTGTGCTCGGCGAGCGTCTGGATCTGCGAGCGGGTGGCCACGTCCTGCAGCTCCAGGAACTCGGTGAGCAGGATGCCGGCGGTGACCGGGGTGCCGACCGGCAGGTGTGTGCGGCCACCGGCCGGCTGGTCGAGCCGGAGCACCTGGTCGTAGTCGACGCCGAGCCGCCTCAGCGCGCGCTCCACCAGAGCGAGTTCGTTCTTGGCGAAGACCGCCAGGTGGTTGCCGGTCTCGTAGGTGACACCCTCGGGCAGCTCGAAAGTGATGGACTTCGCGGACGGGCGCGGCGGCTCGATCTGGAAGTCCCACAGCCCGGTCGCGTCGGCCACGAGCTCCTCGTTGGCCACCACGGTCAGCGGGTACGCCTGCTCGGAGACGAT
>NZ_JBITGJ010000269.1:0-3266 GCF_044456925.1 Streptomyces sp. NPDC050743
CGCCGCGACGAAGCGTGCCCTGTGCGAGATGGGCCGCAAGCACGGGCGGGAGGTCCGTCTCGTGCACCCGGCGCACACCACGATGGACTGTGCCAAGTGCGGAGCGAGAACCAAGCACGCACTGCCTCTGTCGATGAGAACGTATGCCTGCACCGTGTGCGCAGCCGTGTCCCCCAGGGACAAGAACTTTGCCCGCGTGATGCTGGTCCGGGCAGGTTGGAACCCGGACGGTGTCGAGGGCGTAGGACCACCCGAGCCGCCGGCTCCGGTGGCGGCCTGAGCCGTAGATCCCCGCTCAGCCCTGGAGGGCGACGCATCCCCTCCCTCAGGGAGGGGAGCCTTCAAGCAAGTGCGAAGCGGAGCCGAGCAGTTCCAGCGTCTTCTGCTGCCGAGGCTACCGGACTTGCATCCCTTCACCGCCGCCGCGATCTACCGTCCCGCCACCGCGCCCGCGCACCTGGGCGGAGACTGGTACGACGCCGTCCTGCTCCCCGAAGCGCCTGCGCGGCCGTCATCGGCGACGTCGTCGGTCACAACCTGGAATCGGCGGCCGCCATGGCCCAGACCCGCCACATGCTGCGCGCCCTGCTCTACGACCGGCGCGCCCCGCCCAGCGCCGTCCTGTGCCAGCTCGACCGCACCCTGCAGGCGATCACCGACAACCCCCTGACCACAGCCTGCCTGGCCCGCATCGAGCCAGGCGCAGCCTCCTGGACCCTGCGCTGGAGCACCGCGGGCCACCTCCCACCCCTGCTGATCACCCCCGACGGCCAGGCCGCATATCTCCACGCCGAGCCCGGCGTACCTCTGGGCGTCGACACCGACCAACCCCGACCCGACCACAACCATCCCCTGCCGACGGACTCCACTGTGATCTTCTTCACGGACGGCTTGGACGAACACCCCCACCGGCCCATCGACACGGGGCTGCGCGCCCTCTCCGCAGCAGCCACCGCCCACGCCCACCTGCCCGTCGAAGATCTGTGCACGGTCCTTGCGGACCACCACCCCAGCGACGGCCACGACGACCTGGCCATCCTCGCCCTGCGCACACCGCCCCGGTAGCCAACGGCTGAAAAAAGCAGTGGCCCGCCAGCCCGAAGATCGTTGAAGCCTTCATGTAGGAGACCAGCAGCACAGCGGATCGCCAGCCACCGCCGGGATTCGCCCGTCTATCGGACGCCTATTGGATGTTGCCCGACTCTCCCCTGTACGACGGTGCCCGAGGCGCCCCGCACCGGAGCTCCCATCCGTGTAACGCCCTGTGCCACCGTGCCCGACCCTGCGACCCCCCGCCGGCCGACCCCTTGTGAGCAGTAGCCTCGCTGTCGGCCGGGTGCCGTCCAACGGACTTGGATCGTCGGGCATCCTAGGGGAATATGCCGCCAGACGGTGAGGGGAGCTGTGGTGGACGAACGCGCGCAGAGTTCGCGTGAAGTGGAGGCGTCGGGGATGTCTCCGCAGCTGCGGCTGGACGCACTGCTGGAGGACCTGCAGCAGCAGGTGGCGCAGGTACGGGGGGCCCGGGACCGGGTCCACACGCTGCTGGACGCGGTGCTGGCGGTCGGTTCCGACCTGGACCTGGAGGTGGTGCTGCACCGCATCGTGGAGTCCGCGGTCACCCTGGTCAACGCCCAGTACGGGGCGCTCGGCGTGCTGGGCGAGGAAGGCACGATCAAGCAGTTCGTCACGGTCGGCATGGACGACGAGGCGATCGCCCGCATCGGGCACTACCCGCGCGGCGAAGGCATCCTCGGCCTGCTCATCCGGCACCCGGAGCCGCTGCGCCTGGCGAACCTGGCGGACCATCCGGCGTCCGCCGGCTTCCCGGACGGGCACCCGCCGATGGCCAGCTTCCTCGGCGCCCCCATCCGGGTACGCGACCAGGTCTTCGGCAACCTGTACCTGACCAACAAGCAGAGTGGCACGGAGTTCGACACCGACGACGAGGCGGTGCTGCGCACCCTGGCCGCGGCGGCCGGCGTGGCGATCGACAACGCCCGGCTCTACGACGACGCGCACCGCCGGCAGCGGTGGCTGGCGGCCAGCAACGAACTGACCCGCAGCCTGCTGTCCGGCGCGGAGCCCGCCGCCGTGCTGGAGTCCTTCACCGCCACCGTGCGCGAGATGGCCGGTGCGGACCTGGTCACCCTGGCGGTGCCGGTCGGCGACCGCGGCGAGCTCGTCATCGAGGCCGCGTCGGGATCGCCGACCGAGGAGGTCCGCGGGCTGCTGCTGCCCGCCACGACACTGGCCGCAAAGGTCTACGCATCCGGCGAGACGATCACCAGCGAGGCCGTCAGCGCCGACCCGCGCGCCGAGGGCGGCAGCGCCTCGGTGGTGGAGCTGGGGCCGGCGTTCCTCGTCCCGCTCGGCACCCGGGAACACGTGCGCGGCGTGCTGCAGGTGGCCAACGCGCCGGGCGGCTCCCTCTTCACCGACGCCGTCATCGACATGGTCACCGGGTTCGGCAACCAGGCCGCGCTGGCGCTGGACGTCGCCGAGCACCGGCGCGACACCGAACGCATGGTCGTCCTCAACGACCGGGACAGGATCGCCCGGGACCTGCACGACCTGGTCATCCAGCGCCTGTTCGCCGGCGCGCTGTCCCTGCAGTCCACACTGGGCCGGGTCTCCGACCGGCCGCAGGTCAGCGAACGGATCCAGCGCGTCGTGAACGACCTGGACGACACCATCAAGATCATTCGGTCCACCATCTACGGCCTGCGCGAGCACGACCAGACCCGTCGCGGCAGCGGGCTGCGCGCGCAACTGGTGGCGGCCACCGAACGCGCCACCGAGCCGCTCGGCTTCGCCCCTGCGCTGCGCATGACAGGACTGCTGGACACAACTGTGTCCGCAGAACAGGCCGAGCAACTGCTGGCCGTGCTCGGCGAGGCGCTGTCCAACGCTGCCCGGCACGCGCACGCCACCACTGTCGACGTCGACGTCGAGGTCACCGACACCTCCCTGCGGCTGCATGTGGCCGACAACGGCCGCGGAATCGACCCGGCGGTCACCCGCCGCAGCGGTCTGGCCAACCTCGGCAAGCGCGCGGAGGAGATGGGCGGCACGTTCAGTCTGTCCTCCAATCAGCCGAGCGGCACCGTAATCGAGTGGGTCGTCCCTCTCTCCGCGAGCGCCTGACATTCTGTCACGGGAGCGCCTCGGTCGTAGCTATTCAGCGGGGTGCGGCCGGTGCGCCGGCCGGGCAGCATGATCGCTAGGCTGGTGCGGTGGAGGATCCCGTCGAGCCAGAGCATGAC
>NZ_JBITGJ010000270.1:0-3266 GCF_044456925.1 Streptomyces sp. NPDC050743
CTATGTCGTGAAAAGGCGCTGGGTGGTAGAGCGCAGCATCGGATGGATCATGCTTCACCGGCGCCTCGCCCGAGACTACGAGACCCTCACCGCCAGCTCCGAAGCCATGATCCACATCGCCTCGATCGACAACCTCACCAGACGCATAACGGACGAGACCACCCCTACCTGGCGAGGAACTTACTAGGAGATAGGGGGCAATCTTCCTAGATCAAACGCCCTCTGAAGGCCAGGGCATCCTCGGGGGAACCAGGTGAACACCCGTTACGGCAGCGTCGGACCTGGCGTTGACACCGTCCTGTGACCACGCGGCCCTCGGCCGGCTCGATTGGAGTGGTTGCTCGGACGCCCCCAGGTGCGCGGCAGTCCGTGTGCCCATCCCTCTGCGGACCCAGGTGGCAGGAAGCCCAGGTTTGTCGTCGGATGGAAGTGCGCGAGGGCCGCCGAGTGGGCGCTGGCCCGACGCAAGGCGGAGAGCCGACCCTCCCGGCTTTGGAGGTGTAATTACGTGCGACCGATTCAGTCAAGCAGAAGCTTCGCCGTTCTACTCCTCAGCGTTGCACTGATTTCAGGCCTAGAACTGGCTTTGGCTGCGGCTGACGTGCAAGTCATGGGGATACCGGAATATTCTGTGCTGATTTCCGTTGTGGCCAGTGCTCTGTTGCCGCTGCGACATACCATGATCGTAGGCCTTTTCAACCTGGTTGCCGCCATTGTGGTCTATGGAATATTTCTCCAAAGAATCGGAAAAGTCAATCAAATAACAGTCATCGCGGCGTTGGCAGTCGCGGTGGGCATAAGCTGGGCCGTCTGCCGTGTCCGTATAGCGAGAGAAGGACGATTTAGACACCTCGTGATCGCTCGTGAGCGGCTGGCGTTGCTCAGCGAGGCCAGCAGCCGTGTCGGCAGCACGCTCAACGTGGCTCGAACCGCTGAGGAGCTGACCGAAGTAGCGGTGCACCGCTTCGCGGACCACGCCACCGTGGATCTGTGCGATCGTGTCCTCGACGGTGAGGAGCCTGTGCTTGGTCCTCACATGGGCGAGATCACCTTGCGCCGCATCGCCCGGCAATCAGGCCCGGCCGTCCTCCCCGGCACTGTTCGGCCGGCCGAGACCGTCACCTACCGCCCGGGATCGGTACCAGCCCTGAGCCTGAGGGCAGGCCAACCTATGAGGGTGGAGATCGCCGATACCGCGGATGCCGACTGCTGGCCTGCCGGTCCAAGCGACGCGGGTATGAACGCACCGCACTCTGCGCTGGCAGTTCCCCTCCGCGCCCGCGGAGTAACCCTTGGTGCAGCACTTTTCACACGCTCCCGGAGCCGGGACCCCTTCGATGCCGACGACCTGCTACTGGCCCAGGAGATCGGGGCGAGGGCCGCGGTGTGCGTGGACAACGCCCGCCGCTATACCCACGAGCACAACACCTACCTGGCGCTTCAGCGAAGCCTCCTGCCCCCGATGACCCCGAAGCAGTCGGCAGTGGAAGCAGCCACCCGCTACCTGCCCGCGGACTCCCGGGCCGGAGTCGGCGGCGACTGGTACGACGTGATCCCGCTTTCGGGGGCCCGAGTCGCCCTGGTCGTGGGCGACGTGGTCGGGCACGGCATACATGCCTTGGCAACCATGGGGCGGCTGCGATCCGCCGTACGCACGCTCGCCGACATCGACCTGCCGCCCGACGAACTGCTCACCCACCTCGACGACCTCGCCATCCAACGCCGCATGATCAGGGACCAGGCACAGGAGGCTGGTCGCGACACTGGAGCGGATTACGGTGAGGTCGGTGCCGCCTGCCTGTACATGATCTACGATCCGGTTTCGCGCCGCTGCACCGCCGCGCGCGCTGGTCATCTACCACCCGCCGTGGTGCGTCCGGGACCAGACGTCGACTTCCTCGACATCCCCGCCGGCCCTCCGCTGGGCGTGGGAGGACTTCCCTTCGAGGCGGCTGAACTGCAACTTCCCAAGGACAGCCTGCTCGTCCTGTACACCGACGGCCTCATCGAATCCCCCGGGCATACCTTGGATGAAGGGCTCGAGCGTCTACGGAAAGCCTTGTCCGGCCCGACACCTTCTCTGGAGGACATGTGCGACCACGTCCTGAACATGGTGGCCGACGATCGCTCCGAGGACGATGCAGCCCTCGTCATCGCCCGCATCCAAGAACTCGACAGCAGGCATGTCGCCACGTGGGACGTGTCAGAGGATCTCTCTGAAGTCGCTCACGTCCGCGACCTCGCCACCTCCCAACTTGCCGACTGGGACCTGGAAGAGTCCGCGTTCACCACGGAACTCATCGTCAGCGAGCTGGTCACCAACGCCATCCGCTACGGCAAGGGCCCTGTGCGGCTGCGCCTGATCCGGCAAGACACCTTGACCTGCGAGGTGTCCGACGGCAGCAACACCGCCCCCCACCTGCGCCGGGCCCGCATGTTCGACGAGGGGGGACGTGGACTGCTCATCGTGGCGCAGCTCGCCGAGCGCTGGGGTACACGGCAACGGCTTGACGGAAAGACCATCTGGGCCGAACTGAGACTGCAAGAACCTCCAGTGAAATGATCAAGCGTGTGGTTGGAACACCCCCGAAGCCGGGGTGGCCCGGGTCTTCTGCGCGAAGATCTCCACCCGTGCCACCAAGACTGTCTTTCGTCAAACCAGGCGTGGGTCCTGGGTTGGCGGACGGTGCCGTCGCGGAGCATGTCGGACAGCATGGGCGACAGCGACTTCCTGTATTGCCTGGCCGATGCCGAATGGGGACCATGTCAGGGGGAGAGGGGCCGGGTTCCCTGCAGGCGCATGAGGCGACGCCGGGTAGCTCGGTACGGGGGAGGGGGTGTGCATGTCCGTGCCAGGGAGCGGGTCGGCCGAGCCCGGCGTGGCTCATCGTATGAGGCGGTATCTGACACGCTTCGAGTCCGCGGTGACGCGGTTCTTTCTCCTCGGAATCTTCGTCGTCGGGCTGACTGCTCAGTTCGTCACACCGCTCGGAGACGCCCTGCAGGGCAAGGCGTTCCTGGGTGGCGCGCTGCTCAGCCTGGTGGCGTACGTGCTGTACGACGCGGTGAAGGACCTGGCCGCGTCGCTTCGGCTGCCTGAGCGGTCACGGGTGGGGTCGCGTGAGTTGGGCCGATTCTTGAAGGCTCCCCTCCCTGAAGGGAGGCGATTCGTCACCCTCCAGGGCTGAGCGGGGATTTACGGCTCAGGCCGCCACCGGAGCCGGCGGCTCAGGTGGTCTTACGCCCTCGACACCGTCCGGGTTCCA
>NZ_JBITGJ010000271.1:0-3219 GCF_044456925.1 Streptomyces sp. NPDC050743
GGGGCCGCCGGCTCCGGTGGCGGCCTGAGCCGTAAATCCCCGCTCAGCCCTGGAGGGTGAGGAATCGCCTCCCTTCAGGGAGGGGAGCCTTCAAGGACAGCTTCACCTTCACCCCGAAGGGATCCGCCTGTCGGCGTGCGAGCTGAAGTGCGGGCGCGGGGGAACCGGGTTGCGGGGCGGTCGGGAGCTGCGGTGGAATCGGGGGGTGTGCCCCTGCGGCCCGGGCCGGGAGGGATCGGTTCATGGACGGGACGACAGCGCTGGACAGCGTGCTGCAGCAGGCGCACGTGGTCCAGGTGAGCTCGGTGAGCGGGGTCGGGGTGGACGGAGAGATCCGGGTGGACCTCTCCGATCCGGCGGAGTCGGCCCAGCTCAGGACGGCCATGGCCGTGGAATCGCTGCCCGGGTTCCACTGCATGTGCCTTGGGGACGTCCGCTTCGAGGTGTTCGACCGAAACGGTGGGCGGCTCGCAGTCGTCGTCCTGCACCATGGGGCGACGCTGAGGTGGGGGCAGTGGGAGAGCGACGCCGTCCTCGCCGACGGCCGCCTGCTCCTGGAGTGGCTGGACGGGCACGGCATGCCCGGCCCCATGCGGCAGTTCGAGGCCGACCGGCAGCGAGCGGAGGAAGGGACCGAAGAGGAGCGCGACTGGCTGGCCGCGATGCCCGCCGTTCTGGAGGGGACCGCCGACCGGATCCTCGACCTCTCCCGCACCGGCGGCAGGCCCTCCCCCGAATTGCTCGCGGAACTCACGGACCGACTGCAGCTGACGTTCCCCGATCCGGTGGAGCGGGTACTGGCCCTGCTCGACTGGTACGGATCCGGCAGCGGGCGCTGCTCCGGCTACCCCGTCCACGAGGACGTTCCCGGCGAGCTGCTCGGCAAGGTGCCGATCGCCGACCTGCTCGCTGGGCTGGCCGACCCGCGGGCTGAGGAGCGACACGACGCCGGGGCCGTGCGGCATCTGGTGGGCTGGAAGACCCGCCCGCGCCAGAAGCAGGACGTCGCCGGCCTACCCGAACCGCTGCGCGCCCGACTGCTGGCGCACGCCCGCCGCTCTGGAGACTCCGACAAGCAGGGCCGCGCAGAACGGTGGTTGGCACCCCCGCGGGCCTGAGACCCACCGAAGCGTTCAGTGGTTGGCGAAGGCGGCGCGCTCAGCAACAGAGCGGGGGAGGTGGGCGGCCTGGGTACGAACACGGCCGAGTCGTCTTGCTGCGACGGACGCGCAGGGGTCACGAGAGCTCCAGCAGCGGACCTGGCACCATGGGGCGGTGTCCGCTTCCTTCGAACTTCCCGCCATTGCGCAACCGGTCCTGGAGACGCTGCTGCTCGGCCTGGCCGGCAACCCGTCTGCACCGCCGGAGGTCCTAATTCGCCTGACGGCGGCGAACATCGACCGGTCCGGGTTGGCCGGCGGCGCGACCTGCCCACGGACGCTGCAGCGGCGCTGGCCACCGACCGTGATGTGACCGTGCGGTCGAATCTCGCCTCGAACCCGAGCCTCCCGCCTGCGGTGCAGGTCGTCCTCGCCGGCGACGCCGACCCACGGGTGCGAGGCCGGCTGGCTGAAGGACCGGAGTACTTCGCCACAGTCGGTGTACACGGGCGCCGAACCCCGGACCCGCTGCCGCGCGAGGTCTACGAACTACTGGCCCGTGACCCGGACCCGAAAGTCCGCCGCGCGCTGGCGTTCAACCGTCACCTGCCGGACGATGTGCGGGCCAGGATGCTCGATGACGCGGACTCGCGAACGGCCGCCATCGCCGCCAGCGAATGGCCCTTGGCGCCGACCGGCCGGATCGGAGAACTCCTGTCGCGGGCAACCGGCGCTTTTGGCCGACAGATGCTTCTGCTCCGCCTGGATGGTCCGCTTCCCGCAGAGGCCGCACGCGCCATGCTTGCCGAAATCGACTCCGCTGCAGGTGATGCCTACAGCGAGGGTCTGCTGCGGCAGATTGTCGAAGTCGCCGACCTGGACGCCGGTCTGACTGACCGATTCCTGGCGACTCCGGACTTGCGCGCCGCGGTGGCGGCCAACCCGACGCTGTCGGCCGAGCACATCGCGGACTTGGCGCGTGATCCGAACAGCCAAGTACGCGCGGCTGTTGTCGCACGACGCAGCCTCGACCCGGAGTTGCGAGAGTCGATACCGGTCGACTACGACGACCGTAGCAGCGCCATCGTCGGCTGGCTGCTGACCGAAAACCTGTCCGAGCAAGATCAGCTGGCGTTCGCCCGAAGCCGGCACCAGATCTTCCGCAAGACCCTGGCCATGCGCGCCGATCTACCAGACGAAATTGTCGAGATCCTCGCCGACGACGAAAGCTTCGCGGTTCGACTATTCGTGTGCGAGCGACAGCCGAACGCCCCGGTCGGCTGCTGGCCCAGATCGCCGAGCAGTGGACCAGCTACAGCCGGTGGGACATGCTCGCCCACAAGAACTTCCCCGCCGATGCCGCTACTGGCCTGGCCCGCTCCGATGAGCCCCACGACCGCGCGGTCGCCGCAGCATACCCCGGTTTGCCGGCCGATACGATCGAGGCTCTGCTGACCGACGATGATGACACCGTACGACGTCGAGCCGCGACCAACCCCGCCATTCCAGCCGACCGGCTGATCGGCCTACTCGGTGCCGCCGATTCCGCCGTTGCCGCAGGAGCTGCCGCGAACCGGCTGCTTCCCGTGAACACGATGCACCAGATGCTCGATCAAGCAGGGCTGTGAGGACGCGGCGCGATCCCCCGGCCTGGTCGAGATGCCCGACGACCCGCGCTTCGGCCACTGGGCCGACCTGGAGCTTCGAGTCCCGTCGGCGGCGGCCTCACTCCGCCGCCATCTGGCCAGAGATGTAACGGTTGCCCATGGGTTCAAACTCGTCTACGCCTGGTAGCGCTGGAAAGCGACGGGGCTCGCCGCTCAGCCCTTGATCAGCGGCTCGTAGGGCTCATCCTCCTGCGTAAAGATCAGGACGAAGTCCTTGCTCGCCTCGACGGCGACCTCGCGAAGTCGAGCCAGGGCTTCGGCCTCTGGATGGTGTCCCGCCAAGTGGTGTAGCAGCGATCTCTGCATAGCCCCTGGTCATGGGGCGGCCATCGCGCAACTCTCCGAGTAGAGAGGCTTGTTGAGAGAGGTGACGCGATGGCCTTGTCCCAGCATGACTTACTCCGGCTGATGGAGTCACTGCGTACGGCGGACGGAATCGAGTTGGTCCGGGT
>NZ_JBITGJ010000272.1:0-3139 GCF_044456925.1 Streptomyces sp. NPDC050743
TGGACGCACCCGCGATCAACTCTTGGCCTGGACCTCTACCCGCCGATTGCTGCCCTGACCGGCCAGCCAGAACCAGAGCATCCCAACAGCCAGGGTTCAACTCGAAGTTCAGAGAAGCAGGCGTGTTCGTGGATGCAGGCGGTGCCGTAGGCGCGGGCGCAGATGCCGACGGAGAGTTTGCGGCGTTCGAAGTGGCCGAGGAAGTCCTCCCACTCGGCTTCGGTGGAGGTGCGGTACTCCTCGGCGGGGCGCAGGGTGCGGCGGCGGGTGATGAAGGCGCGGTGGGCTTCGATGGTCTCGGTGGGGTAGACGGCGTTGTAGCCCATGGTGGTGTTGATGTTGGTGTGGCCGACGATGACCTGGGCGATGTGGGGCGGCAGGCCGGAGCGGATGGCGTCGGTGATGAAAATGCGCCGGAAGTCGTGCGGGGCGAAGTCCATGGGTTGGCCGGTGGTGTCGGTGAGGCCAATGAAGGCGAGGATCTCGGCCAGGGCGCGGCGGATGAATTCGCCGGTCATGCGGGAGGGCTCTCCGGCGCGGTCCCACTGGAACAGCAGTGGTGCGGGCGGGTTCCAGATGCGTTCTTCGTAGTCGTAGGCGGCCAGCAGCGGGATGGCGCCAGTACGCGGGTCGCGAACCCGGCGGACGATGGTGGCCAGGACATCGGCGAGCTCGGGGCTGACGAGCAGGACGCGCTCCTGGTCGGTCTTGGAGGGAGCGATCTGGAGCAGAGGGACGATCTCGCCGGTCGTGGGCAGGCGGTACTGGACCAGGGCGTGGTGGCTGGTCTCCAGCATCTCCTCGATGCGGGCGCCGGTATGACGCAGGAACTCCACCGCTGCCCAGGCCCAGAAGGCGCGGTGCTCGGCGAGGTCGAAGTGCAGGAGCGTCCCGGCCGCGTCGCGGGCGCTGGCGCCGCCGTTCTTGGTGCGGACGAAGACGGCGCCGCCGACGGTGTACGTCGCGCCTGGTGACACGGCGTGCAGGGCTTCCAGGCAGGCCAGGCGATGGCGGTAGTGGTCGGACGCGGCCCGGGCAAAGGTCTCCAGGGCAGGGAGACGTTCGCGGGTGCGCTGGTCCATGCGGGCTTTGACCCGCTTGGTGCGCTTGGCGTCCAGGGTCTCCGCTTCCTTGATCGGACACGGTGCGGCCCATGGCCCCCAGCGGGCCGGCTCCTCCACCGCCCAGCGTGCGATGTCGAGGTAGAACGGGCGCACCGTCATCATTAGCAGGGCCCGGTCGGCCCGCTCGACCACCGTCTCTTCCACGGTGCCGTCCAGGTGCTTGCGCCGCTGGGTCCGGGTGCTCAGGCGCTCTTTCCAGGCGGTGACCACCTCCGGTGGCAGGTCCAGGGCGGCGATGCCGGGGTGGTGCCGTTCCAGATCGGACCAGAAGTTCCGGGTCAGGTTGCGGGCCAGGTTGTCCAGCGTGCTGTAGTCCGGCCGGTGCCGCCGCTCCTCCAGGTAGTCGATCAGCAGCGCCCGGACCGGAGCACTCTCCACCCCGTGCCGGTCCACCAGTTGCTCGCAGGTGAGCTGACCGGTAAGTCGGCCCAGTAGCCGCAGTGTCGTCGGTGCGTCGGAGGGCAGATGGCCCAGCTCACGCAGCCAGGAGTAGAACAGGGTGCTCCCGCCACCGCTTCTGACGCTGCCAGCCGCGCGTGCAACGGCGGTGTACTCAAGCGCGTCGCCGACGGTGATGTCCGTCAGGCCGCCCCCCTTGGCCAGGAGGATCCTGGTCAGCGCCAGACGGGCCTTGCCTCCCGCAAGCGCCGACCATCGCCCTGGATCGACGTGCGCCTCCAGCTGGGCGAACCCGGCCGGGTCACGAACCTCCTCGACGAATTCCCTCAGATGTGTGCTGCGATGGCCGGCCAGCCAGCTCAGCGGCAGGCGCACCACGTCAGCACCGGCCAGTGTCAGCAGTCCGGACTGCACGGTGCCCCACCGCGTCACGCCGGTGGTTGAGGCGATCCAGGTCGGTGCCTGCTCGGCCCACCGGCGCGGGCAGGCCGCCGCGGGCGAGGCTTCCCACCGCTCCTGCCAGCTCGTCCCGGGAAAATCGGCCAGCCAGGTGAGGATTGCGCGGGCCCCCGTCAGCCGGTACCAGCCGGTGTTGGCGACGGCGGGATCGTACGGCGGCATCCGCAGCGCGGCGAGGACCTCCTGCGCGGGCTTGCACGTCATCGACCACCGCGTCCCGGCTTCACGGGCGGGAAACCGGGCGCGGGCCTGTTCCAACGGTCCGCCCGCGGCCTGGGGCACCGGCAGCCGCTCGCCGGGGCCAGCGGCTGCCGTGCCGGTCAGATGCCGGATACGGGCCTTCACCAGGATCCTCCGAAAAGGTCAGTGAGGGCCTGGGCCCGGTATCCAGCGGCGGGCACCGCCGGGATCCGGGCCAGCCGCTCCTGGCGCACATGGTGTGCCTGTACGGCTTCGACGATCTCGTCGCGGCCAGCTGGCACGTAGATCTGGGTGGTCGTCAGATGGGCGTGGCCCAGGATCCACTGGACGTCCGTCAGCGCCAGCTTCGGATCCCGCGCCATCCGATACGCGGCTGTGTGCCGCAGATCGTGAAGTGTTCAGTTCGCCCCCAGCAGGGCGTTGGCCCGGTTCAGCATCGCCCGGGCCGCGTGGTACGTCAGCGGACGGAACGGCCGCCGCAGTGTCCACCACAACTTCTCGGCTGGATCCCGCGGCACTCCCGCCCGCCATGCCTCCTCCTGATAGAGCCGCAGCCACACGAAGGCGTCCGGGGACGACGGCAGTTGTTGATACGCCCGTGTTCCTTTGCGGATCACCCCGAGCAGCTGATCGCCCGGCAGTGGGTCACGCTGGCAGCTCGTCAGCAGTTCTTCGGCACGGGCGCCGTTGGAGACCCAGAACGCCAGCAGGGCCCGGTCCCGGTGGTACCGCAGAGCGGCGAACAGTTCGTTGAATCTGTGGTCAGGGATCCGCCGCGGCAGCCGGGCCGGGACTGACGGCCGGTAGCGGCCTCCGCCCGATACACGGGCCGAGCCGCCCGCGGCAGCCGGACGACGGCGATGGAGCCTCCCCCTGAGTGGTGGACACCCTGACCTCGACCCCGGTGGGGGTCGGGAGAGGGTGACCGATTATGGTGATGAAGGTCTATTCGCCCG
>NZ_JBITGJ010000273.1:0-3137 GCF_044456925.1 Streptomyces sp. NPDC050743
CCGAGCCGCCGGCTCCGGTGGCGGCCTGAGCCGTAGATCCCCGCTCAGCCCTGGAGGGCGACGCATCCCCTCCCTTCAGGGAGGGGAGCCTTCAATGCCTCCCGGCAGCAGCACTCGGCACCTCGTGAGGCCGGGCCCCATGTGCCCAGCGAGCCGCCGACGGCGCCAGGCGGCCCCGTGCCGCCGCGACACCGGGCCAGGCCGCGGCCGAGGAAGACACCCGAGTGCCGGCCCTGACCTACGGCAAGCAGGCTACGCGGCAGTGTGATCCTCGCCGACCAGCGAGCGGATGTGGGCTTGCCGAGCCGAACCAGCCCTGTCTGCCGAGCTGTTCACCGCCGGTGCCGCCTCATGAGGCAGCGGCCGGTCTGCGGGGTCGCGCGACCAGTTCGCCGCCGCAGTTGGGGCAGATTTGCCCCAGCGCCTCGCCGCACGCTTCGCAGAACGTGCACTCATAGGAGCAGATGCGGGCAGGGCCGTCCGCGGGGAGCGGGGTGGTCGTACAGCGCTCGCAGCGTTCGCGCATCTCCAGGGCCATGGCCGTGTCGTTTCCTCGGGGTGGGGCCGGTGGTGGTCCGCCCCCCATTCTGTGGAGGGCGGCCGGAGCGGGAACCGTCCGGTGGGACGGGCATCGATGTGATCGGGCCGGATCCGCTCCGCTCACGTCCAGTCGACCGCGAACGCCCGCCCCGGATGCTCGGTGAGGACGCGGTCCACCAGGTCCGCGCCCAGTGCGGCGTCCAGCCGGGGCCGTACCTGGCGCAGCAGGTACGGCATCCCGGGCCCGCCGTCGGCCGAGCGGGCCCCGGCGACCACCGTGTCGCCGCCGAGCAGCAGCCGGTCGCCGAAGCCGGCGTCCGCCAGGGCCCGCAGCGCCTCCGGCATCCGCCAGTCGGTGGCGTGGTGGGCGCGGGAAGGCCCGTCGAAGGCCAGCCAGCAGCCCGCTGCGGCGGCCTGTCGGTGCACCACCGGGTCGGGGAAGCGGTTCAGGTGGCCCAGGATTACCCGATCCCCCGGCACGCCCAACTCGCCGCACAGCAGGTCGAGTACGTCCAGCGCGCCCGTGCCCAGCTCCAGGTGCACGGCGATGGGCGCACCGGTGGCGTGGTGCGCCTCGGCCGCCGCCGTCATCGTCCAGCGGGCGTGTGCGTCGAGCGCGTGGAAACCGCCCGCGACCTTGATCAGCCCGGCTCGCACCCCCGTCGTGCCGATGCCGTCGGTCAGCTCGGACACGAACAGTTCGGCGAGGCCGCCGCCGCGCAGCCGGTCGAGCGACTCGGAGTCGTAGTGCGCGGCTTGGTGCAGACCCGCGGCGCAGACCAGCCGCACCCCCGTGGCCCGCGACAGCTCCGGCAGGTCCGCCGCCCGCCGTCCCATGCCGTACGGCGTCCACTGTACGACGGCCGCTCCGCCCGCCGCCCGGAACGCGGCCAACTCGGCCCGCGCCGCCGCCGGGTCGTTCAGCTCCAGGCTCGGCAACTGCGGGCTGCGCAGGAAGAGATGGTCGTGCGCGTCGCACACGCCCAGCTCCTCGGGCCGAATGTCGCCGAGGACGGTACGGACGCGGCTCAGCACTGCCGCCCGCGCGGGAGCCGGTCGCGGCCCGGCGCGGACAGGTGCAGCACCTGGTAGGGGTCGCCGTCGGCCTTGGGCGTGTCGTGCTCCCAGAGCGAGAAGTGGACCAGCTCCCACGCGCGCGTGTCGACGGCCGCCGCCGCGAGGACCGCGCCGTCCGCCGCCGCCAGCCGCCCGGTCTCGGCCGCCGCGTCCGCCATGAACGCGGCCAGCTCCACGCCCTCCGGCACCGGCTGACGCCGCCGCACGGCGAACACGGGCGCTGCCCCGGTCGCGGTGCCCTCCTCGAACGCCAGGCCCGTCCACTGACGGACCGCCGGCCGCCCGAAGTCGTCGACGGGCCCCTGGAAGGCTCCTCCCCACAGGAAGCTGTTCATGCCCTCCATGGTGTTCCAGAGGTAGAACGGCCCGTACTCGTTCACCGGGGAGCCGTGCACCCCGCGCTCGCGCAGCACGTACGTCTTGATGCCGAGGCCGTCCCAGTCGTCCAGCAACACGGGAGCGGACGATGCCATGTCGTAGTCGGCGGATAGAACCGCAGGGACACCCTTGCATGTACGAATCCGCGCAGGGGGGTGCCTCTATGTCTTTGGTCAAGCGAGGCGTGGGGTTCTGGGTTCGTAGAAGGTGCCGTCGCGGAGCATCGCGAACAGCACGTTGATCCGCTGACGGGCCAGGCGGAGAAGTGCCTGGGTGTGGGTCTTCCCGCGGGCTCGGCATCGGTCGTAGTAGGTGCGGGAGGCGGGATGGTGCAGGGCGGCGAACGCGGACAGGAACATCGCGCGTTTGAGTTGTCGGTTGCCGCCTCTGGGCGCGTGTTCGCCGTGGATCGAGGTCCCCGACGACTTGGTCGTCGGGGCCAGGCCGGCGTAGGAGGCCAGGTGGGCGGCGGTGGGGAAGCTGGTGCCGTCGCCGACGGTGACCAGCAAGGCGGCGGCGGTCCTGACGCCTACGCCGGGCAGCGACGTCAGGACCTTGGAAAGAGGGTGAGCCTCCAGCAGCTGTCCGATCTGCGTTTCCAGGGCTCGTCGCTGTTCGTGGACGGCCGCGAGCGAACGGGCCAGGGATGGGATCACGACGTCGAGGGTGCCGGTGCCCGGGACCACGACGGTCTGCTCGTCGAGGGCGTCGAAGACCTCGTCGATCAGCCGGGCAGCCATGCGTGGAGCCTTGGGCCGGATTACCTCAACGAGCTTGCGATGACCGGCTTTTCGCAGGCTGGCCGGGGATCCGTAGCGTTCCAGCAGCCAGGTCACCGCGGGGTGGTCCAGGCGTGGGCCAAGGACGCGCTCCAGGCTGGGGTGGAACTGGGTGAGCAGCCCGCGTATCCGATTGGAAGTGCGGGTGGCCTCGGCCGCGAGGTCCTGGTCGAAGCCGACCAGCACGGTCAGTCCCTTCAGTTGGAGATCAGCTGCTTCGCTGTAGTTCGGGGTGTGGTGGTGGTCGTGCCGTGGGGTGTCTGGCTTTGTGGGCGTGTTTGCGCCGCCGGTGGCAGGCCCGGGCGACGGCTTGGTGGCAGCGTCGCCACCATGACCAGTGCAGGCCGTGGTGGATCCGCTGGG
>NZ_JBITGJ010000274.1:0-3019 GCF_044456925.1 Streptomyces sp. NPDC050743
CTCTGTCGATGAGAACGTATGCCTGCACCGCGTGTGGAGCCGTGTCCCCCAGGGACAAGAACTCCGCCCGCGTGATGCTGGTCCGGGCAGGTTGGGACCCGGACGGTGCCGAGGGCGTAAGACCACCCGGGCCGCCGGCTCCGGTGGCGGCCTGAGCCGTAAATCCCCGCTCAACCCTGGAGGGTGAGGAATCGCCTCCCTTCAGGGAGGGGAGCCTTCAAAACCTTGAACATTGATCTTTGGCCGTACCCGCCGACCCGGCCGCCGACCTCACCCGAGCAGGACACGGACGACTCACGACCCATCGCGCCGCCGCGCCCGGCCCACCCCGCCGCGCGCCTTCCTGCGTGAGGTACCAGGCGTGGGTACGGGTGCGGCGCCGCGATTCCGGCGGTGAAGCGGCGGGCGGGAATGCGTAGAAGGGCCGGTCGCAGGGCGGGCCGCAGCGTTCGCAGCCTGGCAACTCCTGGGGCAGGAAGCGGGGGAGGGGGAGAACGAAGGGGCTGAGCGCGGCGGGCCGGCGCGGAGGGGACGGGGTCTTCCCTGGTGCTGGGGCCGACGTGACGGTTGGTCGCGGTCCGTGGGCCGGGAACGGGTCACCGCCTCACAAGCTTCGTGATAGTTGGTTTCGGTGGAGCGGGAACCCACTTCCTGATCTGCTCGTTCCACTCCCGACGGGCCCCAATGAACGTGGTCAGCATCGGGATCACGGAGTTGGGGTGGCCGGACGCTTGGACCGTCACCCACGCTCCTGAGGCGTCGACGACGGCGCACACACTGTCGACCCGGACCCTGCCTACCCTGCCTTGCTGCCCGGGCGGGCGGGACGCGTGCTCCCGTGGGCCTGGGTTAATCGCTGGTGTGCGGCCCGGTGGCACCTGTACGTTGGCATCGCGACCGCGCCTCCGATGCGCCCGGCTGCGGCTACTTCCTTCTGACAACCAAGTGACGCCGCCGCCTCCTTTGATCTCGGCAGGCGCGGGCGTCTTCGCCCCGTCGGGCCTTTTGGCCGGGGCGTCCAATCCTTTGAATCCGGGGGGATTCGCTGCCTCGTTACACCCCACGCGTCTCCAAGATCTGGTCCGAGATGCTCGTGGCCCCGCACATCTCGGCGGCCACCAGCTCCCTGCCCCCACCACGGTTCCATCACGGGCCCGCCAGAGCGGACTTGTGCACCTACGAGGGCGGCCCGGCCTTCGTCCGGGAGCCCCGCGAGGAACTCTTTCTCCTTGCGGTCGGCAACTTCGTCTCCCAGCGGACCTTCTACGAGAGCGGTGAGGAGCGGGACGACCGCTACACCCGTCTGGTCGGTGAACTCGCTGTCCAGGACCCCGTGTGGACGGCCGGCCTGCTGCGCTGGCTTCGCGGCGAGGGCAACATGCGCACGGCGTCCCTGGTGGGCGCCGCCGCGTACGTGCAGGCTCGGCTCGAGGCCGGCGCGTCCGCAGGCCCGTCCAACCGGTCCGTGATCGACTCGGTGCTCCAGCGCGCCGACGAGCCCGGCGAACTGCTCGCCCACTGGATCTCGGTGCACGGGCGGAAGGTGCCGCAGCCCGTGAAGCGGGGCATCGCCGACGGTGTACGCCGGCTGTACACGTCCCGGTCCCTGCTCAAGTACGACACCGTGTCCAAGGGCTTCCGCTTCGGCGACGTGCTCAACCTGGTGCACGCCTCCCCCGACCCGGACAAGCCCTGGCAGGGCGCGCTCTTCCGGTACGCCTTGGACCGCCGCCATCATCCGGATCAGGCGGTTCCGCCGGCCTCCGACCACCTGCTGACCGCCCACTGGGCGCTGATGGAGTCGGCTGCGGATGAGCGGCGGGCGATGGTGACCGGGCCGGGAGGCTCCGAGCGGCTGGCCGCGGCGGGCATGACGTGGGAGGCCCTGGCGGGCTGGCTCCACGGGCCGATGGACGCCGTGGTCTGGGAAGCCGTGATCCCCACGATGGCGCCGATGGCGCTCCTGCGGAATCTGCGGAACTTCGACGAGGCGGGGGTCTCGGACGAAGTCGCGGCCCGGGTCGCCGCACGGCTCTCGGATGCCTCCGAGGTCGCCCGGTCTCGGCAGTTCCCCTTTCGCTACCTGGCTGCTCACCAGCACGCGCCGTCGCAGCGCTGGGCGGACGCGCTGGAACGGGCACTGGGGCACTCCCTGGCCAACGTGCCGCCCCTGCCCGGCCGGACTCTGATCCTGGTGGACCGGTCCGACTCCATGTTCTGGGACACCGTCTCCGAGCGGTCCAAGCTGACTCGGGCGGACGCGGCGGCCGTGTTCGGTACCGCGCTGGCCATGCGTGCCGAGCAGGCGGATCTGGTGGAGTTCGGCTGGAGCAGCGCAGAGGTGCCGTTCGAGCCGGGCGAGCCGGTGCTCGAGGTGCTGAAACGGTTCCACAGTCTCGGAGGCACCCACACCACGAAGGCGGTGCGGGCCCATTACCGGGAGCACGATCGGGTTCTGATCGTCACCGACGAGCAGGCCGCCCCCTACGGCCCCGGCGGGCCGGCTGAACCGGTCCCGGCCGACATCCCGGTTTACATCTGGAACCTGGCGGGGTATCGGCCCGCCCACGGCCCCACCGGCCCCCACCGGCACACCTTCGGTGGCCTCGCGGACGCCGCGTTCCGGATGGTCGGCCTCATCGAGGCCGGCCGCGAGGCCGCTTGGCCGTGGACCGCTGAGCCGACCTGATCCGAAAGACACGGGCCGAGCTCAGTGCATGAGCATGCGGGGACCGGCGGTGACCGCGTCGGGCGGCCGGTGGTCGCGGTAGTCCGAGATCTTCACCGGGTTCCTCCGGGGATGCCCCGGCCTTCGGGCCGGGGAGGAATCGGGCTCCTGCGGGGCAGGGCAGGGATAGCCGGATCGCCGTCGGGGCGATCCGGCGCCCCGCCCCGCACGGCGGTGATGCCGCCCGCGATGATCAAGAACTCTCAACTGTCAGTGCTCTCGGGTAGGTTCGGATGCATGACGACAGAGGCGACCACGAAGGACACCGGGCATGCCCGGTACACCTTCCGT
>NZ_JBITGJ010000275.1:0-2880 GCF_044456925.1 Streptomyces sp. NPDC050743
CTCCTCCTTGAGCTCTCCGGGAAACAGGGACGAACGGCGCACCGGACAGCCCTAGGACGCCGCCACCGAGCAGCAAACCACCACCCGACCAAGAAGACATTCCGGGACATACCGCCAAGCGGAGTACGTCATCGCGCCGGCCGTCACCGCGGTCACGGCGCCCGCCCCGCACACGCATGGCCACGGCACCGGGACCAGTAGGCGAGTGGCCTGGTCAGGTAATTGCGGCCGTCGGCCGCGAAGATCAGTCGGTGGCGCCCGCCGAGCGGAGCGAGCGGCCGAGATCGCCGACGAGTAGACGAGGGTGGCGCCGCCACCACCACATATGGATGGGGTCGAATCCGCTGATCCGGTGGAACTGTGACAAGGAGATGCCGTCGTCGAAGACGGTGGCGGCCCGGAAACGGTCGTCGAGGGCTTTGATTTGCGGGGTCCACAGGACGATCACGCGCTCAGTGAGGATCGGCCACGCCTCGTGCAGCCAGTTCCGGCTGTAGAGGTCGTTGGTGTATTCGTCCACCAGGTCGCTGTAACCGTCCTCGACTTTACCCACGAGCCAGGCCCACTTGTCGGCCATCTCTTGGACGCTGAATGCCTTGCGCCAGCCGCGTTGATGCAGGATTTCGCCTGCGGCCTGCTCCATATGCCGGAGCCTGGCATACGGAACGGTCCGGTGACCACGGGTTTCCCCTGGTCACCGGACCGGGCTGAGCGGCACCCCCGGAGTTGTCAGGTGCCCGCGATCTGGGCTTCGAGGTCGGCGACGCGACGGTCCTGGAAGCGGAGGTTGGAGCGGGCGGCCTTGAGCCGCTCATCGAGGGTGCGGTTGTCGGCCGTCAGCTGGCGGACCCGCTGCTTGAGGGTGGTGTTCTCGGTGGTGATCCGCTGGATGGCCTCCTCGGTCCACTCCGCCTGCAAGTCGCGGATCTGGCCGAGGAGTTCACCGATGCGGGTCCGCTGCACGCGGCACAGGAACTCCAGCAGAACCGTGGGGCTACCTCCGCCAGACCTTTCCGAAGTTGGGTATCAGCTCGCGTGGCACGCTGCGGGACGCATGGGGTCGCCACAACGCCGCGCATGCTGCCAGGGCAGTCGCACGCGAGGGTGCTCAGCTTGTTTTCATTGACCCAGTTGACTGTTCCGCCCAGACGATTTTGCCTTCAGGGGCGGTGTATCGGGTGCCCCATTGTTTGGCGAGGCTCGCGATGATGAAGAGCCCTCGGCCCGACTCGTCGATGGTGCGGGCGTGCTTGACGTGCGGAGCGGCGGGCGCGGCGTCGCTGACCTCGCAGGTCAGCATCTGGTCCAGGATGAGGCGGGGCGATCATCGATCTGCTCGACCTTGGCTGGTCGGTCGAGCAGGTTGCGGCCCGGGTCGCTGACTTTGCCCTGCGGGCGCTGGGGGCGCACCTCGAGGACTGATCGTCGAGGTGCGAGGTGGCCCTGTTCCGGCATGACCTGCGTGGGTCGCTGCGTTCGGCCGATGGGTTTGAGTTCGTCCGCGAGGCACCGAGCGGCTGCTGCGGGAACTGATCGGGGTCGAGGCGACGGCCTGCATGGGTTGGCTGGGACGGACACTCGGACACTCGGACACTCGCGGGAGCGGGCGCAATGGCGCGAGGGGGTCATGACCATCCAGGCGGGCGAGCTGCGCCCGGCGTGCGAGGACCTGTTGTCCTGGGGCTGGCGCCTGCCGTTTTTTGATCGCGGGCCCGATGCGCGTCATCGGCCTCTACCCGTGGACGAAGCCCGGGGAGGCCCGCTTTTGCCGCCGGGGGCCTGAGAAGGCCGCTGATCAGGAGCGCGAGCGGCCGAAGGTGCTGATACGCGGCATGGTCAGGGGGCAGTGGAGGGTGCTGCCGCTGTGCATGGGCCTGGTCCAGATCTTCAACGTCACGGGCTGCAGGCTGCTGTCCTAACATGCCGGGCCATCTGGCGGGTGAACTCCACTACGACGAGGCCCTGGCGCTGGTCGTGCTCGGTCGCGGAGCCGGGGGTCGCGGTGGTGGTGAGGCCGCGGGCTGTCATGTATCCGCCCTGGTCGCAGGGGGCAGGTCCATCACGTGCGACCGCGCTGGTCGGCGACGACGGTGGCCTTCATGATGTTCTGCTTCTTCTTCCCGACATGAACGCCCTTCTGTCCCTGCGGCTCGCTACAGGCCGGCCGGCCCTGGGTCTCGGTGGTATCCAGCCTGAGCTCGACATCCTCGGCATGGGCGTAGGCGAACACGTCATGAAGTGCCCGAAGCTGCAGGGCAGGGCGCGCAGGGGCAACGCGTCTACGTTCCCGGGTGATGGAGCGGTTGTCGTGCGCGCCGCCCGCGGCGGGGTAGGGGCTGTGTGTGGTGGTGTTTCGGGTACACGGCCTGGCATGGCATCGATGACCGAACGGATCATGTTCTTGCGGGCCGTGCGGCAGTTGCACCGGGTCCGCTCCCTTTACGCTGCGGGCGTCCTGCTGTGGGGGGCGTCGGCCGCCTGGACGGGCTGGCAGGCGCCGGGGAGCCGGCAGATGTGGATATCCGTCCTGCTGCTTGCTGTCTTCACCGGCCTCCTCGTTACCGCCGGCGTGTTCCTGCGGGGCCTTGAAGCCCCGCGGACGGGCCGGCCCGCGCATCACGCCGCCTCCCGCAAGAGGGCTCGCCCCCATCACGCGCACGCCTGACCGCTTGGTCGGCCGCGCCTGGGTCGGGTCGGCGGGGGTGGGCCTGCCCCGGGCCTGTTTGTGGCTGCGTTGGTGGTGTCTGTGGGGGCGATGGCCGGGCATACGGGCTTCACCCCCTTGTGAGTGGACGTTAAGTCCGATCTTCCTCGGTTCGTGATCGCTCGATCGAGGTACTGATCGTCGCGCAGGCCATCTGCTGGGCATGCGCATGCTGA
>NZ_JBITGJ010000276.1:0-2730 GCF_044456925.1 Streptomyces sp. NPDC050743
GCAGCTGGCACCTCACCCCGGCCACCGCATAGCGAAAGGGCCGCCCGGCCCACAGCCGAGCAGCCCCTCAAACAAGATTTTCAGCAGCCTTCTAGGGGCAGTTCGTCTGCACGCTCGCCGGTGACCAGGTAGACCACGCGCTGAGCGACCGCTACCGCATGGTCGGCGAACCGTTCGTAGTAGCGGCCGACCAGCGTGACATCCACGGCCGTCGCCACACCGTGATGCCACCGCTCATCCATCAGGTGCTGGAAGATGGTGCGGTGCAGTTCGTCCATACGGTCGTCGTTCTTCTCCAGCTGGAGGGCTGCATCGACGTCGTGGGTGATGAGTACCTCGGCGGCCTGCGCCATCAGGCGCTGCGCGAGCTGACCCATCTCCAAGATCGTGCGGCGCAGATCGCACGGCACCGCGTTCTCGGGGAAGCGCATCCGGGCCAGCTTGGCCACGTGCTGGGCCAGGACACCACAGCGCTCCAGGTCCGCGCTCATGCGCAGCGAGGTGACCAACACCCGCAGGTCCCTGGCAACCGGCTGCTGTCGCGCCAGAACCGCAATCGCCCGGTCTTCCAAGTCACGCTGGAGGTCATCAACCTTCGCGTTGCCTGAGATCACACTCTCGGCAAGCTGCAGATCGGCGTCCAGGAGAGCGGTCGTGGCCATACCCATGGCCGCGCCGACCATGTTCGCCATCTCCACCAGGCCCTCGCTGATCGACGCCAGCTCCTCGTGGTAGGCCTGCCGCATCGCGTCCTCCCGTCCAGTCGCGGTTGTGTGTGCCGGCCCTAGCTCGCTGCCAAGGCTCGCACATCACGCACGGTGCACCGGTCGCTTGCAGCCAGCGACGTCACCACTGGACAGGCAGTGGTCAAGAGTGCCCGTGTGTAGGCGGCTCATCTGCAATCGGCCCGGCCTCGCGTGCGCCTGTCTGGCAAGCCGGGCACAGTTGGTGCTGCCCCTCATCGGTGAATCACCCCCCACCCCAGACACACTTCGCAGCCGCGGGCCAGGACCGGGTTGGCGCGAGGCAAAGGCCGAGGAGCGGCGTGGGCTGCATGGGCCATGAGGGGCCCTCCTCAGTGATCCACAAGGTGATATGAGGCTTATGGGGCTTTTATGCAGATTAGGGGCGGCACCCATTCGGAGTAAACCCGATCGCGTCCGGCTTCCCGAGGTCGGTGGAGTCTCAATGGCCGCGTCAAGGCGTCGGTCGGCTGGCTGCCCCTCGATGCGAACTACGGGCGCGACGGCTGCTGAGGTCTGCCCGGCTGATCAGACGTTCGCTGGCGGTTGACATTGGTCGGCTGCGGTCGCGGCGGTTGCTGTACTTCGCTGCTGTACGGCAACCGGCTCTACCTCATCGGTCCTGCCGCCGTCGTCTACGACGCAACCCCCCGGCGCCGGCGACGGCGACGCAGAAAGTGCCGCCCACAGTCATAGGGAGGTGAGAGGCGAAGGGCCTTAGAGGGGGGTGCTCAAGGAAGGCCCGATCGAACGCAATTCCGATCAAGGCGGCTGTCAGCGTGATCGCCCACAAGAGCAGTACGAGCAACCATGTGCTCCGGGTGCTCAGCCAAGAAGTCATTGGATCATCATGCACTCGACGTACCACCGACCACAGTCCCCCTCGCTTCTCCTGCTCAGCTGTCCGGGTGCGACAGACCACCCTGGACTTCGCGCCATGTCGCCAACTTGGACGATCGCGTATGTGGATCCCGCCTGAGCTGGCAAAAAGCTGACCTGCGCGTTCCTGGGCTGCGCGCCGTGGTTCCCCGCTGTTCCCCGTCGGTCGCCGCCCTATCGGGCACGCATGGGGCACGGTGGCTGGCTGTGTGCGGCTACGACGACAGAGTCGGCTTCCTGCGCCGGGCGAATCGACGGCAGGCTACCCAGAGGTTGATCAAGAACAGCACTGATCCGGCGATGGGCCAGCCCACTGACCCGCCGTCACGGTAGGTCTCGATACCGATCACCAGCAGTAGTGAACCGACCGCCACGCCCATCAGGTCGAGGAGGATGTCTGCCTGCCTCGCGATCTTCGAAAGGTTGACCACGGCTTGATCGTGACAGGTGAACGCGGTCGCCGCCAAGGTCGAGTGCTCTGCCGACAGCTGCACCTTGCCACGCCCCCCTCGACCGGTCGGCCGACCACCCCGCCACGGCACCGCTCAGGGATCGATTCCCCGGCCGCAGGCGAGTCCGCCTGCCACTACAGGCAAAACGGTCATAAAATCTACATAAACGGGCGCAAATGGACATGAAACGGAATAAACTGGGCATTGTGGAGCCAAGGGGTGTACCACCGGGACAGTCCCGACGCCAGGAGAATCTCAATGACCTACGGAACGATGGCCGCTCCCGAGTCCAACCCCCGCGCCAATGCCGCTTTGGCTGCCGACTGCGAGGTGTGCAACGGCTGGGGAAGCGTGATCACTTTCCAGGGGCGGCACGAACTGTGCCAGGCCTGCCAGTCCCCCACTGAACATGAGTCCCACGACAGCAGCTGATTTCAGGGGGTGTGAGGTCCATGCATGCATTCTGGATCAACAACTTCTTGTCCATGTGCGGGTCGCACCAGACAGAGCGGTCGGCGGAGCGACTTTGGCCTGGAGCTGCTTTGGCGCGAGTGATCATGGCCCGTAAGCTTCCGGCGCGTCGGGCAGTCTGTGGACCTGCCCGGTAAAGCACGACGTTGGGGCCATGATCTTCGAGGCTCGCGCCAAAGTGGCTG
>NZ_JBITGJ010000277.1:0-2628 GCF_044456925.1 Streptomyces sp. NPDC050743
CTGACGGCGATCCGGCTATCCCTGCCCTGCTCCGCAGGAGTCCGATTCCTCCCCGGCCTGAAGGCCGGGGCATCCTCGGAGGAACCCGGTGAAGCTCACCGGCGCGAGGAACGGTGCCGGTACGGCAGCCGACGCGAAGGCCCTGTCCATCGTGGGCGGCATGGTCGCCGGGGCTGACAGCATCGACAATCTGGACGTTCTTCGGCACGGTGGCCTATCCCGCTTGTTCGGCGGAGTGCGCGCCCCGTCCACACTGGGCAGCTTCCTGCGCGCCTTCACCTGGGGCCACGTACGCCAACTGGAGGCCGAGGTACGGTCGTTCACCTGCAATCTCGCGGCACACACCGGCCTGGTCCCCAGGACGGACGAGGTGGTGTTCGTCGACATCGACTCCAAGGTCAAGCAGGTATACGGCCGGCCAAGCAGGGGGGCCTCCTTCGGCTACACCAAGCAGCGCGGCCTGCACTTCCAGATCGTCACCGTCAAGATCGCAACCTGCGCGCCGGTCATCGTGGCCACCAGGCTGCGCAAGGGTTCGGTGGGCTCCGGCAAGGGGCGGCGAGCCTGCTGCGCGAGGCGCTGGCCACGGTGAGGGCGATGGGCATCACCGCGAAGATCATCGTGCGTGCCGACTCCGCGTACTTCTCGCACAAGGTGGTAGACGTGTGCCGGAAGGCGGGCGCGCACTTCTCGCTGGCCGTGGCGGTGAAGAAGACGATCCGCGAGGCGATCGCGGGCATGGACGAGTCCGCCTGGACACCGATCAAGTACACCAGTGCGGTGTGGGACGCCGACGAGCAACGCTGGATCTCCGACGCGGAGATCGCCGAAGTCCCGTTCACCGCGTTCACCAGCAAGAAGAAGGCGTTCCACACCGCCGCCCGGCTGATCGTGCGCCGCGTCAAACGGCTGAACCCGAAGAGCGTGCCCGAGGGGCAGGCCGAACTGTTCGGCGTCTGGCGCCACCACGTCATCTTCACCGACAGCCCGTTCGTCCTGGCCCAGGCCGAACCCATGCATCGCGAACACGCCGTCGTGGAACAGGCCTTCGCCGACCTGGAAGGCTCCGCACTCGCCCACCTGCCGTCGGGGGAGTTCACCGCGAACGCCGCCTGGCTCACCCTCGCAGCCACCGCCTACAACCTCACCCGCGCCGCCGGCACCTCGCCTCTACCTTCCACGCCAGAGCACGGACCGGCACCATCCGCCGCCACCTGATCCACATCCCCGCCCGGATCGCCATCGGCGCCCGCCGCCTCACCCTCCACCTGACTCAACTCTGGTGCTGTGCAGACGACTTCACCGACCTGTGGACAGCGACCGGACAGCGCATGGTCACCTGACCCACGCGACCGTTTTGCCCGCCCACGATCCGAAGACTTTGGAGACCCCGCACCGGACGGCCGCCCGGCAATCGCCGCTGCCCGCATCCCGAAGAAACACCCGGAACCCGCCCGACACCCCTGATCGGAATTCACGCGGTGGATCGAGGCTGAAGCGCCAGGGCATGCAGTTGCTCACCTATCCCAAGCTGAGCCCAGTGTCTGACGCGGCGTCGAATGGTGCGGTCCGAGCAGCCCGCGGTGGCGATCCGCTCGTAGCCGGAGCCGTGGACCAGGGCGGTTATCACGTGCTCGAAACAGCAGGCACATCATGCGCACCCGATGATTGATCAGGACTCGGCATGATGGCAGCACACAATGTTGCGGACAGGACAGGAAGTAAAGGGTGACCGCAGAGCAGAGAAAGCCGAAGGACGATCACGGTGCGGCGCTGATCATGGTCACGCTGCCGGGCGGTCAGGAGATCCGGGCACGGCTTCATGCCCGGCGCCAGACGAAGGACGGCTGGCGATACCAGGTGGGATTCCTCATATGGCAGGACGCCGCCGATGGCGGTGTGGAACCGGTCGAGCACCGAGCCTGGGTGAGCCCGGCACACGCACGCCCCGTCCCTGGCATCTCCTACGAACACGTGCCCACCCGCCGTGCGTCCCAGACAGGCAGTACTCCGCCGCGCAAAGGCCAGCCGGCCTGGACAGTCCAGCGCCTGCCCCACCGCCCCGGCCATCCAGGAGCCACCCTCATCCATGTCATCGGCTGCACCCCCAGCGCCCAGACGCTCGACCGGGAACAAGCACTCACCGCACTCCACCAGCCCCGCGCAGCGGCATGTAGAGAATGCGGAGCAGCCGGATCCCTCACTGACCACAAAGAGCCCCCCGGCCAAGAGACACAGGCACCGACGCCCCCACGCGACCCAGACTGAGCCGCCAACTACCCACGACCAACGAGAAAGGAAACCCTGAACGCCGAGCAACACGACGATGAACGCGGACGGCGGGCGTTGGCAGGTGATGGGTGGTGTCCACCTGGCGATTCACTTCGCGCCGTTATTGCCGCTCGGTCGGCTGAAGGACCACGACCGACCCGTCACCCGCGCTTGAGGGGACAGGCGGGTTCACAGGCCGGTCCCGAGGAGCCGGTTGCTGGGGTGGGAGGGTTCTTGCGCCCAGTCATGCCCTGCGACCCCACTCAGCCCGGATCCACCGGCTTGATTCCGGTGTGATCGTTTCGGGGTCGGGCAGGCGGTGTCGGGGTTGAGTTGCGGATTCGGGCGTGGCGTGGC
>NZ_JBITGJ010000278.1:0-2590 GCF_044456925.1 Streptomyces sp. NPDC050743
CAGGGGCCTTACGTCTGCCCGGAGTTGGGAGTACACCACGAGACTCCCGGAGGCGATCACCCTCAGCGACCGTCGGTTACCGGGAAAGGCTCAATGCCATTGGCCGGACGGGTTGCATTCGAGTTTTCCGACCGCGAGAGCCGACTTCATGGCGTTGACCTGCTGTTTCACGTGGCATGCATGTTCGCCATGTGAAACACCCTCAGCTGGCTCTTCGAGTGAGTGGGGGACGAAAATCCAGCTGCGGGCAGTGTGGTCAGTGTCTGCCTCGGCGAGTTGGAATCTCAGCTCGTATGAGGGGCCGGGTGGCGCATAAGGTCTGTCCTGTGGATCTTGACCGCTTAGCGATCATGCGCCGATGAAGCTCACTGTTTCTGTCAGATCCGCCCGCCCGGTACGCAGCCGTGGCACGCCTTCCTTCTCGAAGCCCACCGCGACACCGCAGAACAGCACAAGCCCGTCATCGGCTCCGACTATCTGGCTGACAGTCTTGCGATACATCGTCCACATCACCTGGGGGCAGGTGTGCAACCCTTCCGCCCTTAACAACAGCATGACCGTCTGCAGGTACATCCCCGCGTCCCCCCACTGGCCGGGCCCCATCGTCCGGTCGAGGTAGCAGAACAGTACGACCGGCGCTCCGAATGCCTCCGAGTTCAAGGCGGCGATCTTCATGGGCCTGCCGGGGTCGTCGCGCTCGATTCCCAGCGCTTTGTAGCGCTGGGCGGCCGCGGCGGAAAAGCGCTCCAGATACGGCGAGGTCAGTTCGGCCGGGTACATCGGATACTCCCGCTCATCACCCGGGTCTCCCGTCAGTGCCCTGGCCGTCGCACGCTTCTTCAGTTCGGCCAAGGGCTCGCCGGTGACGACATACACATGCCACGGCTGGAGGTTCCCACTCGACGGAGCCCGCGTCGCTGCAGCAAGCACTCGTTCGAGTATCTCTTTGGATACCGGCTCATCGTTGAACGCCCGCACGGCCCGGCGACTGTCCACGGCTTCATACACATCCACGTCTTCTCTTCCTCTCGCTCAACGGCAACCACCTCTTTACCGTCTCCAGCACAGGACTGGCCTCATGGGACTGGTCCTTGACCCAGGAGCTGGACTTCGAGTGGGGCAATGCGGCGGTCTTGGAAGCGGCTGCGCGTCGGTCCCCGGCGCGGGGCGGTGTTCGAGCCGTGGGGGACGTTTCGGTGGTGTCCGTCCCCGCGCCGGGAGTCTGGACCTGTCCGGTGGTCAGGGCCGGATCCGCTCGGGCCAAAGGACAGGAGTCATGCGGGTGCGCAGTTCACAGGGTCGGTTCGGGGCCGAGTACAGCGCGTACGGTCTTGCCCCGGCCTTCGTGTGGCAGGAACCGGGTGCCCCGGGCCCCCAGGTGGGCGACGTGCCAGAGACCCGGCCCTTCTCTGCGCCGGATGGCAGCCTCCGAGTCTGGAAAGGCCGGAACCAGGTCGCGGACGTCGAAGGCCATGGCACCGGCGTCCGTGGGGGATGCGGTCAGGGGAAGCCGAAGCTCCTGGACGAGTGCGCGGGCGGGCAGGCCGTGGCGTACGCCGTTGCCCACGAGTCGGCTGACACCTTCCACAGCGTGCAGCAGCATGTCGCCGTTCCAGGCCATCGCGCCGATCGTTGTTCGGGTCCAGAAGCGGGGCCGTCAGGACGGCGCTCTGGACGCCGGGAAGCTCGGTGGTCCTGCGGAGGAGCACCACACCAGCACGGGCGAGAGAGTCGGGGGCGGTCACAGGCCCTCGCTCGTACTCAGGGAGTCCGGCGCTTTCACGCACCCGATCTCGACCAGCACCTCGAGCAACTCCTGGACTGCCCAACCCATGCGCTGCAGGTGGCTTACTGCCTTCGCGCAGTCGCCCGGCATCTCGGCCGCGATGCACTGGCGGGCACTGCAGAGATCAGCGTGTCTGCGACGCATCTGATGATCCTCGGTGACCACGCCGCGCTGAGCTGACCACGCCGCGCTGAGCTGGGTTGTCACCGCAGCGGACGGGTCGCCGCTCCGAACCGGGCCGTCGTCCTGGTCACCCACCGCATGTCCGGGGTCCGCCACGCCGACTGCATCTACGTCCTGCACCACGGACGGCTCGTCGAACACGGTAGCCACGACGAACTCATGGCCGGCAACGGGCGCTACGCCTCGATGTTCGACGCGCAGGCCGCCCAGTACGTCCCCTCGGGGCCCACCATCCCCCGCCCCGGCTCCACCACCGTCGCAGATCCCGCATGACCCCCTCCCGTAGGCAGCAGGCAAGCCAGAGTCTTCAGTTCGGGGGTGCTTGGCGGTGACGTCCATCCCGGTCGGGAAGAGCGCGGGGGGATGGGTCCGCGCTCATGGTTCCCGCCTGCGCCGGGCGGCCTGTCCAGGCCACTCGCCTACTGGCCCCGGCCGTGGCCATGCGTGTGCGGGGCGGGTGCCGTGACTGCGGTGACCGCCGGCGCGATGACGTGGTCCACCGTTTGGCGGTATGTCCCGGAATGTGTTCTTGGTCGGGTGGTGGTTTGCTGCTCGGTGGCGGCGTCCTAGGGCTGTCCGGTGCGCCGTTCGTCCCTGTTTCCCGGAGAGCTCAAGGAGGAG
>NZ_JBITGJ010000279.1:0-2573 GCF_044456925.1 Streptomyces sp. NPDC050743
CATCCGACCGACGGCGAGCCGGTCAACGCTGCCCAGAACCACCGACAACCATCGGAAATACCCCGCTTGACACACTCCGCCCCTTCAGGAATGACAATTACTCCGATTTCGCTGCGGTGTTTTGTAGCCAAAAACAGCGTACGTCTCCGACGTGGGCCTGGACGAGCAGAGCGCAATGAGGCTGTTTACTCCTCAGGAAGGCGCCCGCGGCGGCGACCGCGCTCCAAGCTCACTCACCGCGCATGGCGTCTGACGTCGGTGGTAATCCCAACGCTTCCAGCACGGTCGGCATCACGGTGGACGAGTCCCCAGTGGCCACCCACCGGAAGTGGGCCACCATCATCAGGTCGTCGACGCTCTCCAGTACGAAGCCATCCACGACGCCGAGCCCGCCCGGGCGGGCCCGCACTACGACATCGCCCGGTTCTCCCTCGTTCGCGATCTGCTGGTAGTTCCCGATGCCGGGACAGCCCGAGAACGTGTACACCCAGTGACCCATGCCTGACATCCTGCCCGGACCAACGATTACCCCCGCGTTCAGGCACGAAGGCTGTGGATCTCATCCGCCGGAAGAGATTAGGGGTCTCTTGATCAGCCAAAAAGTTTGCGGTTGAGAGATCTGGCCCCGGTCGCCAGCCGCCCGATTCGCGGGCCATGGCAAAGCTGCGCAGCATGGAAGCAACGCCAATGCCATCGATTCGCGGAGGTGAACCGCGATGGCACTGCCAATACACCACTCGGCCGGCCGGATCCAGGAGAGGCCGTTTCCCACCCTGATCTGGGGCGAGCCGATCGCCGCCGAGTTCGATGATCTCTACGAACGGATGAACCGGTTTCTGGAGGCCGCCAGGATTACGCCCGCCGTCGGGGCCTGGTCACCCATGGCCGATCTGCACGAAACGGACGACGCCTACGTGGTCGAGGCCGAGCTCCCCGGAATCAAACGCGAGGATATCGACATCGAGGTCAGCGAACGGGAGCTGGGTATCACCGGTGAGTGCAAGGAGCGCGAGCGAAAAGGCGTCCTGCGTCGCAGCAGCCGACGCACCGGCCGCTTCGAGTACAGGGCGCTGCTGCCGGCAGACGTAAAGGCCGAAGACATCACAGCGACGCTGGCCGACGGAGTACTGACCCTCACCGTGCCCAAAGCCAAGGCGGCCACGCCGCGCCACATCGAGATCACCCAAGGCTGAGACGGCAAGAACGGCGGTGGGGCGGGCGCCCGACCCCACCGCCCGGAAGGGGGGACCATCCCGCTCCCAGGCAATCCCCTCAGTCGGCTGCGACAGGGCCTACCGGACCCCGTCCAGTCCGAACGTCGCCACCGCTGAAGCCCAGCCACAGCGAGAGCCCCGCTGTGCAACTCACAAAGACACACCGATTCCCATGACTGGTATCTACGCACTGATCCGCCCCGACGGGCAGCTGGAGTTCCACGACGGCGTCCCGGACCAGATGTTGAAGGACACGGATCCGCAACACAGTGCCCCGGCGGCCTTCACCATCCAACATGCCGAGTGGTGCAGCCCACGCGGCCTGCACGGCCACGTGAGCGGCATCTCCTGCCTGGCCAGCTACCCGCCGAACCACATCGCCGGCCCGCTCGTGGCCGCCCTCGGCGGCCCGGACCAGTACATCTTCGGGAACCTGACGATCTGCGGCAGCCAGATCGCCTCTGGCAACGACGAACCGATCCTGTGCGGCCTCACCGACGCACAAGAGAGGCTCATCCATGACGTCCACACCGCAGTCTCCCAAGAAATCGCCCATAGCACGTAGGCGCGGGGTGCTCCCGCCAACGGGCGGAAGCAAGTAATGGGAGGTCTGTCACCGTCGACGAGGCCTGGGCAGGCTGACCGGGCCGTACGCGCCGGGCGCTGGGCGAGGAGTGTGACGGCCCGCACCTGGCGCCCGGTCTGCCGTCACGTGGCCGCGTAGAGCCACACTCCGTGACAAGTCCAGCCCCGCGGGACAGGGATCAGTGTTGGTGGGAATCGAACACGGTTCCCACCTTCGGCTGCGAATCAACCGCTGTCCGCGCAATCGTGCCGTGCCGCGGCTCCCGGCGGCCACATCTGCTCGGCCGAGCGGAGCCAGTAGAGGTCTCGCAGACCCTGGCCGCCGGGCTGTGACACCGGCTTCATGTTGCTGCCGGTCGCGTTGGCGGCAATCAGGTAGCCGATGTTGGGGCTGTGCCCCGTGTTGAAGTAGTAGCAGCTGCGCGAGAAGGAGCCCTGTACGTAGCGGACGGGCTGGAACCACGTCCTGAACGGGTGGATGGTGCCACTGGGCCCTGGAAGACCCGGCCGGCAAGGGCGTTGAAGCCGTTCGTTCGCTCCGCGACGAGATCAAGACCCGCATCGAGGCCCTGATCGCCGAGATCGACATCACGGCGAAGCACCAGGACTGACGCTCCGCGCCACCAGCGAGGCGAGCAATGTCGGCCTCACCTCGCTGGACGCTCGTTGCGGTACAGCATTGAAGGCTCCCCTCCCTGAAGGGAGGGGATGCGTCGCCCTCCAGGGCTGAGCGGGGATTTACGGCTCAGGCCGCCACCGGAGCCGGCGGCTCGG
>NZ_JBITGJ010000280.1:0-2572 GCF_044456925.1 Streptomyces sp. NPDC050743
ATGAGCGGTGCGACGCGAGGGCGCACGATGCGAGTGAACTCACCGGTAGGAGGTTCGATGGTGAAGGTGTAGTTCCGGACCAGTGTCCAAGGTCCGTCCCCACCCTGACGTGCGTCGCGGGTAACCGCGGGGTACGGAGCTCAGGGGGTCAAGCCCAAGGGCGCCCGTGCCATCCGGGAGCCACAGGCGAAGGGGAAGACTGAGCGGGCGAACTCGTGTGAACTCCTGGTTGATGTCTCGTCACGTTCAGCCTCGGATGATGGATAGCGGTGCCGGGGTCTAGGAAACCAGCCGTTGTGAGGCGGCAGGCGGCGGCTGTGGGACGCGACATGCGGCCGTAGGACACCGCTGTTTCCCGGGATATAGGGAGCGCCCATCCCAGTCGGATCTCGCACGTGCGTAACGCGGAAACCCCGTCGGGGTCCGCATGCCCGAGGGTGTGCGGTCGGCCGACCGCGAGGAGAGCTCAACTCCCCGGCGGGAACAGGAGGACCCAAGAAGCGAACGCCGGCGGCCGAAAGGCAGCGGGAAGGCGGGACAGCACGACCGGCCCCTCCGCCGGTCGTCCCGTATAACCGGCCGGATACGGGCTCTGCCCGGACCCGAAAGGGTGCTGACGTGGGTCTGGTGGGCCTGTGAAGTGGAACTGCTCGAAGACGGCGGAACCGAGGGACAAGTTGGACGCTGAACCGGCTGAAACGAGCATGACGACCGCGGTCGCCGTGTCCGATGCCGCCGAGGTGAACGGACCCGAGGACGGCGTCACCGACTGGCTGTCGATCGACTGGCGGCGGGTGGAGGACGACGTACGGCGGCTGCGGCAGAGGATCTTCACGGCATCGCAGGCCGGGGACCTGAAGAAGGTCCGCAATCTGCAGAAGTTGTTGCTCCGCTCCCGCGCCAACGCCCTGCATGCGGTGCGGCGGGTGACGGAGGTCAACGCTGGCCGCGAGACGGCGGGCGTCGACGGCAAGGTGGTGCTGACCGCGCCCGGCAAGGCCGAGGTGGCCGACTGGGTGCAGCGCCGCTCCGCGTCGTGGACGGCCCGACCCGTCAAGCGGGTGTACGTGCCCAAGCCCGACGGTCGTCGGCGCCCGCTCGGCATTCCCGTGATCTTGGACCGCTGCCTTCAGGCCGTGGTCCTCGGTGCGCTGGAGCCCGAGTGGGAGGCGCGGTTCGAACCGAGGTCCTATGGATTTCGGCCGGGCCGCGGCTGCCATGACGCGATCGAGTCCATCTATCTGACCGGCAAGGGGCCCAACCCCCGACGGCCATGGGTACTTGACGCGGACTTGGCGGCGGCATTCGACCGAATCGACCATGATCACCTTCTCGCTCAGCTCGGCACGTTCCCCGCGCGGGAGCTTGTCCGGCAGTGGCTGAAGGCCGGTGTGGTCGAAGACGGCCGGTTCACCCCGACCCAGGAGGGAACTCCCCAGGGCGGTGTGATCAGCCCGTTGATGATGAATGTGGCTTTGCACGGGATGGAGGAGGCCGCCGGGGTCCGCTACCGCGCGACCGGTCACAACGCCGGGAGCGCGATGCGGGGCAGCCCCGTGCTGGTGAGGTACGCAGACGATCTGGTGGCGATGTGCTACAGCCGTGAGCAGGCCGAACAGGTCAAGCAGCGGCTCGCCGCCTGGCTGGAGCCCCGAGGGCTGGCCTTCAACGAGGACAAGACGCGCGTCGTCCACCTCACCGAGGGCTTCTGCTTCCTGGGCTTCCACATCAGGCTGTATCGCAACCGGAAGCTGCTGATCAAACCCAGCAAGGCGTCCGTCAAGCGGATCCGGAAGCGGCTCGCCGCCGAGATGCGGGCCCTGCGCGGCTCGAACGCCGAGGCGGTGATCAGGACCTTGAACCCGATCACCCGGGGCTGGTCCGCCTACTTCCGGACCGGGGTGTCCAGCGACATCTTCAACTCGTTGGACTTCTACGTGTGGAAGCTCGCCTACAAGTGGGCCAAGCACGAACACACGAACAAGTCACGGGACTGGATCGTGCACCGGTACTTCGGAGCGTTCAACCCCCGCCGGGGTGACCGGTGGGTCTTCGGAGACCGGGCCAGCGGCCGGTTCCTGACCAAGTTCGCGTGGACGAAGATCGTCCGGCACCAGCTCGTCAAGCTCGGAGCGTCCCCGGACGACCCGAGCCTTGGCGAGTACTGGGCCCGGCGGCGGCGCAAGACGGTGATCCCGCTGATCGACAAGACCGACTGGCACCTGCTCAAACGCCAGAACGGACGCTGTCCGGTCTGCAGATCCCTCCTGCTGCACGCCGATCACCCGCCCACCAGCCCCACCGAGTGGGAGCAGTGGCTGCGGGCAACCCGCAAGGCGATCACCCGCAAGGCGATCGTCCCGACCGGGCCGGGCACACCGGACGCACCACCTACCGCTCTCCTGCACGCCCATTGCCGCCGACGGCTCCAAGCCACCGGCGGCCACGGGCCCGTACTTCTGCCCGCCCGCGAGCCATAGGGCCTGCTTGAGCCGTGTGCGGGGCCAACCCGCCCGCACGGTTCTCAGGGGGCCGGGGCACAGCAATGTGCCCCGGCTACCCGACAGGCCGA
>NZ_JBITGJ010000281.1:0-2546 GCF_044456925.1 Streptomyces sp. NPDC050743
CCCGACGGCGATCCGGCCATCCCTGCCCCGCTCCGCAGGAGTCCGATTCCTCCCCGGCCTGAAGGCCGGGGCATCCTCGGAGGAACCCGGTGAACGCGCGAGGGTAGGAGCGCGCACTCGTCGTCGGTGACTGCTCCCCGAACTCAGCGCAGGCGCCGCCGCGCAAGCCCCCTGATGAAAGGGCAGGTGAAGGTCACCCCCACTGCGTCAGTTGATGTTGGTCATTCCCCGGTGTCGGCCGCGGGAACCCGTCCGAGGTCGCGGCCGCACATGCGGTAGCTGTCGCCTTTCAGGGAGACCACTTCTGCGTAGTGGACGAGGCGGTCGCTCACCGCGGCGGCGACCGTGTCGTCACCGATGACCTCATCCCAGCGTCCGAAGAGGCGGACCTGTTCAGGATCTGTCTGACAAGTGATCAGCACAGTGCTGGACGATGCGGTTAATCGTCTTGTTGAAGACGCGTGGTCCGGCGATGCTGGGCCGATGCCAGGGCAGCGGAAGAGTAAACGAAGGCAGCACGACGAGAGGCAGCGGGCCGGCGCTCGCTTCGCGCCTGGCACTGGTCATTGGGAAGTGCTCTTCGAGACCCAGGACGAGTCGGAATGGCGTGCTCACATCCATCGTCTGCGAGCGTCGGACGAGCAAATCGACTGGACAGCGGCGCGGTTGGATACGCTCTGTGGGCGCCTGATGCAGCCGACCACCTACCGGCTGAGCCTCTTCGTGCCGAGGCCCGTGCACGATCCGGGCCAGGACCACGCCGACCATTGATCATGGGCTGATCAAGGCGAGTTGACGGATGCGGCATGGGAGCGAATAGAGCCCCTGCTGCGCCGCGGGTGGATGGATGGGCGTGGCCGTCCCTGACGGGATCACCGGCAAATGGTCGAAGGGGTGCTTTGGCGGTTGCGGACCGGCGCTCCTTGGCACGACCTGCCCGAACGGTACGACCCATGGCAGGCGGTGTATAAGCGATTTTGTCGCCGCACAGCGAACGGAGCGCGCCCGCATCCGCAATGAGAAAGGCATCCGCTGGGACGGACGGATGCCCAGCCCGGTGTTCTGACCATCGGTGAGGGCCGGCTCGCAGGCGAACGAGCGAGCGGTAGGGTCACCCGCGTACGGTCCTGGCGAGGGCAGACCGCCAGGTGGCATGGGAGACCGGGTGACGAGATGGCGGCGGTTCGAGCGGCAAGCGACCACGCTCGAATACTGGGAGATCCGTCAAGAAGGGATCCGCTGCTTCCTCAGATGGGGCTCCGATCGGACCCCGGGGAAGGCGAGCACGACGACGCTTGACGACGAGGTGCAAGCGCGGCGCCACACAGCACGCAAGATCAACGAGCGTCTCCGCAAGGGCTTCACCGAGGTGGCCCCGGCTCGCGACCCGGCAGAAGCCGAGGCCGAGACACCGGTCTTGGACGTCATCACCAGGGCTGCCGGCCCCTACGCGCCGGCTGCCCATTACCTGCCGGTCGACAGCTTCGACCAGGTCTACCGACGCGCCCACACGCCCGATCATCCGATGGGGTTCTTCGAGTACTACGTCCTGCGCGATCACGGGCGCAGCGCGGTCCGCTTCACAGTCGGAGCCGGCAGCCACCAGGACGGCATCGTCGCTGCCTTCCTGGAGCTCCTCTGCTCCGAGCGTGACCTCGCCTTCGACGGCCGGTCCCACCACAAGGTGCCCCTGCCGAGCCTCGTCGGGCCCTTCGACCACGCGCTGTTCTGTTCGCCTGCGCTGGGGCGGGCCTGCGCCGCTCACCCTGCGGCGGCGGACCGGGTGGCAACGGCCTTCCCCGTTTTCAACTGCGAGATCGCAGACGAGGACCTGGAGGTGCTGGTCGACGCCCGCATCCACGGCCGCACCGCGCTGCCCTACAGCGACTGGGGACGAGCACCCCAGCCCGTGGTGGACCTGCGCTTCGACATCCAGCCATCGCCCTACCGAAGAAC
This sequence comes from Streptomyces sp. NPDC050743, assembly GCF_044456925.1. Lineage (NCBI taxonomy): Bacteria > Bacillati > Actinomycetota > Actinomycetes > Kitasatosporales > Streptomycetaceae > Streptomyces > Streptomyces sp. NPDC050743. The sequence goes on from NZ_JBITGJ010000281.1 coordinate 1,957, forward strand.
GCAGGCCTTCAAGGTCTACCGGTCAGCCGACCTGCAAAAGCTCATGGACGTACTGCCGAAGGCATCGCCGCAGAGCTGGCTGGAAGTGCGGTCCTTCCGAGGCGGAACCATGCGCCTCGAACCCGACACGACCATGTCCTTCGCTGACGTGTTGTCCTTCCTGGTCAGCTGAGGACACAGCCTGGTCGTCGTCTGCCTCGGTCCCCGACTGCAAAACGTCGACGCCAGCCGGTGAACCTTCCCGGTCACAGTTACCAGTTGCCGCACTTCTCCGGCAGCAGATGCACCCACTGCGTTCCAGTCCGGAACTCGAAGGCGATCGCGTCGATCACCTGCCGGTGATCCCGCCAGCGGCCACCCCGCTTCGGCGGAGGATCCGGGAGCAACGGCTCGACCCGCGCCCACGCGCTGCTCGGCACCGGACGGGACCCGGTGGGCGAGCTGACCCTGTGGCAGGACGCGGTGCGCCTGGCCGCCGCCAACTCCGGCTGGGCGGCGACGGCCTGTGGTACGCGTACGAGTCGGAGCCGGGCCGGGACGACTGGTGGCCCCGCGGCACGCCCGACCTGGACCCGGTGGGCGCGCTGACC
>NZ_JBITGJ010000282.1:0-2464 GCF_044456925.1 Streptomyces sp. NPDC050743
CTCGTCCCGCTGACCTGTCCCGAACTCGTCCGGCTTCTCCGGGCGTTCGTCCTCACACCGCCCGTCCGGGAAGCGGAACACGTCCTGCACTGGATGGCCTGGCGCCGCCACCATCAAGCCGTCGCGCAAGCCCGCCACCAGCGCCGACACGAACTCCAGGACCAGCCATGATCGGAACTACAGCTGCCGTGGCTGGCAGGATCTCCACGTCGTCTGCGTCGAAGACTGCGTCGAAGGAACTGGTGTATTTCGTATCCCGGTCCCGGAGTAGGAAGCGGCCACCACCCGCTGATGGGGTTTGTCGACCACGGCCCTGGAGGCGCCGGCGAACCGGTCGCGGCCCTCCTCCGCCCCGGCAACGCGGGCTCGAACACGGCCGCCGACCACATCACCGCCACCCGCCTCGCCCTGGCCCAACTGCCGAAGAAGTACCGGCGGGGCCGGCGGACTCCGATCCGCTGTGATTCCGCGGGCGGCACCCATGAGTTCGTGGGCTGGCTCGCCCAGCGCGGGCGGTGGCTGTCCTACTCGGTTGGCATGGTGATCACCGAGGCCGTCCACCAGTACGTTCTCCAGGTCCCGGCCTCGGCCTGGACTCCGACCGTCGAGTCGGACGGCGAGGTCCGTGACGGGGCCTGGGTCGCCGAATTCAGTGTGCGGATAGAAAACAAGAACGCAAATGGAGGTGGCTGTTGAGTATCGAATCCCTGGAGGCCGCGCTGCCGGGGCTGGTGGCGCAGCGGGTCAAGGTTCCACGGCGCATCGACTGGCAGGTGCTCTTCGACGGGTTGCGGACTGGGCTGCCGGACGACTACATCACTTTGGCAGAGTCGTACCCTCGGCTGGAGATCGGGCAATTCCTCACTGTGACGTCGCCGGCCCCAGGAAACGAAGCGGGATTCGTCGAAGCGAAGAAAGAGGATCTCGCCGGTGCCGAGGATATGGCACAGAAGGAAATGCTCGGTGGCTACCCTGCGTTCCCGGAATCGCAAGGTTTGCTGCCGTGGGGCAGCTCGATAGACGGGGACGAGTTCTACTGGCGTACGGAAGGACAGCCCAACGAATGGACAGTCGTTGTGGCTGGGCGGAATGACGACTGGTTCCACTACGAGGGCAGCCTCTCGAGCTATCTCGCCTGGTTGTGCTCTGGGACGGCCGAACCGCATGGGCTCCCTCCGAACTTTCCAGGGCCCGAACCGGTGGTTTCCGTCGGATAAGAGTGCTCGAAATGCTCAGGGACCCTTGAGCGCAAGGGTTGACCCATAGCGGATGATTGCGTCGGGGCCTGCTTCCGTCAGGAGGCGGGCCCCGACTGCGTCAGGCTGGTCCGCTCCGCCTCCCGGTGGCCCGTGACCAGGCCGCGTACTCCGTTCGGCCGCCAGGAGTCGGTCGCCTCAGGCGGAAAGATCATCTTGCGAAGCGTGTATGACGGCTTCGACCACGTCGTGGAGTCCCAGAAGATGGACGGCACGGGCGCCCCGGTGCCGCAGCCAGTTGCGCGGGCTGCGTGCTGACCGCACAACACGGTCAGCGCGAGTATCAGGCAGGTCCGCCCACAGGGATCAGGCGGAAATGGAGCCCGCAGCCCAGTTGAGCGCCCGGCCGGCCCCCGCGGCCAACCGCCGCAGCCCTATGCCGAAGAGGGTTCGGAGCCATCCCAGGAAACGTCCCGCTCGACGCCGGCGGAGAGGTGGTTGCCGTCTTGATCGACGGCGGTCTTGAACTGGCGTGAGCGGATCAGATGCCAGGCGCCCTCGCTGCCGTCGGTCTCCGGGTCGGGACAGCATCCCGAGCGCATGGCGAGCGTTACTGGCGAGAGGGGGTTATTCCGACCGTGCACTATTCCCTCCCTCGCGCCCGGCCAACAGGGGAATGCCCGCGATTCTGCCCGTCCCTCCGGACACACGTGAGCGCGGGACTGTCGTCCCCAGCCGCTAAGGTGCGGCGCATGCAATCGCTGATCACTGCCATCGCCGAACACCAAGAGGCCGCCGATTTCCTGGCCTGGCCTGGTGACTTTGACCTTGACCGAGGGAACCACGTCGAGGAGGTCCACCTCGCGTCGGGCGCAGAGTTGGAAGGCTTCGCGGGTGATGGGGGCCGGGGGCACGTACTTCTTCTGTGGCGATGGTGGCGAGGAACGTCTGATTCTGTACGCAGACTCCGAAGGTCGTGCGGCTCTGGTCGCATCCGGTCTGCGGGAGCTGTTGCAGCTCCTTCTGGTAGCACCCTGGTGGCGCGACTGCCGCGACTTCACTGCGGAGGAGAGCGGCGAGTTGGCTGCTGAGTACCTGGAGGACATGCCCGACGTGGCAATTCGTCGGGACCGTGCGGCCGCAGTTCTCGGCATCGTACTTCCCACAGAGGCCGGTCATGTCCCCTGTGGTGGTGTAGCGAGGTCGATCTGATCTTTGTAGATCGTGTCCATGCTTCCCTCGGGTAGATAGCGGCGGGGGAAGGCGAT
>NZ_JBITGJ010000283.1:0-2434 GCF_044456925.1 Streptomyces sp. NPDC050743
CCGCGGCGCGTGAGCGGCTGCCGGCGCGCCGGGCCCGGTGGCTGAGGGTGCGCACGGTCCGGGTGCGCGACGTGTTCGGCTGACCGGGTCCGGCCGCCGTTTTGTGCGCCCTACCGCCCGATGGCGGCAGGGCGGCAAGGGCCGGGGGTCTGTGGTCGGTTCGTGTCGTCAGCCCCGCCGTCCGGTGGCTGTGTACTGGTCGGTCTGCTGCCAGCTTGCGGGGATACCCAGTGCGGTGGGGGCGTCCGCGATTCCCGCCCCAAGGCGCGGGTCGGCACCGGGCAGGGGCCGGCAGGCGGTGCGCATCAGCAGGTAGAGGCGGTCGGCGCGGGCCGCGGTGCGCGGCACCGCTTGGGTGCGCAGGTGGTCGTGGTGGGCCAGCAGCAGCGCCGCCAGTCCGGTGACGTGGGCGGCGGCGATCGCCGTGCCATCGACGGCGGTGTAGCCGTCACCCAGGCTGGTGGTGATGACTGCCGCGCCCGGCGCGACCAGGTCCACGCCTGGGCCGGTGGGGGTGAAGGGCGCCGGGAAGGGGCCGGGCCAGGGCGGCTGTACGCCGGTGAGTGGGTTGCTCGCGGGGTAGGTGCCGGTGTGCGCGAGTGCCCCCACCGCGAGGATTCCCGGCAGGGTGGCGGGCTGGGTGAGGGGGCCGGCGGTGTCGCCGGCCGGGGCGACGATGGTGATGCCGGCGGCGTGTGCGTCGGCGAGTTTCCAGGCGGCCAGCTGGGAGCGTACGGGGTAGGCGAGGCTGATCTGGGCGATGTCGATGGTGTGGGTGATGCAGTAGTCGACCGCTTCGAGCAGGTCGCTGAGGTGCCCGCCGGGGAACAGCTTCAGGGCATGCACCTCGGCTTCCGCCGCGATCCCGGCGATGCCGGCGTTGTTGTCCGCGGCGGCGATGATGCCGGCGCACCAGGTGCCGTGCCCGCACGCGTCGAGGCCCCAGGTGTCGTTTTGGGCGCTGGTGAAGTCGTGCCCGTGCTTGACGGTGTCCTTCAGGTCCGGGTGGGCGGTGTTCACCCCCGAATCGAGCAGCGCGATCTTGATGCCGTGGCCGCGGTAGGTCGGGGGGATCTGGTGGAGCCGCATCGCCTGGACGCCCCAGCTGGTGAGCGCCCTGCCGGGAAAGCCCTCGAACGTCTCCGACAGCGCCTGCACCCTCACCACCCTCTCTTGCCCGTTGGCGGGTTGGGGGGTGCCGGTGCGGGTGGGCCAGTAGCCGGCCACCGGGCGGACGTAGAGGGCCTGCAGCGTCTCCGGGGTGTCCGCGGCCAGGGTCAGCGTCAGCCGCCCGTCCGGGTCGGTGGTGCCGTGGACCGGGCCGCCGGTGCCGATCGCCCACACATGCGCCCCGGCCACCGCCTCCCCGTCACCACCCACCACCCGCAGCGTGAGCTGCTCGGGCTCCTCCAGCGTGATCGCCAGCATGGGGTCGATCATCGGCGCCGGGCCGACACCCACCGACGGGGTGGGGGTGTAGGAGAGCGGCTGGTCGATCTCCACGACCACCTGTGGGTTCTGGGCCAGGGCGCGGGCCCGCTCCTGCGGCATCCTCACGACCGCGACCGGGGGGCAGGCCGGATGCGGCTCCGCGATGGTCCCCACACTCCGGGGACGCGGCGGGCGCACCTGTGCCACCGGCTCCACTTCGGAGTCTTCCTCCAGCAGCCGGAACAGCGCCGAGGCCTCGATCGGCGGCACCCCGCCCGGAAGCAGCCCCACCGGTCGGGGCGCCACCAGATACCGGCCCCATCCCGCCCGCACACCCTGACCCGGCACACCGGCCTCCGACCCCGCGCGGCGTTCTCCGCCCGTGCTGCCCGGCCCGCCCGCCGCCGGCTGCCCGGCCTCACCCGCCGCGCCCTGCGCGCGCGGGGTCTTGTTCTTGCCGTTGCCCGGCTTCATACCGTTGCCGCCCTGCTCACTCATACAAGCCAACCGCCATCTCAGATACAAAGAGTCGTCGTACACACGCCCTGGATCTTTACGCCGCCGGCCGGGAAGCGGGGGCCATGAGCTCCCCGGCCAGCACCCCGCCGCACCTTCGCCTCGACGTCCCAGCGCGGCGGGGTATCCGGCCGGGCAGGCCCGCTTCCCCGCAAGCGAGCAAGAGCGCGCTGCCCGGCCGGGTGTCTCACATGCCCAGAGGCGACAGCTGCCCGAACTGCGGCTGCAGGCCCGGGAACTGCCCGAACTGCTGCTGGCCGAACCCGCCGCCCCACGGCTGCTGGCCCTGCTGGCTCTGCTGGCTCTGCTGCACCAGCGTCAGGATCGCGGTCGGCAGCGCCTGCTGCACGGACTGCTCCACCGCGCTGCGCACGCCCTGCTGCAGCGTGTGGTGCAGCGCGACAGCCAGGTAGGGGTGCGCCTGGTGGGCCAGGCCCTGCTGCTGAAGCTGCTGCTGGACCTGCTGGATGTGCTGCAGCGTCTGCTG
>NZ_JBITGJ010000284.1:0-2430 GCF_044456925.1 Streptomyces sp. NPDC050743
CTTGTTGCGCGTGGTCTTCGATGACAGACCCTGGCTGCCTGCCCACCGCCCACTACCCTGCACACCGGCACGGCCGCACACCCGAACGAGTGCATGGTGGAGGGGCCTGGCGTTCGTAGTGAACGCCAGGCCCCTGCGTGCTGTTACCGGATGGTTACTTCATGGCCGCCAGGTCCGCGTCGACGCCCGCGGTGGGCGAGCCGAGACCGCTGACGGTGTCGTAGCCGGGACCGGCCGTGCACTCGGTACCGCACCTGCCGTTGGAGCCGGCGGTGACGTCCCGCAGGTAGCTGCTGCCGAGCCCGTAGACATCAGTGTGCGCGGTGTCGCCGTCCGGGCCGGCGGAAGCCAGGTGCGGCTTGTCGGCGGTGGCCCGGAGCTGGTCGGCCGAGGCGATGATCGCACCCCAGATCGGGGCGGACAGGCTGGTGCCGCCCACCTTGAACCACATGGATCTGGTGGTGCCGTTGGGGTTGGTCATCGTCAGGTAGACCGGCACGCCGGTGGCGGGGTCGGCCACGAAACTGACGTCCGGCGTGGCCCGCAGCGGCGAGGACTGCACGCCGTCCTGGTAGGCCGGCCGCGGCTCGAAGTAGCTCAGGCCGCCGCCGGTGCCCTTCCACGCCGTCTCGTTCACGGTGTTGCCGTTCGCGTCCAGCTGGAGGTTGGTGCCTCCGATGGCCAGGGCGTAGGGGTTGGTGGCGGAGTAGCCGCCGGGGTAGCCGCCGTCCCCGGTGGACTGGACGCAGACCGCGTCGGCCAGCTTGCAGTGGCCGTCGTAGAACGCCTCCTCGGAGAACTCGCTCGAGCCCCAGCTGTTGCTGACCGCGGCCGGGTGAAGTGCCGCGGCGGCGTCCTCGGCCCGGGACAGCGCGGCCATGGTCGGGTCCGCCGCCTCGACCAGAACGATCTTGGCGTGCGGGGCGACCGAGTGCGCCCACTCGATGTCCAGCGCCTCCTCCTCGTTCCAGCCGGTGTCGACCTCGGGCTCGGTGCCGTCGGCGTAGACCTGCTGGAAGTCGAAGCAGTCCGTTCCCGCGCTCACCGAGTCGCAGGTGGGCGGCAGGTTGAAGTGCGCGGCGAAGTGGTTCAGGTCCGCCTTCGCCGTCGGGTAGTGGTAGGCGTCGACGATCGCGATCGTCTGGCCGGTGCCGTCACCCTTGAGGCCCAGGCGTGCCTGGATCTGCTGCGGGGTGTAGCCGGGGGCGACCTCGCCGGCGTTGTCCTTGCCCACGCTCAGCTTCTTGGCCGTCGGCACCGTCTTCTGGATCTTGATCGGGACCGAGGCGGTGCCGATCGGCATGCCGAGGTCCTTCAGCGGGCTCGCGCTGCGGATGCTGTTGCCGTGGAGCTGACCCGCATTGGCGGTGGCCTGCGGGGCCACGGCCGAGGTGCCGCCGTTGGGAGCGGTCGGGACCCGGGTGGGCTCGTCCTCGGACAGCTTGTAGGTGGTCAGGCCGTGCGGGAAGTAGTCGATGTCGTTGGCGCCGTCACCGATCGCCTGGGCCGAGATGTTCAGGGCCCGCCAGTCGAGCGCGAGACCGATCATGTCGTCACCCGGTCCGTCGCCCAGCTTGACCGTCTGGAGATGGCTCGCTCCCAGGGCGGGGTCCACGGCGCTCTCGCGCAGGAACCCGTCGTTGGCCGCGAAGGGGGTGTCGTAGGACCACAGGCCCTGGTAGGCGCCGACGAACGCCTCGGTTCCGCCGACGGACTTGGCGAACACTCCGGAGTGGAAGCCGAAGAACGTGGGCACGTCATAGGGCGTGCTGCCGTCCGCCGGGTAGACCATGTCGTTGAACTCGCGCATCTCGACCATGCCGGTCTTCTTGGAGGCGACGAAGCCCTCCGACATTCCGGGGCTGGAGTAGTTCTTGATCACCGCGCCGGTGCGGGTGTCGAGGATCTGGACCAGGTGCTGGTAGGTCCGGAAATCGCCGGTGTACGCGAAGGCGACACCATGCCCGTCGGCGCCCGGGATGTTGGGGTCGGCCAGGGCAGGGTTGGTCGGCACGATCGCGACGGCACCGGATTCTGAGGGGGTCTCGGTCCAGTCCGGGGCGCCGGTGGCGGCGTCCAGGCTGACCGCCGTCGGCGCCGGATCGGTGGCCTGCCTGGGGAGGCCGGGTCCCTTGTGCGTGCCGCCGTACTCGAAGAACAGGTGTCCGGCGTCGTCCGTGGTGACGGTGGAGAAGACCAGGCTCTTCTTCTCCGTGCCCGTCGGCTGGTACGTCCAGCGCACCTTGCCCTGCGGGGTGTACGCCTTCAGCGTGCTGCCCGGGACGACGATCTCGGAGCCGCCGTGACCGTCGCCCACGACCGTGAGCGAGGCGACGTAGCCGCCCGTGAGCACGTTCGCGCGCACCTTGCCGGTGTGCGTGTTCAGCACGGTGAAGCCGCGGTTGGTGGCGGCCACCACGGAGTCGTCGG
>NZ_JBITGJ010000285.1:0-2411 GCF_044456925.1 Streptomyces sp. NPDC050743
ACCTCCACGCTCACGCATCCCCGCCCAGATGGGCAGAACCCTTGCCAGACCTTACGGTTCGCATAGGTCCACTTAGCTGATTAGAGACGCTCACCCACGCCCACTGCTCGCAGGTGTCCACGGTCAGCCCCTCCGGCAGCAGGCGCTGTACCTGCTCGGGAGAGTAGGCCCAGTGCACGAACGTCTGGGTGAGCCAGCCGGCGCGCAGTGCCGGGAGGTCCACACGCTGCTCCGGTCCATAGGACACCACGCGCACCGACTCCCCAGGAGGCCCGCGCCGAAACTCGGCACGACCCGATGCGGGCGGGCCCGGGTCTCTCATCTGCCCCCAACAGACCAGGCCAGAGTTCGGCCGACAGCGCGGGCAGCGCCCCACTCGTTGTACGCGTGTGGACGACGAACGGGGTGTTCTGGGCCAGCCGCGCCCGCGCTGTGGTTCCGCACCGAGCCGTCCTCGCCCGGCGCCTGGGGTGATGACCTAAACCCTCGCTGTGGCGCGCCCCTGCTGGGCCACGCGGTCGACCGGGCCGTCGTCGAGGGCCCACCGCGAGGTCCGGGGTGACGACTGGTCGGCCTTCCGGCACGGGACAACTCGTCGTGCGGGCCGTTTCGCCGGCGACTGCCCGGGAACTGCGGAGCGGAAGACCAGTCGACGGAGGAGTACCCATGTCCTCGCGCCGCGACAGCCCCGACGGCCGGGCCCGGCTGACCGATGCGCTGCGGAACAAGGGGGTGGCTTTCACCCGGCGGGGACGTGAGCGGTACGGCCTGATAGGAGCGCTCCCACCCGGTGTGCTCTCCCTCGACCAGCAGGATCCGCGTCAACAGTGTGGTTCCCGGGCCCATCTGGACACCCCTGATCCCCGCCACGATGCCGCCGGAGCAGGTCGAGAGCTTCGGCTCCCAGGTGCCGCTCAGCCGCCCCGGCCAGCCGGCCGAGGTCGCCCCGGTCTATGTGCTGCTCGCCTCCGACGAGGGGTCGTACGTCTCCGGCGCCCGTATCGCGGTCACCGGTGGCCAGCCGATCCTCTGAGGCCGCCGAGGAGAGCGCACCCGTGGAGTGGTACCCGCTGCGCCTGACCACGCCCGTCAGGCAACACGTCTTCGGCGGCCGCGTCCTGGCCGACCGATGGGGCCGCGCGGGGCTGCCGGACGGTCCGGTCGCCGAGACGTGGGAGGTCAGCGACGTCGACGGCGAGGCGGCGACGGTGACCGCGGGCCCGCTGGCCGGGCGCACCCTGCGCCGACTGGTCAAGGAGTACCCGCAGGAGCTGGTGGGGCGCGGCTGGCGCGGTGCGCGCTTCCCTGTGCTCACCAAGCTCATCGACGCCACGGGGATGCTCCCGGTCCACCTGCACGCCGACGACGAGACCGCCCGGCGTCTCGAAGGCGAGCCCAACGGCAAGACCGAGGCGTGGCACATCCTCGAAGCAGCCCCGGGAGCCACCGCCCTGGCCGGCACCCAGCCGGGCGTCGACCGCGACCGGCTCAGGCGGGCGCTGGTGGCCCAGGACTTCGACGCCGTCCTGCGCCGTCTGCCCGTGCGCGCCGGGCAGACCCTCTACGTCCCCGGCGGCACCCTGCACAGTTTCGGTCCCGGCACCGTCGTCTACGAGATCGAGCAGACGTCCGACATCCAACAGCACGCCATGCGCCACCGGATGGAGGACGGCTCGCCGATCGCGGACGAGGAGTGGCGGGCGAACATCGAACGGCTTCTGGAGGAGTGGCGTCCCGAGCCGCGTCCCGACTTCCGCTCCGGGCTCGGCGTGCCGGTGGACGACGGGGTGGAGCGCACCGTGCTGTGCGCCGGACGCCACTTCGCGCTGGAGCGGTGGCGGGCCGGCACCGCCGCGCCGCTGATACACCGGTTCTCCACCGCCATGGTGCTCACGAACGCGGGGCTGCCCGTCACCGTGGACACGCCCGCGGGAGGCGAGCGACTGGCCCGCGCGGAAAGCCTGTTGCTGCCCGCCGCGCTGGGCCGCATGCGCATCGAGGGCCCGGCCGACGTCCTGCTCGGCTACCTCCCCGACCTCGACACCGACATCCGCACGCCTCTGCTCGCCGCCGGCCACGGAATGGACGCGATCGCCGCGCTGGGCGAATGACGGCACGTCTCGGCGCGCGAGCGTGGCCACCGGCAGCGCACCGGGCCCTGGCGCACTGGCATCCGGGATGCTCGCCGCCCGCGAACTGGAAGACGTCATAGTGGAGGCACGGGCCCTTGTGGTCCGGGATCCCACGGCCGTCGACAACGTCAATCTTCCTAGATCAAACGCCCTCTCAGCATTGCTCGGGAGCGCCGGACGGATATCACCGGGTTCCTCCGAGGATGCCCCGGCCTTCGGGCCGGGGAGGAATCGGACTCCTGCGGAGCAGGGCAGGGATAGCCGGATCGCCGTCAGGGC
>NZ_JBITGJ010000286.1:0-2405 GCF_044456925.1 Streptomyces sp. NPDC050743
GACGAGAACTCCGGCACCTTGCACACCACCACCTCAAGATCGCAAGCGGCAAACATCCAGGTCAGACACGTGATCGCTTGGAAAACAGCTTCTGAGGGGCGGGTTGTCGTTGTGCTGGGCGATACATAGCAGGTGATCCCCGGTTACCGAAACCGGGGATTGTGCAGACCCTTGAGGTGTTCGCTGCTGCTTTGCATCTGGCTATGCGTGGCGGTGGGAGCAGCCCTGATGGCCGTGGCGCCTTTTGCTGACACGCAGCGGCGCCTCAGGCTATGTGGAGTGTGCGCACCATCAAGGAGAGTGAGTGGTTCTGTCCGTTCCGATCAAGAAGCTCCCGCCGAATGCGAAGGCTTCCCCTGCCCGATCTGGTCAGAGTGGCGCTGACGCGTTTCCACGCCATGCAGATGGCTGAGAGGCGGGTGGCCGGGGAGCGGTACGAAGCCAGCGGGTACATCGTCGTGGACGAACTCGGCGGGGTGCTCAACGGGGCCCCGGCGAGTGCCTGGATCGTCCGGTTTGATCATGTGATGCCGTAGAGGGCGAGGACGCGGGGCGCTCGGTGTGGGCTCGTCGTCCGGCGGTGGTGTTGACGTAGCCGGCGAGCTTGAGCGCGCTGCGGATCAGGTCGCGGAGGGCAGCGAGTACGGCGGGCGCGTTGTGGATCCTGACCTGGGACTTGTCCTCGTTTCAACGAGCGCCATCACTGGTGCGGCCTCCGCGTATGCCTTCAGCGCCTTGGCGTCGGCGAAGCGGGATCGGTCGTCGCCGATTTCGGCAAGCACCCAGGCGCCGTCGCGGACCTCGCCGTCCGGCTCGACGGCCGGTGCCCACGCGGATACGGGGACCTTCAAGACGGCCTGGTGGATGGCGTCGGTGATGGTCATGCCGAACGAGTACGACAGCCACCGGCCGCGGGCGGAGAGCCAGGTCACGAACTCATGGGTGCCACCACCGGAGTCGGTACGGATGAGTGTCCGCCGGCCACGTCGATGGTGTTTGGGCAGCTGAGCCAGCGCGAGTTGCGCCGCGGTGATGTGATCGGCAGCGGTGTTGCTTCCCGCGTTGCCGGGTCGCAGCAGGCCCGCGACCGGCTCGCCGGTCCCGCCTCGGCCGTGGTCGACAAAGCCGATCAGCGGGTGGTGCCCGATGGTTTTCTTCCAGGTCGCGGCGGCGTCCTGCTTCTCAGAAGGGTGTAGCTCCTTTCGAGGGAGGGCCCTACCTGCGTGAACTGCGGTTTGGGGCGCTCTCAAGTGATCGACTCGGCCACCAGGGCGGCTGGCACGATGACCTGCGTCCTCCACGCTGTCGATCTTCGTGGGGCGCGCAAGCTTGACCTCTGGGTTCCGAAAGGATCTCCACGACCAGCAGTCGAGTCGAACCGGCAAATGCCCAGCTCAGCCTGTCCCTCGAAAGGAGCTACACCCATCCTCGAATGGGTATCGCACGATCCGCCAGGGCGGAATGCGACCCCAGCGAAAGCGCGCGGCACCCCACGCCACCTGGGACCACAGCAGGACGAGGACGGGCGTCCCGATCCAGAACAGCAACGGCACTTGCAGTCCCTTCTTGAAGGTCAAGGAGGGCATCCTTGCAGGTCGCGTGCCGCTGCACCATCGCCGGACGTCGGTTGTCGAATCGACAGGCAGCGCCAGACCAAAGCACAGCGGCCATACGTGCTGCCGCACCATCCTTGTGGCTCGGCATCGTGACTCTGAGTGTTCCCAAAGGCAGAGCGGGGACCGTCTCTGGCCGCGAGTGGGGACGGGTAGCTGGCCGTACGCGGGGAAAAAAATCTTGGCCGCTGTCAACCACGTCGGAGGGCAGACCCAGGGGATCCGACCATGTCAGAGAAACGGCATGCAGCTACTGGCACTGAAACGGCACTTCACACTGCTCGGTACTCCCCAACTCGCTGGCCCGCGCGTCGACGTGAAGCAGTGGTGGGCCCCGTACTGCATCACCGCGACCGCCCGAGAGCACGAGCACGCCCGCCGCGCCCAGGCCGAAGCCGACTCCCTGCGTGCCCAGCAGCTCTCACGGCGCCCGGCCCGCTGCCCGCGCCCCCCGTGCACAGTGCCCCGCCCGTGCCCTCGCCCTGGTCGACGACTGCAGCCAGCTCTTCCCCATCCTGCTGGCGTAGCGGCGGGCACTCGGCCGCGAACTGACCGGCTGGGCAGGGCAGGTCGAGGCGGACGACGTCGAGAGCCTCCCCAGGACGTGACCGACGACTTGGCGGCCCGGACTGCGGCTGGACACGATGCCCGGCGGATACTTGAAGGCTCCCCTCCCTGAAGGGAGTGGATGCGGTCGCCCTCCAGGGCTGTGCGGGGATTTACGGCTCAGGCCGCCGCCGGAGCCGGCGGCTCGGGTGGTCTTACGCCCTCGACACCGTCCGGGTTCCAACC
>NZ_JBITGJ010000287.1:0-2238 GCF_044456925.1 Streptomyces sp. NPDC050743
ACATGCGGACGGCACGCTGATCGAGCGCGCCAAAGGTACCCCGCAGGGATCAGCGGTATCTCCCGTCCTGGCCAACCTGTTCATGCACTACGCGTGTACGTCCAGGAGTTCGGGCGTCGTCCCAGCTTGAAAGAGGTGGAGGGGATGTAACCGAACGACAAGCTCAGGGCAGCCAGCCGGTGCAAGTCCGGTCCGGGGAGACGCCAGGGTCCCCGGTAGCTGACTCCCGGTGTCGTTCGAGAGGGCGGCGTCGAAGTGGAGTGACAAGCGTCCTTCGGGGGCGTGCGACCGGCCGGTCCGCAACATCAAGTGAAGCCTGCAGCGTCGTCATGTAGACCCCGCCCGAGAGGGTGGGCCAAGGGGGTGCCGAGCCCGTATGCGTAGGGCGAAGGCCATGGAAGGCGTCCGGGAACCTGGAGCGGATGCCGAAGAACCTCCCGGCGTAAGGGGCGTGGAACGGTCGGAAGGTTGTCCTGGGAACTGGAGAGGGCCTACTCGGCCCCGGGCATGCGGCCCGGGAGCGTGGCCCGCTTATAACCGGAGGAACCGGGAAATGGCGGGCTGTCGAGAGGCAGTCGGAGGGGGCCGTAGTAGTGCTGATCGGCGGGACAACATAACCCGCCGGGAGCGAAGGGCCCCTGCTTCATCGATGCGATTCGCGAACAGGGAGGGGCCCGGATGAGTGCCGTTTCGGCTAGTTCCATCCGTCGGGAGGAAGGCGTCGCACGACTGGACGGCCGTCCTCTGGACAAGGTCCGAGCCTTGCAGTGGACGCTTTACCGCTGTGCCAAGCAAGAACCCGAACGGCGGTTCCATGCCCTGTATGGCCACGTCCACCGCATGGACGTCTTGTGGCGGGCATGGTCGGTCGTGTGCACGAACCGGGGAGCCCCTGGCGTGGACGGCGTGACCGTCGACGCGGTGGCGGCCTCGGGGGTGGATGTATTCCTCCAGGACCTGGCGGAGCGACTGCGGACGTATACGTATCGCCCGTCGGTGCTGCGGCGGGTCCAGATTCCCAAGCCGGGGCGGCCGGGGGAGTTCAGGCCGCTGTCGATTCCCACCGTGGCGGACCGGGTGGTGATGACGGCCGCGAAGATGGTTCTCGAACCGGTCTTCGAGGCCGGGTTCACCGAGGCGAGCTATGGATTCCGGCCGAAACGGTCCGCGATCGACGCGTGCGATGCGGTGCGCGTTGCGGCGAACAAAGGTCGGGAATGGGTGTTCGAGGCCGATATCCGGGACTGTTTTGGGACGATCGGGCACGATGCGCTCGTCGCTCAGCTGGCGAGGCGCGTGGTGGACCGGTCGATGCTGAAGCTGATCCGGTCGTGGCTGCGGATGGGAGTGCTGGAGGGCGGGGTGACCTCCCCGACCGGGGCTGGAACCCCGCAGGGCTCACCGATTTCCCCGCTGCTGGCGAATGTCGCTCTGCACGTCCTCGATGAGGCGTGGCAAGGCGAGGGCCGCCGGCTGGGAGTGCTGGTGAGGTATTGCGATGACTTCGTGGTCCTGTCGCCGACCAGACAACGGGCTGAGCATGCCCAGCAGTTGGCGGCGAGAGTGCTGGGACAGCTCGGGATGCGGCTGCACCCCGAGAAGTCCGGCATCACCTGCCTCACCCGAGGTGGGCAGGGCTTCGAGTTTCTCGGCTTCCACCACCGGAAAGTGGAGTCGTGGAAGTGGCGGGGCAGGTTCTACCTGTACCGGTGGCCCTCGCAACGGGCGTTGAAGGTACTGCGGGACAAGGTCCGCACGGCTACCTCGCGTTCTCGGACCGAGCGGCCGGTGGCTGCCGTTGTGGCCGAGCTCAACCCTGTGCTCCGGGGATGGGCCGGGTACTTCCGTAAGGGAAATTCTGCGCGGAAGTTCGTAGCGGTGGACCAGTACGTTCACGAGCGGCTGGCGATTTTCACCAGCAACAAACATGGCCTCTCAGGCCGGAACTGGGCCTCCCGCTACAACTACGGGTGGATCAGTCGGCTCGGGGTCTTCCGCCTGTCCGGAAAGTGGCACGGGGCAATGGCGCATGCCCAGCGGTGAACGATGTCGGAAAGCCGGATGCGGGAGAACCGCATGTCCGGTTTGAAGCGGCGGGGACTGGAAACGGAGATTCATCCACCGCGCCAGTCCCCGACCCTACTCGACATGTGGTTGCACCGGGCCTTTCCGGACGTCCGCTTCGAACGGTATGCCGACGACGCGGTCATCCACTGCCGCAGTCTCGCCGAGGCGAGA
>NZ_JBITGJ010000288.1:0-2238 GCF_044456925.1 Streptomyces sp. NPDC050743
GGCGGCTCGATCTGGAAGTCCCACAGCCCGGTCGCGTCGGCCACGAGCTCCTCGTTGGCCACCACGGTCAGCGGGTACGCCTGCTCGGAGACGATGGCGGGACGTACGTCGGACTCGGTGAGCAGCTGGACCTCGTAGCGCGGGCCGCTCGCCTGGGAGGTGTCGGCGGCGTACTCCTCGGCCAGGGTCGCCCACAGGTTGTCCATCCACCGCGTGGCCATGCCGTCGAAGTCACCGGCGGCGTCCGCGATACCACGCTCGACGATGGGGGTGGCGCCGGCGGCCAGCAGACCCTCCTCGATCCGCTTGGGGAATGCCTGGTAGGTGGCCACCCACTGGGTGTTGCCGGCGCCCAGCAGCGCGAACCGCACATTCGCCAGCGAGCCCTCGGGCAGCCCGGCGGCGAGCAGGTCGTCGAAACGCTGGGCGTTGTCGGGCGCCTTGCCGTTGTAGCTGGCGGCGACAACCACCAGCAGGCCCTCGGTGGGCAGGTTGTCGCCCAGCTCGTCCAGGCCGACCAGGGTGGTGCCGAACCCGGAGCGTTCACCGCGGTCGGCGATGGTGCGCGCCAGGTCCTCGCACGAACCCAGGCTGGAGCCGTAGGCGACGGTCAGGTTCACACCGACGCCGCTCACCGCGGCCTGCGCCTGCGTGTCCCCGGTCTGCACGTCCGCGGCGCCGAACACGGTGCGCTCGTGTTCCTGACGACGGCGGACGATCAGCTCGAAGTTGCCGGGCTTGCGGGTCAGCGCCTCCCGGGGGTCCATCTTGTAGTCGTTGGTGTCGGCGAACTTGAACTTCTGCAGCACCAGCGCCAGGGCCAGGCGGGCCTCGGTGAGCGCGAACTGCCGGCCGATGCAGGCACGCACACCGTTGCCGAACGGCTTGTAGGCGTGCGGGTGCTGCTTGGCGCGGTTCTCCGGCAGCCAGCGGTCGATGTCGAACTCGTCCGGCCGCTCCCACGCCTTGGGGTGTGTGTGCAGCGGGCCTTCCAGGATGAGGACCTTCGCACCCTTCTTCAGCTCGTAGTGGCCGCCGATGACGGTGTCCTCCCGCGCCGTCTTGCCGAACGACGGGATGGGAGCCCACAGGCGCAGGGTCTCGTCCAGGATCCGCGGGATGACGTCCAGCTGCATGATCGTGTCGTAGTCCGGGACGGTGTCACCGGGCATCAGGCGGTCCACCTCGGCATACGCCTGGGCCAGGACGTGCGGGTTGCGCATCAGCGAGTAGGTGGCGAAGGACAGCAGGCCGCTGGTGGTCTCGTGGCCGGCGATCAGGAACGTCAGCACCTGGTCGCGGACGTTGTCGTCGTACAGCCGCTTGCCGGTCTCCGGGTCGGTGGCCTCCAGCATCAGGCCCAGCAGGTCCTCCTCACCGCCGCCCTTCCCCTCGCGGCGCTCCTTGATCACGCTCTCGACCAGCTCCTGCATCAGCTGGACGTTCTCGCCGTACTTCTTGGCATCGGCCTTGCGGAGCTTGGTCATCATCGGCAGCTCCTGCGAGCGCCGCAGCGACTCCACCAGCGCGCCCAGCAGCGCGTTGAGGAAGGGGTGCAGCTCCTCCTTCTCGAAGGAGTCGAACCGGTAGCCGAACCCCGACAGGGCGATGGTGTCCAGCGTCAGCCGGGTGTAGTCGTCGGTGATGTTGACCGACTGACCCTCCTTGCGCTCCCACTTGCCCGCCAGGTTCTGGGCGATCTCCAGCATCTGCCCGAAGTACGCCCTCATGGCCCGCTGGCTGAACGCCGGCAGGAGGATCCGGTGCGCCATGCCCCATTCCTCCTCGTGCTGGTGGGCCGTGAACAGCGCCGCGCCCGCGAAGTCCCGGACGTGCTGCAGCGGCGTCTTCTCGATCTGCTTGAAGAACCGCGTCTCGTCGGAGACCTCGGCCACCAGGTCCGGGTCGTAGACGAAGACCTGCTCGATGCCGGCGATGTCCATGCCGTAGATGCCCTCGGGGAACTGCTTGGACAGTTCGGCGAAGTACTCCACCGGGTTGGTGCTGGGGATCTGCGGCGTGTGGCCGAGCAGGGGGACCCCGCGCGGGGACCGGATGGGGCGAAGGTCGTTCGCGTGCGTGGTCATGTCTTGCTCCTCTGCGGAGGGTGTGGAGGGGGTGAGCAAGGGCGTCGGTCGAGGCTGCCGTGCAACACGGAACCGTACGTCGTATGGAAGTGATACCATACTAAGTATGGAAAACGCGAAGCGCACCCCCCGGGGAACCAAAAAGAGAGAC
>NZ_JBITGJ010000289.1:0-2235 GCF_044456925.1 Streptomyces sp. NPDC050743
GGCGGCTCGATCTGGAAGTCCCACAGCCCGGTCGCGTCGGCCACGAGCTCCTCGTTGGCCACCACGGTCAGCGGGTACGCCTGCTCGGAGACGATCGCGGGGCGCACGTCGGACTCGGTGAGCAGCTGGACCTCGTAGCGCGGGCCGCTTGCCTGGGAGGTGTCGGCGGCGTACTCCTCGGCCAGGGTGGCCCACAGGTTGTCCATCCAGCGACTGGCCATGCCGTCGAAGTCACCGGCGGCGTCCGCGATACCGCGCTCGACGATGGGGGTGGCGCCGGCGGCCAGCAGACCCTCCTCGATCCGCTTGGGGAATGCCTGGTAGGTGGCCACCCATTGGGTGTTGCCGGCGCCCAGCAGCGCGAACCGCACGTTCGACAGAGAGCCCTCGGGCAGCCCGGCGGCGAGCAGGTCGTCGAAGCGCTGGGCGTTGTCGGGAGCCTTGCCGTTGTAGCTGGAGGCGACGACGACGAGCAGGCCCTCGGTGGGCAGGTTGTCGCCCAGCTCGTCCAGGCCGACCAGGGTGGTGCCGAACCCGGAGCGCTCACCGCGGTCGGCGATGGTGCGCGCCAGGTCCTCGCAGGAGCCGAGGCTGGAGCCGTACGCCACCGTCAGGTTCACACCCACACCGCTGACCGCGGCCTGGGCCTGGGTGTCGCCGGTCTGCAGGTCCACGGCGCCCAAGACTTTCCGCTCGTGCTCCTTGCGGGCCCGCACGACGAGGTTGAAGTCGCCGGGCTTGCGCGTCAGCGCCTCCCGCGCGTCCATCTTGTAGTCGCTGGTGTCGGAGAACTTGAACTTCTGCAGCACCAGTGCGAGGGCCAGGCGGGCCTCGGTGAGCGCGAACTGCCGGCCGATGCAGGCACGCACACCGTTGCCGAACGGCTTGTAGGCGTGCGGGTGCTGCTGGGCGCGGTTCTCCGGCAGCCACCGGTCGATGTCGAACTCGTCCGGCCGCTCCCACGCCCCGGGATGGGTGTGCAGCGGGCCCTCGAGGATGAGGACCTTCGTGCCCTTCTTCAGCTCGTAGCGGCCGCCGATGACGGTGTCCTCCCGCGCCGTCTTGCCGAACAGCGGGATGGGAGCCCACAGGCGGAGGGTCTCGTCCAGGATCCGCGGGATGACGTCCAGCTGCATGATCGTGTCGTAGTCCGGGACGGTGTCGCCCGGCATCAGGCGGTCGACCTCGGCGTAGGCCTGGGCCAGGACGTGCGGGTTGCGCATCAGCGAGTAGGTGGCGAAGGACAGCAGGCCGCTGGTGGTCTCGTGGCCGGCGATCAGGAACGTCAGCACCTGGTCGCGGACGTTGTCGTCGGTCAGCAGCTTGCCGGTCTCCGGGTCGGTGGCCTCCAGCATCAGGCCCAGCAGGTCCTCCTCACCGGTGCCCTTCCCATCGCGGCGCTCCTTGATCACGCTCTCGACCAGGTCCCGCATCTGCTGGATGTTCTCGCGGTACTTCTTGTCGTCCGCCTTGCGGAGCTTGGTCATCATCGGCAGCTCCTGCGAGCGCCGCAGCGACTCGATCAGCGCGCCCAGCAGCGCGTTGAGGAAGGGGTGCAGCTCCTCCTTGTCGAAGGACTTGAACCGGTAGCCGAACCCCGACAGGGCGATGGTGTCCAGCGTCAGGCGGGTGTAGTCGTCGGTGATGTTGACCGGCTGACCCTCCCGGCGCTCCCACTTGCCCACCAGGTTCTCGGCGATCTCCAGCATCTGCCCGAAGTACGCCTTCATGGCCCGCTGGCTGAACGCCGGCAGCAGGACACGGTGCGCCATGGCCCATTCCTCCTCGTGCTGGTGGGCCGTGAACAGGCCCGCCCCCGCGAAGTCCCGAACATGGCTCAGCGGCGTCTTTTCGATCTGCTTGAAGAACCGGGTCTCGTCGCAGACCTCGGCCACCAGGTCCGGGTCGTAGACGAAGACCTGCTCGATGCCGGCGATGTCCAAGCTGAAGATGCCCTCGGGGAACTGCTTGGACAGCTCAGCGAAGTAGGCGAACGGGTTGGTGCCGGGGACCTGCGTCGTGTGGCCGAGGAGGGGGATCCCGCGCGGGGACCGGACGGGGCGAAGGTCGTTCGCGTGCGTGGTCATGGCTTGCTCCTTTGTGCGGAGAGAGGGGAAGGGCAAGGGCGCCGGTCGTGGCCGCCGTGCAACACGGAACCGTACGTCGTATGGAAGTGATACCATACTAAGTATGGAAAACGCGAAGCGCACCCCCCGGGGAACCAAAAAGAGAGAC
>NZ_JBITGJ010000290.1:0-2223 GCF_044456925.1 Streptomyces sp. NPDC050743
CGCGGCTCCAGCCAGCCGTGATTGACCGCGTCGTACATCGCTCCGTGCCCGCGCCGGTGCTCGGCTGTGAGCGTCAACTCGACCAGCGACGTCACCGGGCCGTCCGAGCACAGCACCGCGTCGGTCAGCTCGAAGAGCGCATCCGCCCGGGTGTAGAGGCAGTCGTAGAACTGGACACGAAAGTGGGACAGGACGCCCAACGCGGCGTCAGTGGACTGTTCAGCGGCGAGACTCTTCACCAGCGGCCGTTCCTTCACGCGACGTTGCTCGACACCTCGAAGCGTGAAGAACGGCCGCCCTGCTGTCCCGCGAATGAACCAAGATCAGCGGGTCAGGTGAACGGCCGAGGTTAAACACCAAGCTAAGGCCAGCTGTGCGGGCCGTCATACGAGCACGTCATCAGCCGACACCGGAAATCAAGATCAGTCTCACACATGGGCAGGGACTCCAGCCGAACCAGCAGCAACCGGCCTCACACACCTAGACGAGTCTGTCCAAATGCCTGCGGGCGTGAAGAGAGGGTGTTCAAGATCCGTTTGTGACCACAGAACTGAACACCCTCATCACGGCAGTGTACGTGAAGATCGACGACGACTGGGCTGGTACCGCTCGGCTGCCCGGACGACCGCCGAAGCTCAGTCACTCGGAGTTGCTGTGCCTGGCGGTGATGCAGGCGCTGCTGGGCTTTCACTGCGAGGCCCGCTGGCTGCGCTACCTGCGTGCGCACCATCGGGACGTGTTCCCGTTCATCCCGCAGGACTCCGGTTACAACAAGCGGCTACGGGCCGCGTTGCCGCAGATCAAGCGGGTGATCCGGATGCTGGCGAAGGATACGGACTTCTGGCACGACACCATATGGATCACGGACTCGACCCCGGTACCGTGCGGCATGTCCCGCCCGACGGTCAAGCGCTCGCAGCTGGCGGGCTGGGCCAACTACGGCTACTGCGCGTCGCATTCCCGGTTCTTCTGGGGGCTGCGCCTGTACCTGGTGTGCACCCAGGCGGGCATGCCCATCCTGTGGGCCCTGGCCGACCCGAAGCTCGGCGAACGCGAGGTTCTGGCCGCGATGCTGGAGGTCGATGCCGACCTGGTGCGTGAACGGCCGGGTCTGCTGCTGATCAGCGACAAGGGCTTCGCGTCCAAGCGGTTCGAGCGGTCACTGTCCGAACAGGGCGTCACGCTGCTGCGACCGTCCAGGAAGAAGGAGATCCTGCGGCCCGGCGAGCCGATGCTCAAGAAGGTTCGCCAACTGATCGAGTCGGTCAACGACACCCTCAAGGGCCAGCTCGACCTGGAACAACACGGCGGACGGACCGTCGAGGGCGTCGCTGTCCGCGTCGCCCAGCGCGTGCTGGCCCTGGCCGCCGCGATCCGGCTCAACTTCCGGACCAGCCAGGCGGTAAGCCGCTCGCTAACCGCCTACGATCACTGACCGCATTCGGACAGACTCGTCTAGGCCAAGGTGAGAACCCACACTGTCAGCAGGCGCCAGGAGTCAGAAGAGCGACACGAAGGTCCTGTTGGCAGTGTCATTGAACCGCACGAGCAACGGCTCTACACGGTCGCTGTGCTGCCTTGCGGTGGCAAGGTCTTCCGCCCAGATTGCGGCACGTGCGGAGTGCTGGATTTCCTGAGCGAGTTCACGCAGCCCCTCGTCAAGGACCCGAGCAGCTGAGAGTTGAAGCTGCAGCACAGCCTCCGACCAACCTTGAGCCGTCGGTGTCTCCCACTGACGTGCGGGCCATGCGTCCGATTCGTGGAGCTCGGCGAGGAGCCGGTCAAGTTCTTCGTAGACGGACTTGACCAGGTTCGAGACCGCTGTCTGCAGGGCGAGGATACTCTCCCGCTGGAAAGCTTCCCGAGCGATTTGGCGATCTCGCTCGTACTGCTGGTCACGGATCTTGATCTCGTGCCTGGCGGCGAGCCTGTCCTTGTAGATCGTCAAGACGGACGTAGTGAGGGAGCCGAGCAGAACTCCCACAAAGCCGAAGATTGCAGAAGCCATTTCAGCAGTCCCCCTCCGTGCTTGCACGGTCATCAGCCGCCGAACCGTCTCACATGGATGGCTCGTCTGCGACGCATTAGCTCGTCACCGGAGCCATGGCAAGGGAGACGGTTTCCGCCAGCGGTAGCTGTCAAGTCAAATGAAACGAATGTGCGGCTATGAACTGTGTTGCTGTGGTTCGTGTCGTCGGGTGGGGTCGTTGATCCACGCCTGCT
>NZ_JBITGJ010000291.1:0-2181 GCF_044456925.1 Streptomyces sp. NPDC050743
GCTACCAAAGGTGCCGCGTTCACTGAACCTGTACGTAATCAAGTTGCTTGTTTTGTCGGCGTGTTGGAGTTCGTGGCAGTGCTGGCGAGGAGTGCTTCGACAGTGCGGTGCGTCACCGGTGCCGGCAGGAAGGTGATTCCGTCCTCTTCCAGCAGAGGGCGGACGTCGCGGAAGGCGTTCGTGAGAGTGCCTCTGGTGATCTGAAAGAGCTCGGTGAGGACTCCTCCGGTGCAGACCTTTCGGTCCATGAGGACGGTGGCCAGGACGCGCTCGGCGTCGGTGATCTTCTGTCGGAACACCCCGGCGCGGGTTCCGGGCTGGCGGTGCCCGCCGCGCTGCGTGAAGCGCCGTCGTTCGACCAGCGCGGCCTGCCGTTTCGAGAGCCGGTCGATCAGGGCGTGGAGGTCGGCGAGGCTCATGCCGGTCAGTGCCGGGTCGCAGAGCTGTTCCGGGAGCGCGGGCCGGACTTCGGTGGGTGACATTCCGGTGCGCAGGAACGCCACCAGGTGGTCCGGCTTGGCAAACCGAACCGAGGAGAGCCCGACAGTCGTGCCGGTGTCGTCCAGCAGCCGTCGTGTGTCGCCGATGGCCTTGCTGATGGTGCGGTCGCTGAGGGCGAGCATGTCGTACAAGACCTTCTGGGAACAGACCTGCCGCAGGTAGAGCACGGTGATCAGCACTTTGTCAGGGCCGGTCAGCAGGGGGCGGCCATGGTCGCCGGGCGCCTTGCGCCGTCGTCCGCCGCGGTGCTGGTAGCAGCGTTCTTCCCGCTGCGCGGCCTGCGCGGGAGCCAGCCGATCGCTCAGCGCAGCCAGCTCTTCCCGCGTCATCCCGGTCAGCAGCGGGTCGGCCAGCATCTCCAGGAACTGGGTGCGGGCCGTTTCCCCAGGCTTGCGAACCGCTTCGTGCTCGCTGGGGGCCGGGCCGTCGGGGCGGATGGTGTAGTTCCAGGTTCCGCGCTCGAGGTGCTGCTCGATCGGGAGCGAGTCCAGGTACGCCTTGCTGACCGTAGTGCCTGTGGGATACGAGCCCGGGTCAAGTTCGGCCTCGACCTGTAGCCCGGTGCGGGTCCGTGTCGCGGCGATGGTCTTGACGACCACTTCGTGGCTGGTCAGCGGACGGCCGCGCCAGTTCATCGCGATATGGGAGAACAAGCGGTGTTCGACCTTGTTCCATTTTGATGTACCGGGAGGAAAGTGACACACCGTGACAGCCAGGCCCATCTCGGCCGCGAAGGCGGCCAGTTCGGACTTCCAGACCCGGTAGCGGTAACTGTTGGAGCCACCCGCGTCCGCGGTGATCAGCAGACGGGTGGCGTGCGGGTAGTCATGGCGCCCGCGGGCCTGCCACCAGCGATGGATCGAGGCGACCGCAAAGGTAGAGGTGTCGTGGTCGACACCGACGTTGACCCAACCGGTATCGGCGGTCAGATCATAGATGCCGTACGGGATCGCCGCATCGCCCTTCGGGCCGGTGAAGAAGCTGTGGTCCTCCACTTGGACCGGGTCGCCCTTCGGCCGCCACTGACGGCCCACGTTCGGCAGCTGGCCGAGCATCTCCTTCTTCTTCGTGTCCACGCTGATCACCGGCTCGCCGTCAGCCTGATGCTGCTTGACCTGCTCATTGATGTAGCGGAACTGGGCATCCCGGTCCGGATGTTGCTTACCCTCCAGCGTCTTGGCCTGGGCCTGCAGACTGAACCCGTTCTCCTTCAGTAGCCGGCCCACCGTCATCGCCGAGACAGGATGACCCTGGCGGGTCAGTTCCTGGGCGAGGCTCCGCAGCGATTTCGTCGTCCAGCGCAGCGGCGATATCGGATCGCCTCGCTCGTCCGGCTCCACCAGCGCCATCAGCGCGGGCAGCACCCCGGAGTCGACCTCCTCGGCGCGCTTGCGTCCCCCGCCTGGCCTACGTACCCGCCCTTCGGAAAGCTCGAGCTCGCCGGACTCCAGCTCGAGGACGCCTCGGCGGACCGTCGTCTCGCTCACCTTGGCGGCACGGGCGACGGCCCGGATCCCGCCATATCCGAGCAGCCGGGCCTCCGTCGCACACATCAACCGGCGCTGCCGCTCGTTCAGATACGGCAGCAACACCTCGAATCGCACGGCGAGTTGGCCGCGCACCCCCTCCGGAAACGCCATACCAGATCAACGACGCCAGCAGACGGAAGCGACACCTTGT
>NZ_JBITGJ010000292.1:0-2177 GCF_044456925.1 Streptomyces sp. NPDC050743
CCCTCCTGCTCGCCCGGCACGGAGTGCCCAGCCTGCTCCTCGAACGCCACCGGGACATCTACCCCCTGCCACGCGCCGTCGTCGCGGACGACGAGGTGCGCCGGATCCTGCAGAGCGTCGGCGTTCACGAGGAGTTCGCCACTCTCGCCAGGCCGGCGCCCGGGTTGCGGCTGCTGGACGCCCGGCGCCGCGTGATCGCCGAGTTCCCACGGTCCCTGCACGGCCACCACGGCTTCCCGCAGACCAGCATGTTCGACCAGCCAGAGCTGGAACGGCTGCTGCGCGACGCCCTGGCCCGTCGCCCCGAGTGCGAGCTGCGAGGCGGGGTGGAGGTCGTGTCCGTCAGCCAGGACACCGACCCAACGGCTCCGGTCCGGGTCACCTTCCGCCGCGACGGCAGCGACGAGGACGAGCACGTGTGGGCCGACGCCGTCCTCGGCTGCGACGGCGCGGGCAGCCTCACCCGCGACGCCATCGGCGCCGTGTGGGAGGACCTGCACTTCGAGGAGAGCTGGCGGGTCATCGACGTGCGCACCAGCCTCCCGGTGAACAGCTGGGAAGGCGCCGAGCAGATCTGCTGCCCCACCCGCCCGGCCACCTACATGCGAGTCGGCGAAGACCGCTACCGCTGGGAGTTCCGACTGGCCGAGGGTGAGACCTTGGACGGCCCGAAAGAGCTGGAACAGCTGCACGAGCTGGTCGCCCCCTGGGTCGACCTGCCGTCCGCTGCCCACGGGGGCGGGGGCGACGACTTCGAGGTGATCCGGCAGGCGCGGTACACCTTCCGGGCCCGCCTCGCCGACCGGTGGCGCCGTGGGCGCGTCTTCCTGCTGGGCGACGCGGCCCACCTCACCCCGCCCTTCATCGGGCAGGGCCTGTGCGCGGGCCTGCGCGACGCCCGCAACCTCACCTGGAAACTCGCCCGCGTCCTTCAGCACGGCGCGGACGACCGACTGCTGGACACCTACCAGCAGGAGCGCAAGCCGCACGCCCGCCACGTGATCCGTGTCGCGGTCGCCGTCGGCTGGGCCATGACCGGCGGACAGGACCGCGGTGCGGCCATCCGCCGGGCCGTGGTGGGCGCGGCCTGCCGCATCCCCGGCGTGACCGCGGCGGTGAGCCGCGACCTCAGTCCCGCACTGACCGCCAATCCGCTGGTACGACGCCGCCCCCGGCTGACCGGCCGCTCACTGGCCGGCACCTTCTGCCCGCAATCCTGGGTGATCGTCGACGGCAGGCGAGAGCGCCTCGACGACATCCTCGGGGACTCCTTCGCCGTGCTGACCGCCCTGCCGCCCACGGCACGGATGACGGGCGTGGCCACGGCCCTGGGCGCATCCGTGATCCATGTCGGCGACCTGGACGACGACGGCACGCTGGCCGCCTGGCTGGCACGCGGCCGGGCGGACGCCGTCCTCCTGCGCCCCGACCGCGTCGTGATGGACACCGTCCCCACCGGCACCGGCGACTTCACCGACGCCGCCGCCTGGGCTCCCCTGCTGCACACGGCCCGCCGCCCCGCCGAAGCCCGGCCCGCATCCTGACGAGGAACACCACACCATGACCACCCCGCACTCCACGCCCTGTCCGGAGCCCTTCCTGCCGCCCGACCCCCAAGCGGCCGCCGGCAGCCGCATCGCGGACTTCGCCCGCTGGGCCGCCCGACACCAGGGCGCCGAAGGGATTCCGGACCCGACCGACTACCAGGCCCTGCACCACTGGTCCGTCACGGACCTGGAAGGATTCTGGGCCGCGGTGTGGGAGTACTTCGACATCGACGCCACCACTCCGTACGAGCAGGTGCTGGCCGAGGAAACCATGCCCGGCGCACGCTGGTTCCCCGGCGCCACCCTCAACTACGCCCACCACGCACTGCGCAACCTGCACCCGGACGCCCCCGCGATCACCGCACTGGACGAGACCGGAGCCGGCTACGAGATCACGGGCCGGCAGCTCCGCGCCCAGGTCGCCTCCGTCGCGGCCACCCTGCGCGACCTGGGCGTCGGCCAGGGCGACCGGGTGGTCGGCTACCTGCCCAACACCCCCCACGCCATCATCGCCTTCCTCGCCACCGCCAGCCTCGGCGCGGTGTGGTCGGTGTGCGGCCAGGACTACGCACCCAAGGCCGCCGCCGACCGCTTCGCCCAGCTCGAACCGGCCGTGCTCATCACCGCGGA
>NZ_JBITGJ010000293.1:0-2172 GCF_044456925.1 Streptomyces sp. NPDC050743
GGTGCGCCACGAAGTACTACGGATTCGTGTGGAGATGGAAGGGCTCCACCGCCTGGCCGTCGCAGCGGTCGGGTGAAGCTGGAGGCAGTCTGATCCGGGGATCGCCGGGGAGGGCGGAAGCAGCCTCGACAACGTCGGGACGGGTCGGTACTGCCAGACGGTCCGGGTCCGGCTAGCAAGGTCAGAAGGCGGAACGCGAGTGAACCAGTGGTCGAAGCTCCGTAACGGTGCCTCCGGCTCCAACCTGGCGGATGTGGGCCGGATTGCAGTGCGTGACCCGAGTCCAGTAGGCGGGTCAACTCCGAAGCCGGTTCGATTAGACGGTGAGGAGGCCACGTTGAAAGCCTGCGGCGTAGGCGTGGTGATGCTGCCGGGGTATAGCTGGCCGCCGACCTGGCCGAACGATTCGTGGTGAACGTGGGAACCACCCACGGTCGCCCTCCCGCCGGGCCTCCAGTCCGGTGGCGGGCAGGCCCGATGCCGGCTGATGGCCGTGGGTGGGGCGGAGGCCCTGTAGTAGTCCGAGCGCGCGAGAGGCGCGTACATGGCGAAGAGGGCCAGCAAGTCTGCAGCAAGGATGCTGGAATGCCAGGAGGGCGTTGGTGAATACCGACGAGCTGGAGTGGGCCTTGATGAAGGCCGAGCGCCGGGTACTGGAGATCCAGACCAAGCTGCACCGTTGGGCCGTGGAAGATCCTCATCGGCGGTTCGACGACCTGATGAACCTCGTGGTCGACCCCGCGTTCCTGCTCATCGCGTGGGACCGGGTTCGCAGTAACAAGGGCGCGAAGACCGCAGGGGTGGACGGCCATACGGCCTCGTCCATCGCGCTGCGGCCGGGGGTCGAGGTGTTCCTCGATGCACTGCGGGCCTCGCTGAAGGACCGCAGTTTCCGGCCGTTGCCGTCGCGGGAGCGGCTGATCCCGAAGCCGGGCACGGCCAAACGTCGCCGCCTGGGGATCAGTTCAGTCCGTGACCGGGTGGTCCAGGCGTCCCTGAAACTGGTGCTGGAGCCGATTTTCGAGGCGGATTTCCTCCCGTGTTCCTACGGGTTCCGCCCCAACCATCGGGTCCATGACGCGGTGGCCGAGGTGCGGCACCTGACGTCCCACTCCTATGAGTGGATCGTTGAGGGCGACATTCGGTCCTGTTTTGACGAGATCTCGCATCCGGACTTGCTCGACCGGGTGCGGCTTCGGATCGGTGACAGACGCGTCCTGGCGCTGGTGAAGGCGTTCTTGAAGGCGGGCATCCTCACCGAGGACGGTCTGCTGAAGGACACCGACACCGGTACTCCACAGGGATCAATCCTCTCCCCGTTGCTCAGCAATGTGGCCCTCTCCGTCCTGGACGAGCACTTCGCCCAGGCTCCGGGAGGACCGGTGTCTAAGCCCTGGGAGCGGTCGAAGCGCCGCCGCCTCGGTCTGCCGAATCATCGGCTGGTCCGGTTCGCGGACGACTGGGTGCTGGCGGTCGCGGGCACCAGGCAGGATGCCGAGGAACTCCGGGAAGAGGCCGCGCAGGTGCTGTCCCGCATGGGACTGCGCCTGTCGGAGGAGAAGACCCTGATCACGCACATCGACGAGGGCGTGGACTTCTTGGGCTGGCGCATCCAGCGTCACCGCAAGCGGGGCACGAACCGGTCCTACGTCTATACCTACCCGTCCAGGAAGGCGCTCCGCGCCGTCATGGCGAAGGTCAAGGCGCTGTGCCGACAGGTCGACACGAACCATCCGCTGGACATCCTCCTGCTCCGGATCAATCCGTTGCTGCGGGGATGGACCGCATTCTTCCGCCCCGGGGTGTCGAGCGTGACCTTCCAGTTCCTGGACGCCTATGTCTGGCGCCGGGTGATCGGCTGGATTCGCCGCAAGCACCGCCGGATTTCACGGAAGGAGCTCCGCCGACGTTACTGCGACGGCGGATGGTGGCCCAGAGGCCAGGAGCGGGAACTGTTCCACACCGGGTTGGTACGCACGACTCGGTACCGATACCGGGGATCAGTGATCCCCTCGCCCTGGCCACTGACAGCGGCATGACGACCGGACGACGGCCCTAACGGGACTCTGCAGAGAGCCCGTTGCGGGGACGACTCGCACGGCGGGTTCGGGAGGCGGTCCGGGGAAACGGGCTGGTCGCAAGGCCAGCGCCGCGCCCCGGGCCGACCTTACA
>NZ_JBITGJ010000294.1:0-2172 GCF_044456925.1 Streptomyces sp. NPDC050743
CCCTCCTGCTCGCCCGGCACGGAGTGCCCAGCCTGCTCCTCGAACGCCACCGGGACATCTACCCCCTGCCACGCGCCGTCGTCGCGGACGACGAGATCTGCCGGATCCTGCAGAGCGTCGGCGTCCACGAGGAGTTCGCAGCCGTCTCGCGCCCGGCGCCGGGCCTGCGGCTCCTGGATCCCCGGCGCCGCCTGATCACCGAGTTCCCGCGATCCCTGCAGGGCCACCACGGCTTCGCGCAGACCAACATGTTCGACCAGCCCGAGCTGGAGCGCCTGCTGCGGGGCGCCTTGGCGCGCCGCCCCGAATGCGAGTTGTGGAGCGGCGTGGAGGCCGTGTCCGTCACGCAGCCCGCCGACGGGACGGCTCCGGTGCGGGTGACCTTCCGCCGCGACGGCAGCGACGAGGACGAGCACGTGTGGGCCGACGCCGTCCTCGGCTGCGACGGTGCGGGCAGCCTCACCCGGGAGGCCATCGGTGCCGTCTGGGAGGACCTGCACTTCGAGGAGAGCTGGCGGGTCATCGACGTGCGCACCAGCCGCCGGGTGAACAGCTGGGAGGGAGCCGAGCAGATCTGCTGCGCCACCCGTCCGGCCACCTACATGCGGGTCGGCGAGGACCGCTACCGCTGGGAGTTCCGGCTGGACGACGACGAGCGCCTGGACGGCGCGGAGGGCCAGGAGCGCCTGCGCGAGCTGGTCGCCCCCTGGGTGGATCTGCCGTCCGACGGGCCAGAGGACGACGACTTCGAGGTGATCCGGCAGGCGCAGTACACCTTCCGGGCCCGCCTCGCCGACCGCTGGCGCCAAGGGCGCGTCTTCCTGCTGGGCGACGCGGCCCACCTCACCCCGCCCTTCGTCGGGCAGGGCCTGTGCGCCGGCCTGCGCGACGCCCGCAACCTCACCTGGAAACTCGCCCGCGTCCTTCAGCAAGGCGCACACGACGGACTGCTGGACACCTACGAGCACGAACGCAAGCCGCACGCACGCCACCTGATCCGCGTCGCGGTCGCCGTGGGCTGGGCCATGACCGGTGGCCAGGGCCGCGGTGCGGCATTCCGTCGGACTCTCGTGGGAACGGCCTGCCGCATCCCCGGCGTGACCGCGGCAGTGAGCCGTGACCTCAGCCCCGCCCTGACCGCCGGCCCACTCGTACGGCGCCGCCCCCGGATGGCCGGCCGGACACTGGCCGGAACGTTCTGCCCGCAGCCCTGGGTACGGCACGACGGCGGGGTGGTCCGCCTCGATGACGTCCTCGGAAACTCGTTCGCCGTCCTGACCGCCGTACCGCCCACAGCGCGGATGACGGCCGTGGCCACCGCCCTGGGCGCACCCCCGATCCACGTCGACGACCTGGGCGACGACGGCACCTTGGCCGCCTGGCTGGCAGGCGGCCGCTCGGACGCCGTCCTGCTGCGTCCGGACCGTGTCGTGATGGACACCGTCCCCGCCGGCACCGGCGACTTCACAGGCACCGCCGCCTGGGCACCCCTGCTGCACACGGGCCGCCGTGCGCCTGATGCCCGGGCCGTTCCCCCGCCGAGGAGCACCACACCATGACCACCCCGCACCCCACGCCGTACCCGGCACCCTTCTTCACTCCCGACCCGAACGCGGCCGCCCGCAGCCGCGTCGCGGACTTCGCCCGGTGGGCCGCACGTCACCAGGGCGCCGAGGGAGTTGACGAGCCCACCGACTACGAGGCTCTGCACCGCTGGTCCGTCACCGACCTCGAAGGGTTCTGGGAGGCGGTGTGGCAGTACTTCGACATCGACGCCACGACTCCGTACGAGCAGGTGCTGGCCGAGGAAACCATGCCCGGCGCACGCTGGTTCCCGGGCGCCACCCTCAACTACGCCCACCACGCGGTGCGCAACCTGCACCCGGACGCGCCCGCGATCACCGCGCTGGACGAGACCGGAGCCGGCTACGAGATCACGGGCCGGCAGCTGCGCGCCCAGGTCGCCTCGGTCGCCGCCACCCTGCGCGACCTGGGCGTCGGACAGGGCGACCGGGTAGTGGGCTACCTGCCCAACACGCCCCACGCCATCATCGCCTTCCTCGCCACGGCCAGCCTGGGCGCGGTGTGGTCGGTGTGCGGCCAGGACTACGCACCCAAGGCCGCCGCCGACCGCTTCGCCCAGCTCGAACCGGCCGTGCTCATCACCGCGGA
>NZ_JBITGJ010000295.1:0-2125 GCF_044456925.1 Streptomyces sp. NPDC050743
GACCTCCGTGCCGGCCAGCACCGCGGACAGCCCGCCACCGAACGCCCCTCCGCCCTGGCCGCCCCCGGAAACGGCCGCCACCGCCGCACCGAGACTCCCGCTCTCCCCGCGACCGCCTGAGGCGCCCCCGTGTGAGCCCACCCCGCGAGGCCGACCAGGCCCCGGCTGCGCACGCACAGTGCCGCCCAGCACAGACGCCTCCCCACGCGCCACGGCCGTGGCCAACCGTGTGAACAACACCGTCAACCCCCGCCCGCGAGCCGAGCGACACGGGCACACCACCGCCCCGCCGGCCGACGCCCCGCCACGGCGCGACGCCCCCGAAGAGCACGCGCCCGCACCTTCCCTCTCCACAGCGAAAGCGGACCCGGACAGCGCCCCACCCCGCCGACTCCACCGTCCACCACACCGCGGCGCCG
Source organism: Streptomyces sp. NPDC050743 (assembly GCF_044456925.1). Taxonomy (NCBI): domain Bacteria; kingdom Bacillati; phylum Actinomycetota; class Actinomycetes; order Kitasatosporales; family Streptomycetaceae; genus Streptomyces; species Streptomyces sp. NPDC050743. The sequence continues at coordinate 420 of NZ_JBITGJ010000295.1, forward strand.
CCGAAGAGCACGACCGACACGCCGGCGACCGGGCGGATCAGCAGCAGCGCGGGGACGTGCAGGAAGAAGCCCGCGCAGCCGGCGGCGTCACCGAGCGACGATTCGACGCGGTCCGACAGCGCGCCCGCGAGCGGCTGCACGATCACACCGAGCACGACCAGCGCCAGGGTCTCGCCATCATGGAGTCCACTCGCCAGATGGCTCGGCATGCAGGACAGCAGCCCGCAGTCCGTGACGTTGAAGATCCGGACCAGGCCCCTGCACAGCGGCAGCACCCTCCACCGCCCCCGTGACCATGCCGCGTATCAGCACCCTTCGGCCACTCGCGCTCCCGATCAGCGGCCTTCACAGGCCCCCGGCGGCACAAGCGGGCCTCCCCGGGCTTCGACCACGGGCAGAGGCCGATGACGCGCATCGGGCCCGCGATCTGGGAACGGCAGGCGCCAGCCCCCCGACAACAGGTCCTCGCACGCCGGGCGCAACTCACCGACCTGCGTGGTCATGACCCTCGCGCCACTGCGCCCGCTCCCGCCAGTGCCCGAGTGTCCGTCCCAGCCAACCCATGCAGGCCGCAGCCTCGACCCCGATCCGTTCCCGCAGCAGCCGCTCGGTGCCTCGCGGACGAACGCAAACCCATCGGCCGAACGCAGCGACCCACGCACGTCATGCCGGCACAGGGCCACCTCGCACCCCGACGATCAGTCATCGAGGTGCGCCCCCAGCGCCCGCAGGGCAAAGTCAGCAACCCGGGCCACAACCAGCTCAGACCGACCAGCCAAGGCCGAGCAGATCGACGATCGCCCGCTCGCCGAACAGGGCGACCCATACAAGGACGGCATAGTCGAGGCCTATGCCTGGACAAACCCCATCCTCGACCAACTCGGACACGACCGGGGCCAGAACGTCGCAGAGCGCCGACGCGACCGGCTCCCCCGCGTGCACCTGAGTGAGAAACCCGATCGGTGACGCCACTCTACACAGTGGCCGTCGCGGGGCGGCGCTCCTTTTCCGGGTCAGCCGCGGCGGACGATGTTCTCGGCCTGGGGACCCTTCTGGCCCTGGGTGACGTCGAAGGTGACCTGCTCGCCTTCGAGGAGCTCACGGAATCCGCTGCCGGAGATGTTGGAGTAATGCGCGAAGACGTCCGGTCCCCCGCCGTCCTGCTGGATGAAGCCGAAGCCCTTCTCGGCGTTGAACCACTTCACAGTGCCGCTGGCCATGCGTTTGTCCTTCGAAATCGCCGGGTGCTTCCCGGTCTCTGCGTCGGTGGTGCTCTCCGTCATCGAAGGGCATCCGGCGTCCGTTCTACCCCGTGGGCGGGACGCCAATCCGGGTCCCGTGGGGTGAGGCGGGCAAGCTGTACCGCCCTGCAGGCCTCGGCCCGTCGCCGGGCCTCTGCGCCGCCGGGGGCAGGCGCCTACTTGCCCTTCGCGGCTTCCTTGAGCTTGCTGCCAGCGGAGACTTTCACGCTGTAGCCGGCCGGGATCTGGATCGGGTCGCCAGTCTGCGGATTGCGCGCGGTGCGCGATCTGATGCCAAGATCAGTCGTCCTCCTCGTAGGGCTGGTGCCGGACTACGTCGACGTCAGCCCACAGCGAGGCGACCGTGAAGCAGGGCTTGATCAAGTTCCGTTGAGGTCGGGCTTGTAGGTGATGCCCAGGATGGGGAGGGCTCGTTCGGGTTGGTCGCGGATGGCGCGGGTGGTC
>NZ_JBITGJ010000296.1:0-2097 GCF_044456925.1 Streptomyces sp. NPDC050743
GGGGCCTTACGTCTGCCCGGAGTTGGGAGTACACCACGAGACTCCCGGAGGCGATCACCCTCAGCGACCGTCGGTTACCGGGAAAGGCTCACTGGCGGCTCTGCCCGTTCTTCAGGCCCTTGGCGCACTGGTTGTCGGACGTGAGTGAAGAGGCCGTAGAAGGAGTAACCAGACCGGTGGGCGCCGGCTGCTTCTGCTGGTCGTCGTCGATGAAGTCGACGTCGGGGGCGTTGTAGTCGGGGTCGGGGAGTTCGAGACCGGCCATCCGGCCGCCGGACACGTCGAAGTTGCCGGGCACGAAGGCGACCGCTCCCCAGGCGATGTCCTTGTCAGCGCTGCCGCTGCTGGTGGTATTGGAGAGTCTGACCTCGGGGATGCGATCGTTGAAGCGGAAGGCGCCAAGAGACACCCATTTGTTGGACGCGTTGGCGGACTGGTCGACGGTGACTTTCCTGGTTCCGAAGGCCGTCACGACTTCATACACGGCCTGAGTGGTCTGCGCTCCGGTGTCCGGCACGTGTACGTAGACCATGGCCTGTGTCTTGTCCATGGGCTTGTTCAGCTTCCAGTCACCGTCGATGGTCATGCTTCCGCCGTCGCCGCCGAGGTGATGGGTGTCGCGTTCGTGGGCGTACCAGAAGTGGCCGCCGTAGCCGCCGCCGACCTGGTGCAGGTCGGCTTTCGCATTGAAGTGCGTGCCCATGGTGTCGGCGTAGAACGTGAACTGGAAGCTGCCGGACGAGGTGACGGGACCGCAGTCGCCGTAGGTTTCGGTGCCGTTGGGCACCGAGGCCACCACTTGTGCGCCGCTGGGTGCTCCGGAGCACACCGGTGTGCCGTTCTTCAGGCGGTAGCCGCGTCCCGGTTCCGACACCAGCGACTGGTACTTGATGTTCTCGTGGCCGCAGGTGGAGGCGCAGTCGGTCTTCCAGGTCGCGTTGGGCTGGTTCCACCAGTACTGTGCGTAGCACTCTGCGGTGCCGCAGTTCGGCGGCGTGTTGGGATCGCAGTTGTTCTTGGAGTTGCAGAACACGTCGAGGTCCGGCGTGACATGTGCCCGGTTGTAGCGCGCGCCGCCTTTGATCTCGACGGGCAGGTTCGCTCCGTTCCAGTAGGCGGGGCGGAAGCCGGCGGAGGAGAAGCCGGACTCGCCGGGCCAGTCCTGGCGGCCGGAGGTGGCGTAGGAGTAGCCGGTGTCGATGGACCAGGCGGCCCAGCCCATCACCTTCACCTCGTACGGCCAGTCCTGCGGGTGTGCGGCGTCGTGGTTGGCGTCGGTGCCGTCCACGTCGGTGTTCATGAACGGATGACCCCAGCCCTTGGCGTAGATGGGGTTGGCCGGGTTGTTGTACCAGCCGAGGCCCCAGTGCCCTCCGTGCTGCGATGCCTGGGAGGGCGGGTTGAAGCCGAGGTTGTAGTTCCAGACCGCGGTGAACCAGTTCTCCACGTAGGAGGGGTCGTCGTTGTTGACGGTGATCGTCTGGCCGGCCTTGTGGACCTCGTTCCACTTGTCGGCGAGGATCTTCATGGAGGCGGCGATGTTCGTCGCGTAGTCGATGGCGACGAGTTTCTGCAGGGCTGGGGACAGGCTGGTTTCGCCCGGCTTCTCATGGCCCTTGAGGCGCATGCCGTCGGTGACCTGGCCCACGCCGTAGCCGCAGTCTGATTTGTCCCAGTTGATGTTCCAGTACGAGTCCGGATTGCCCGGATCGATCTGATGCCCGTAGTAGCCGTCGACCGCTGCCAGGGGGCTGCCCATCTGACCGGGGATGGAGCCGGACTCGGCCTGCCACAGGTTGGACTCCTGGGCCATGATGCCGAGCATCACGTTGACGGGGATGCGCGCGTTGCTCGCGCCGGTCAGGGTGGGCGGCGGGAACAGGCCCTGCGGGTCGATGGTGCCGAGGCCGGCCTGGTTGCGGTAGCCGCCCTGGTTGAGGTAGCCGGCGTGCAGGTCACCGCGTACCGCCATGTCGACAGCCCACTCGACCTGGTTGGGAGTGTGAAGTTCCCCCCGCGAACTGGACAGCGGGTGTTTACGCTGCCGGGACGAGGTTCTGCCTGAGCAAGGATCTCGTTTCGAGCGGGGTGACGTAC
>NZ_JBITGJ010000297.1:0-2075 GCF_044456925.1 Streptomyces sp. NPDC050743
GGCACCCCTGCCCGGCCGAACGGAAGCGACAAGGGGAGCTTGCCCGACCCCAACTCCACCAACCAGAACAACACTTAGCCGCGACGATCTACTAGAGGAACCTGGTCCCCAACTGCGCCGGGGTACGCAATCGGTACGAGAAGAGATCCCCCCGCGATTTCCCGCCCTGGCGCAGCGCGCGACGGTAGCCACGCCCGTTCGTACGGTCCGCGGCCATGCTCCCGACAGCCGCACCGCCCCGCACCCGGATCGCCGGCCTTGCGACCCGCGCCCGGAACATCGTCGACTCCGGCCTGTGCACCCGCACGACCGGCGTCCCCGACTGGCTCGCCCGCCTCGAGCAGCTCGAGCACCTAACCGCGGCCCCCGCCGCCGACCGGCGCGCCACCCTCGCAATCGTCGACGACGACACCCTCGTCGACCTCCTGGTCCTGTCGTACCTGCGGCACGGCACCCCCTACGCCCTGTGGGCCGACACCCTCGCCGGGTTCGCCGAGGACGTCCTGGGCGCCCCGACCTGGGAGCACCTGCAGGCGCTGGTGGACGCGACGCAAGACGCGGCCGCCGTTCACTCTCCCCGCCTCGCCCCAGGCGCGCCCACCAGGGCCGTGAACTCCGCGGTCCGGCGCCCGGGCAGGCGAGGAGACCAGTGCTGTGAAGGCTCGAGGCCGGCCCGGGCGGTCGGGCCGGCCCGGGTGAGCACCCGCCTCAGGAACCGTTCTTGACCTCGGACAGGGACGGCACCTTGTTCTTGACCTCGGCGCCCGCGTCCTTCCCGGTGTCCTTCACCTTGTTGATGACGTTGTTGAAGTCGTCGGCCGCGGAGCCGTCGCCCTTGCGGAGCTTGGCGGGCAGGTTCTTCAGCGAGTTGATGCTCGCCGTGATCGGGGCCAGTGCCTTAGAGAGCGTGGGGTCGCCCTGGGCGTTGTGTACGGCGGCCTTCAGGCGGTTGTACGCGAACGCGCCGGCGAGACCCGCCTTGACCAGGGTCAGCTTGCGGCCGTGCGCACCCTTCTTAAACTTGCCCGCCTTGTACGGCTTGTAGATCCACTGGTAGACGGCTCCCGCCGCGAGGCCCGCGTTCGCCACAAACCGGGTCTTGGCGAACTTCTGCTTCTCGGCGGACGTGCTGGGGCTGGGCTCGGCCGAGGCCACGGCGACGGTCGGATTGCGCTGCGAAGAGCCGTCGCTCGATGCGTAGGCCGTGGAACCGGCGAGCAGGGCGCAGCAGAGGGTGAGGGCCACGGCGATGTGGCGTATCGGTACGGGCACGGTGTCCTCCCGTGAAGGGTCGCGTTTGGTCCGTGTGCTCCGTGGAGCCGTGTGACCTCACCCGCTCCCCCCGAAACATGGACATGTACTACAACATGTCCATATCTCGCCACAGAGCGCAGTCCTCCGGACCAGCGCGCGATGGCAGGGAGGGCGTCTCGTGACCGGCCGTGCGTGCAGCGCTGCGTGTGGGGCGCGACGGCGAACCGGGCCCACCGACATGGTGAAGGCGATCGTCTACGACTGGGACGGCGGTGCCTGCGTGCGCTGCGGCGGACGGCAGGACTTGACCATCCACCACCGCGTGGACCGCGGCATGGGCGGCGCCTGCGAGGAGTGGATCAACCAGGCCCACAACCTGCTGACCGCGTGCACGACGTGCAACGGCTGGTTCGAGGACAACCCGCGGGAGTCGTACGAGAACGGGTGGAAGGTTCGCCGCCCGCAGCTCCCCGGCGAGGTCGAGGTTCGCTACCCCGACGGCCGCCTGTACGTGCTCACCCCCGACGGGGTGCGCTCGACGACCGTGGCGGCCGCCCGATGAGGCGCCGCGCGACGCGGCCGCGCCACCACCGCCGCGCTCGAGGGCCCGTTCTGGGCGGTCGTCGACTTGACGGCGCCACCTACCCCACCGTCCTGACCCGCGCCGCCATCACCTTCGCCGCATTCCTCACCCTCGCGGCCACCCTCACCACCGCCCTCACGGCGTGTGCCGCTCGAAAAGTCGTCGTCGCAGGTGGCAGCGGTGACGGTTCGTCGGCTGGGAGCATGCCCGGATGATCGTGTCCCTGTTGTACAAGGCG
>NZ_JBITGJ010000298.1:0-2073 GCF_044456925.1 Streptomyces sp. NPDC050743
CGGGTGGCGAGAAGCTGACGTGTGGTCCGGCTCAGCTCGACAAGATGCTGACCGAGGCCCGCAGGGCGACGCCCTGGCTGGCTGAGGGCGCGAGCCAGGGTGCCCTCCGGCCGCTGTTCCTCAGCCCTCACTCGCGGCCCCTCACCGCAGCGCGTACGCCAGGCGCTCGGCCACGTCGGCGCGAACCCGTCCCAGTTCAACGAGCTTCAGCACGGGCGATGCGGGATCGACGCGCAGGGACGGGAAGACGACCCCCACCTTGTCAGGGCTGTTCGCAGGGCTTCCACTGCCATGTACGGGGTCGACGTCCCGCTTCTGTCTCGTAGCCATGAACCGGACGCTGTGATCTTTCCGGGGTTCGGCCCCGTGCCTCGCGGGGCGGCTCCTACCGTCGTCACCAGCATTCAGCGGAACGAGGGCGGGGAAGTACGCATGGATGGCAGGAAGGCGTTGCTCGAGGCGCTGCGAGTTCTGCGCGACCACGCGGACGTCCGCCCGGCGCATGATCTCCTCGACTTCGGTGTACGGCGACGGGAAGCGGACGTGGCGCTCATGGCACCGGGCGATGATCGAGCCGTCTATCGTCCAGGACCGCAGCACGTTCCATCCGTATCGCCAGAGCCGGTCCCGTAGCACGTCGAGGTGAGGGCCCTGCCTGAACTCGTCGGCTTGGAGCCGCGCGAACAGTTCCCGGTCTTCGGCCCGTTGCTCGGCGGCCGGGCCGGAAGGGCGACCGTGGTGCTCGTTTGCAACGGACGACCGTCCGCACCGGATCGCAGCCAAGGGATGGCGAAACCTCAGCTGCGCAGCACCGTCAGCTGTCCCGCCTTCACGTCGGCCGCGTACCGATCCACGTACTCCTGGCCCGAAAGCCGCAAGATCGCGTACATGATCTCGTCGGTGACGGCCCGCAGTACCGTCTTGTGCTGCTCCATCCCCGCAAAGCGTGAGAAGTCCAGCGGTTGCCCGAAACGGATCGCGACCGGCCGGAGCCTCGGCAGGACACGACCGGGAGACCGGATCTCGAAGGTTCCCACCATCGCGCACGGAATCACCGGAACGTGCGCGGCCAGCGCCATCACGGCCACCCCGACCTTGCCCTTGTACAGGCGGCCGTCGGGGGAACGCGTGCCCTCCGGATAGATCGCGAGTAGGTCTCCCTTCGCCAGTACCTCCAACCCCTCCCGGATCGCCGCCAGCCCCGCGGCCCGTCCCGACCTGTCCACCGAAATCTGCCCGGCACCGCGGAGAACGAGCGCGGTCAGTCGACCCCTGAGACCCGGCATCGTGAAGTACTCGGCCTTGGCCAGGAACGTGATGCGTCGTTTCAGGACCGCGGGCATGAGGAGGGGGTCCGCGAAGGACAGGTGATTGCCGGCGACGATCGCCGCGCCGTGGCCCGGAACGTGCTCAAGCCCCTCTGCCCGCGGTCGGAACAGCAGCCGCAGCAACGGTCCCAGCAGGAGGTGCTTCAGCACGTAATAGAACATGGGCGGCTCCCAACTGCCGATCGACCCCCGTTCATGAGGTCATCCCCAGCGGGCCCGGGGCGCGCTCGCGTGTCCGCGAACGCCGTGCGACACGGCGGAAAGCGAGTCCTTGAACCGAATGGCGGTCGCTCAGGAGTCGGCACCCGGGTGTGCCGACTCCTGCCCGGCCACCGCCTGCCAGGGGACCTGACGTGCGCGCAGGTCGCCACGGATGCGCCGGGCAAGCCTTGTGGTGTCGTAGTGGTTCAGCAGGGCGCCGAAGGCCGCGCCGACCATGAAGGGCGTCAGCATGGGAATCTTGCGGACGGCGAGCGTGAGCAGCCGTCGGCGTAGTTCCTTCCTCAGCCGGACGCCGAGCATGAGACTGACCGCGGAGGTCGGCTTCGTGAGGTTCAGGCCGCGCCCCTCCGTCCACTCCGCGAGATACAGTGCGGCACGCTGCCGAGCGGTTCCAGGCGCACGCAGACCGTACACCTCGTGAAGCTCGGCGATGAGCTTGCACTCGATGGACGCCGTCCCGAGGATGCCTGCGGCCAGCTCGGCGGGCATCGCCGGAGGAGTGGGCAGCGCCGCGGCAGAACCC
>NZ_JBITGJ010000299.1:0-2032 GCF_044456925.1 Streptomyces sp. NPDC050743
TGAGCCGCCGGCTCCGGTGGCGGCCTGAGCCGTAAATCCCCGCTCAGCCCTGGAGGGCGACGCATCCCCTCCCTTCAGGGAGGGGAGCCTTCAAAGTTGGATGGACAGGTGGCGGGGGTCGCGGAGCATGGCGTTCTGGCGGTAGGGGGGTGGGTCCTCGACCAGGCGGGCGCTGCCGAGGTGGGGAAGCAGCAGCCCCTACTCGCCGTGCAACTCGAACACCTCCGGCGCGAGGAACACGCACTGCGCATAGCCCTGGCAGCGTGTGAGGTCGACAACGGTCCGCATCTCCACCACTTCTTCCTCCGTTGTCACACCCCCCTCCTCTCCAGCATGGGGCCAGAGCTGAGTCCCTGCATGCCTTGTGATCGAGAGCTGGTATTCGGGCCGGCAGGGTGCGGGGGGAAGGAGACGAACTCCCCGGAGCAGCCTTCCAGTTGCTGAGAAGTGTGCAGGTACGTCTCCTTCAACCAGGTGGTCCGGGTGACCCGAGTCACTGTCACCGTCTCCCCATTTCCATACGTCGTATGGTTATCCTGGCAGGGCGATTCCATACAACGTATGGAACTGCTGGCAGACAACGCCACCCAACGCCAGGCGCCTCACATCGCCTGCAAAAGCAGCCGTTGGTGCAGATCGCACCGACCGGAAGGAAAGATCATGAAGAAGCTCACGAAGCGGATCGCTGTCGCCGTTTCCTCCGTGGCGGTCGCGGGTGTCGCCGTTGTCGGTGCCGGGGGCACCGCTTCGGCCGCGACTCCCGCCTCTGTGCACGTCCAGCGGTCGGCCGAGGTCAACCTCACCGACTACCGCTGGGACCACGGCGTGGGCTACCTGATCGAGCAGGGCTACTGCTGGGACGGACAGCGTGGCTGGCACCACGACGACCATGTCACCGACTCGTCCTGGCACAGCCGCGACGGTCGCTGCTACCGCTGGGACGATGAGCGGCGCGAGTGGAAGTCCGACAGGTCCTACCGGCACGACTGGAACCGCTACGAGAGCGACGGCCGGGGCTGGGACCACCATGACTGGAACCACGGTGACCGGGACTACTTCGGCTGGGACCACTACGACCGGAACCACGGTGGCTGGGACTACTACGGATGGGACCACTACGACCGGAACTACGGTGACCGGTAGGACGGGTTCTGCCTGTGCCCCTGAGCGGAGGCTGTACCCCTCGCCTTGATGCCTGTCGGCGGCAGGGATGCGACCGCTGGTCACGGATCAGCGGTCCCCTGACCGCCGCCCGGGCGGGTGATCGAGCGAGGGCCTGCTCCCTGCTCCCCCTCTGAACCTGCCTGCGGCACCACCTCGTGCCACAGGCACGCGTCGCCCACCTGCCGCGACGCCACGACCCCCGCGGTCCGCCGATGCTGTCCGGCGCCCGGGCCCTGCTGAACACCTCCTGATTCGATGCGTGCTTGCGCCACGAGCGCCGGGGCGCAGCCGAGGCAAGGGGGGTGCCTTGGAGTGAATGCCCATGGAGTCTTCGAGGACCGTGGTTCGGGCGGTGACCGCGCAGCTCGTCGTCTCGTGCACCTACTCACAGCCCTTGTGCATGCGGCTGCGGTACGAGCCTGCAGATCCCTACGTCGTCCGTGCCGCCTTTTTCGTCCACAGCGACGAGCCGGTCGAATGGGTCCTGGGGCGGGATCTTCTGGCTGACGGTCTGGAGGGTCCCGCAGGCTACGCGGACGTCCGGATCTGGTCGGCCGCAGGGCGGGGTGACGAGTCGATCTACATCGCCCTCGGTTCTTCCGGAGGCACCGTCTTGCTCGAGGTCCCCGTGCAGGACATCTCGTCCTTCCTTCAGGACACCCAGGCTTTGGTGCCACGGGGGACCGAGTCCGGACTCATCGACTGGGATGCCGAACTGGCACACCTCCTCCCCCGAGGCTGACCGCCGACCATCCATGCTCAGAAGTACGACAATCCATGCTCAGAAGTAAAGGAACCACTGGCATGTCCCAGTACCAGCTTCGCGTCTACACCCTGCGCAGCTCCGACGCGCTCGCCGCCTACGAGA
>NZ_JBITGJ010000300.1:0-1989 GCF_044456925.1 Streptomyces sp. NPDC050743
ACGTCACCCCGCTCGAAACGAGATCCTTGCTCAGGCAGAACCTCGTCCCGGCAGCGTAAACACCCGCTGTCCAGTTCGCGGGGGGAACTTCAGGGCGTGCCGGACTTGCGTGTCGCGGTGCTGGGCTGTGCCGGACAGGTCGTAGTCGAAGCGTAGGGGTTCGCCGACGAGGTTGCCGTGTTCCTCGCCAGGCGGCGAGTGGTCGGTGTTGGTGCCCACGCCGATCATGCCCACCGCACGGACCGCCTCCAACGGCGCGGTCTTGGCCGGTGGGATCGTCCACGACGCGGTCACACCCCTGGCAGGGCGCCCCTGTCGGGTCCGCCGCTCACCGCCGCATCCCGCCCCTCCCGGGTGCAGGAGCACGTCCGGGATCCGCGTGGGGGAGTAGACGCGGAGTCGACGTCGGCACGGCTTTCCCCACCTCCGTCGACGTGAAACTCCCGCCGCAGGTCCTCGCAGCGGCCGGTCCTGTGCCCCTGGTCGGCGAGGAGGGGGCGGGGACCGTTCTGTCCCTAGAGGCGGCGGCGCCGGAGGCATGGATTGTGTCTGGTAGTGGCGGGCCCGAGCGCACTCGGTCGAGTGCGCGGCTCCGGCGGGTCAGCGCCGCCTGGAAGGCCCCAGAAAAGGGACCTTGAAGTCCCCTTTGGATCCTGCTAACGTACGCACCGGTAATCTGGCCAATGTGGTGGAACAGGCGCGCGATAAAAACGACTCCCGGCTGACTGAGCGCGGGCGGGCGACTCGAGAGCGCATTTTGAGGGCCGCCGCCGACATGATGTACGTCAAGGGCGTGTCTTCCACGACCCTCGACGAGGTCAGGGCGGCCAGCGGAACGAGCAAATCCCAGCTCTACCGCCACTACCCCGACAAGGATGCACTGGTGCGGGATGTTGTCGCGTTGCAGGCTGCAGAATTGCTCAAACGTCAGCAGCAGCTGCTGCAGCGGCTCAACTCCCTCCGCGGGCTGGAGCGCTGGCGGGACGCACTGATCGAACACAACGCGCTCCGAAACGGAGCGTACGGCTGCCCGCTCGGCTCCCTCGCAAGCGAGCTGGCCGATCAGGACGAAGAGGCGCGCAAGGCGATCGCCCGGCACTTCGACAGCTGGGCGGGGCTGCTCGAGGCCGGGCTCGAGCGGATGAAGGACTCGAGAGTCCTCCGTGCCGACGCGGACGCCGGAGAACTCGCCACCGGCCTCATGGCCGCCCTTCAAGGCGGCTACCTCCTTGCGCAGACGGCCCAGGACGTCAAACCCATGAGGATCGCCCTGGACATGGCGATCGGCCATGTCAAGGCCTATGTCGTGCTCGCCAAGGATGTCAATCCGCCGGAGGAGGGCGCGGGAGGGCGCTAAGCCGTCTGGGGCGAGTCGGCGCCGAGAAATCCCGGTGCGGCGTCACAGGCGGTTGCGTCGCGGTCTCCCGTCCCGGACTGGACTTCACCGCCTCCCAGCGGGGCGAAGGCGGCCCGGCTGGGAGGGCTTGGACGGCGGGAGGGTGCGTTCGTCAGCACGCTCTGTGGCCGCATGTGGCCCCCAGCCGCCAACCCAAAAAGCGGTGCCCCCAAGGCAGGGCTCCGCTGTGAAAAGAGGACTATTTAGTCCCGAAAATTGGCGGATCTGCGGTACGTCTGGGAAGAGCGGTCCCCTACGGACAGCCATGCAGCCAAGCTTCACAAGGATCTCCAGGGCGGTAAGCACTATGCACGTGGGCGTCCGGTTCCCAGTGCTCCGCCCAGCCCGGCTACACAAACAGGGGCTCGCGGCCGGAGCCGGTCAGCCGAGGCAGTGCGCCGCGCTCGCTTCGCTGTTGCTCAGGGCGGGCAAGCCTGTAAACCTCTCGAAACTGGTGGAGGACGTGTGGGGCGACGACGCCCCACCGTCGGCCGGAGGCGGTAGCTGTCAAGTCAAATGAAACGAATGTGCGGCTATGAACTGTGTTGCTGTGGTTCGTGTCGTCGGGTGGGGTCGTTGATCCACGCCTGCTG
>NZ_JBITGJ010000301.1:0-1978 GCF_044456925.1 Streptomyces sp. NPDC050743
GCCGTGCAACACGGAACCGTACGTCGTATGGAAGTGATACCATACTAAGTATGGAAAACGCGAAGCGCACCCCCCGGGGAACCAAAAAGAGAGACACACCTCTGACCGAGGCCGGGATCTACACAGCCGCGCTGAAGCTCATCGACGCCGACGGGGCGGACACGCTCACCATGCGCAAGCTCGCGGCCGCGCTGGACGCGAACCCGATGTCGCTGTACCACCACGTTCCGAACAAGGAAGCAGTGCTACGAGGCGTGGCAGCCATGGTCGGCGCCGAGTTCCGCACCGTGACCCAGAAGGACCTCCCCTGGCAGGAGCGCATCCGCCAGCTCGCCAAGGACTTCCGCACCCTGGCACACCGCCACCCCAAGCTCATGGCCTATTCGTTCGGGCAGCCGGACTTCGTCCAGCCCGAAGACCCCTTCTGGCTTGCACTCACCGACGTGCTGGAGAGTGCAGGAGTGCCGCAGCAGGAAGTCGCCCGGGTCGCTGCAGTCATCTGCGCCGCCGTGTTCGGTGTGCTGATCGCCGAGATCAACGGCGCGCTGCGCCGGTGGTCGACCCTGCCGCCCGCCACCGGTGCGACCGGTACGGGCCAGCCCTCGGACGCCGACCGCGATGATGATCGGATGTTCCATATGGCGCTGAATGCCATCATCACGTCCGTTCACATGAACGAGTTGACGCCATACATGGTGCGGCAAGGCTGAGGCGATCACCCGCGCGCGAGAGCGCCCCCGCCGAGGCGGAACTGCACGGCCGCGCTGAGCGGGAACCCGATTCGCCGCATGGCCACACTCCCCAACTCGACGGCAGCACCCACCTGGGGCCCGCCGAAAGCGGAGACCGTCCGACAGAGAGGTGTAAGAGGTTGGAAGTTCGCACTGATCGGCGCCTGTTGCGCAGCCGTGAGGCTATGGTGGCGGCGGCCACTGCGTTGCTCACGGAAAGCGGCCTGGAGGCTGTGACGCATCAAACGGTCGCCACCCGCGCGGGTGTCGGCCGAGCCACCGTCTATCGGCACTGGCCCGCCCTGCACTCCCTCCGAATGGCAGCCCTGGACGCCGGCATGCCCCCTTTGCCTCCGATGCCTGAGCACCTTCGGGTCGCCTCCGGCGGCGATCCGCGGGCGGAACTCATCCACCGCCTGAGTGAACTGGCCGAACGGTGGGACGACGAGCAGGCAGGTGCCGTCCTTGCGGCGATCCTCGGCGGCTCACGACATGACGAAGGCATTCGCCGCCTCCGGGAGTCTTTGGTGGACCAGATCGCCGAGGCCCTGCGTCCCGCGGTCACCGAGGCTGTCAAGCGCGGCCAGCTTCGATCCGACGTCACCTCGGCGGCGTTTGCCAGAGCCACCGCCGGACCCCTCTTCTTCGAGCGCTTCCTCGCAGGGAACCGCCTGGGCCGCGACACCGTGAGTGCCGTCGTCGACGCCGCGTTGAAGGGCTTGTCCTGAGAGAGCATGTCCGGCGATCCGTCTCGCCGGGCCGATGGGCGAGCCCCCTTCTTACCAGGGGGCGAAGTCCATGGTTCACCAAAAGACCGGGAACCACTTTCCATACTTTGTATGGGACTGATAACGTACTAAGTATGGAAAATGTAAGGCGCCCCCCGCGCGGAACCAGAAAGAGAGACGTCCCTCTGACCGAGACCGGGATTTATGCCGCCGCCCTGCGGCTCATCGACGCGCACGGCGTCGAGGCGCTCACCATGCGCAAACTGGCGACCGCGCTCGATGCGAACCCGATGTCGCTCTACCACCACGTGCCGACCAAGGAAGCCGTGCTACGCGGCGTGGCGAGAATGGTCGGAGCCCAGTTCCGCACCGTGACACTGGAGGACGCTCCCTGGCAGGAGCGGATCCGCCTGCTCGCCACGGACTTCCGGACCCTGGCGCACCGTCACCCTGAGCTGCTGGCGTACTCGTTCAGCCACCAGCCGGACTTCATCCAGCCCGACGACCCGTTCTGGACCG
>NZ_JBITGJ010000302.1:0-1949 GCF_044456925.1 Streptomyces sp. NPDC050743
CTGGAGCGGTGCACGTCGAGCACCTGGCACAGCCGCTTGACCGGGTAGGTCTCGCAGTGGTCCTCGATGAACTGGCAGCGGCCTAGGAGCCGTAAGGAAACTACTGCTGGTTTCAGTCCAACTCCGCTGCGCCACATGGTAGATGGGCTGCCGTGGCGATACTGGAGAAGATCCTCGCAGTCCTGGATACGAAGTTCACGGCGGTGCTCCCGCACCTGGACGAGCGGCAGCGCCGCCTCTACCTGGCCGCCGAGGCCGAAGCCCTGGGACACGGCGGGATCGCGGCCGTGGCCCGGCTGGCCGAGGTCTCGGAGTCGACCATCGCGCGCGGGCGGGACGAGCTCGCAGCCGGGGCCGAAGTACTGGGGCGGGTGCGCCGGCCCGGCGGCGGACGCAAGCCAGCGACCGAGCGTGACCCGGGGCTACGGCCCGCGCTCGAGGCGCTGATCGAGCCGCGGGAGGTGGGCGATCCGGTCTCGCCGCTGCGGTGGACCACCGCCTCGCTGCGGGACCTGGCCCGTGAGCTGACCGAGGCCGGTCACCCTGTTAGCGCCCCGGTGGTCGCAGACCTGCTGCACGCGATGGGCTTCAGTCTGCAGGGCATGGCCAAGACGAGGGCCGGCAGTCACGTGCCCGACCGCGACGCCCAATTCCGGTACATCAACACCGCCGTCGCATCCTTCCTGGAGCAGGGGATGCCGGTGGTGAGCGTGGACGCGAAGAAGAAGGAGCCGATCGGCGACTTCGCCCGCCCCGGCCGTTCCTACCGGCCCAAAGGCGATCCGATCACGGCCCCGGACCACGACTTCGTCGACCCCAACACCCCCATCGCCATCCCGTACGGCATCTACGACCTCGGCCGCGACAGCGGCTGGGTGAACGTGGGCACCGACCGCAACACCGCCGCCTTCGCGGTGGAGTCCTTGCGCCGCTGGTGGAGTGCCCGGGGCCGTCTCGACTACCCCAGTGCCGACAGGCTCCTGGTCACCGCGGACTCCGGCGGCGCCAACTCCGCCGGCTCCCACCTGTTCAAGATGGGTCTGGCCGCCTTCGCCGACGAGTGCGGGCTGAGCATCACCGTCATGCACTTCCCGCCCGGCACGTCGAAATGGAACAAGGTCGAACACCGGCTGTTCTCCCGGATCACCCACAGCCTGCGTGGACGGCCGCTGACCAGCTACGAGATCCTGCTGCAGACCATCTCGGCCACCTGCACCACCACCGGGCTGACCGTCAGCGCCACCCTGGACGAAAACGACTACCCCACCGGACGCGTGCTCACCCGCGCTGAACGCAAGAGCATCGAACAGCGGACCGCACGGGACAGCTTCCACGGCGAGTGGAACTACACCATCGCCCCGCAAGACCCCGGCCACGAGCCGCCACAGGATCTGCGGGAGGAGTCGGGGCCGCCGATTCCGGCCGAGGCCACCTTCCTCCTCACCCACCCGGCACTGACCGGCATGTCCCGCGACGAGTTCGACCAACTCGTACTCCGGCTCGAACCCTGCCGCCAACTCCTGACCGAGGCCGAGCGTCGGCGCGAGGACCGCGACGGGCGCGGCCGCAACCCCGGCTTCGGCACTCTCGATCACCGCCACCGCGTCCTGGCCGCCGTCCTGAGCAGCCGCAACACCGTCACCCTGACGCTGGCGGGCCAACTGCTCGGCCGCCACCGCAACGTGCTGAGCTACCACGCCGGGCGGACCAAGCCGTTGTTGGCCTTCGCCGGACCCGAGCTCACCACGGTACTCGTCACCCGCCGCACTCACCCACCGCGCTCGATCGAAACCCTGCAACGAGTGATCGAGCAGCATGACAACGACATCAACTCAAGCAGTAGTTGATTTACGGCTCCCTACCAGGTCATCTCCGAGGCGAAAAACTTCGTCGCCTTGCGCAGAATGTCCCGCTCGGTGGCGAGCGTGGCGTTCTCCTTGCGGGCGGTC
>NZ_JBITGJ010000303.1:0-1932 GCF_044456925.1 Streptomyces sp. NPDC050743
GCGGGGGCGGGGGGGGCCCCCCCCGGGGGGGGGCTTGCCACCGTGTGGGTTACCGCGCCCTTTGTCGACATACGGTGGGGGGGGGCCCCCGCCCCCCCCGGCCCCCCCCCCGCGGTGCTGGCGTCGTCCGGATCAGCAAGGTGGACGTGGGCACAGAGGGCGCCGGAGACCTTGTCCCGGTCGCCGACGAGCCCGCATGAGGGGCAGACATGGATCCGGTCGGCCAGGGTTTTGGCGACCCTCTCGCCGCAGAAGCACGTCTGGGACAGCTTGGTGGTGAAGGTGGAGACGCGGAGCATCCGCCCGCCGGCCTTCTCACATTCGCGGCCGATGGCCGCTATGAGCCGGCCGGGTGTGGTGGCTTGGAGGGCTTTGCCCCAAACGCGGTACCAGGTGCGGATGTCGCAGTCCTCGACGACCAGGTTGGCACCGTGGTCGGTGATGATGTCTGCTGCGATGCGGCGGGCGCGGTGGTCTTTCGCTGCGGCCGCGGTCGCGGCGGCTTCGGCGAGCCGCGCCCGGTTGAGCCGGTAGCCAGCCGACAACGCATCACGCCGGTATCCCTGCTTGGGCACCCCGGCCTTGTGGGAGACCCGGCCACCCCGGGGCATGCCGACGGCCCGGGCGGGCAGGCCTGCGGCCTGGCGCCGGTCGGCCCGGTTCTGCTGGCGTTTCGATGGCCCGTACTGGGCGGGGCTGGATGCCCGGCGGGAGCGGTCGAGCGCCCTCTTGCGGCCGCGTTCCTTCCTGCGGGCCTTCGCCAGAGCGGCGAGTTCCTCCCTGGTGGGTTCGATGCGGGTGGCTTTGATGTCGCCGTCGGCGGGGTCGAAGGTGGCCGGGAAGGAGACAACCGAGAGGTTGGAGACGTTGCCGTCGACCCCGCCGACCCGCTTCAGTGCGGCCGCCGCCTGGCGGCGGGTCTTCGTCGCGGGGGATGCGTAGCCGCCGGCCAGGACGACCATCAGGTGGGCCTCGTACGCCCACCCGCCGGGCGCGGAGGCAGCCCGGCGGCGCACAAGGTCGATCTTGTGCCAGCTCTCCGGGCTGTTCAGGAAGTGCAGCAGGTACGGCCAGCGTCCGGAGCCGGACGGCAGGCGTACGGGCAGGACCAGGTCGCCGCGGCTGGAATCGGCACCGCCGGTGAACACGATCGCCAAAGGTCCGGTGTGGTCCCACCAGGTCGCAGCCCGCTTCTTCGGCGTGCCCTTCGCCGTCACCTCACCTGTCTCTATACGTCCGAGGGGGCGTGAGGGTGCGGGCAGTTGCCGCGGCTGCTCAAGCACTTTCACTCCCGCGGGAAGCGCGGCGACCTGCTCCGGACTGGCCACCGATCGGGGAAGACCGCGGTGCCGGTAGGCATCCAGGTGCCCGGCCAGTGTGCCGTGCAGACGGAACGTCTCCCATTTGCGGGCGCTGGTGTGGGAACGGGCACGGCCGGGGATACGGGTGTAATCCCACCACCGGCCGACCCTCGGCCGACCGAATCTGCTGCCGGAGGAGTCCGCGAACAGATGCCGGCTCACCGAGGTCTCGAACACCTCGTCGGCCTGGTGCATCACCAAAGCTTTGGTGACGTGGTGGGCGAGATGACGTGAGTTCTCCATGTGCCGGTAGGCGCGGCGTTCCATCCCCTCCCGGGACAGCCCCAGTTCCCCTCGCCACGCTTGCACATCCGACGCGCGGCGGACATCGCCCGCCCAGTACGCGGCGACCGCGTCCCGCGCATCGCGCTGCAGGGCACGTTTGATGGACCACATCGCCGAGTACAGGCCCTCAACCCGATACCGAGTGCCGGGGACGTGGACATCGAGCGGCAGACGGATCACCGCAAGCTTTGTGGGGTCTTCAAAGTTGAGCGGTGCGGAGGTATCCGCGGGCTCGGCGGGTGGTGACGCAGCGTGTGCGTAGCCGCTGGTTCGTAGCGTTGCGGAA
>NZ_JBITGJ010000304.1:0-1905 GCF_044456925.1 Streptomyces sp. NPDC050743
CTCGACCTGGCCCCGTCCATCACCGACCACATCCCCCTGGCCGACGCCCCCGAGGCGATCCACCGCCTGGAGCACAAGATCGGCGACCCGATCCGTCTCATCCTCGTGCCCTGAACGACTCGCCCCGAGCACGCGAGCGTGCCGGCCGCGCACTCTTCGGAGACGTGCGGCCGGCGGGTCCCGCGAGTATCAGGGCTGCGTAGAACGAGGCCGAATGCGGTGCATTCGTCCTGATCGACGGGCCACAGCGGCGCGGCCCACCGCGCGACCGACACCCGCAGCCGCCACCCAGGACGATCGACATGCGTAACTCACGCCACACCCCCGCACCCACCGACAGCAGCAATACGGCCGACTTGCCGACGGCCACGGTCCGCACCCGTGTGACGGTTCCACTCCGCTTCGGCGACGGCTATACGGTGACCGCCGACCTCGTCACCTTCCACAGCCTTGCCGACGGCCAGGAACATGTGGCCGTCATCCTCGGCCCATCAAACCCCGACCAGACCCCGCTGGTGCGTCTCCACTCCGAGTGCCTCACCGGCGACGTCTTCGGCTCGGCCCGCTGTGACTGCGGCCCGCAGCTGCGCGAGGCGGTCGAGCGCATCGCCACCACCGGGGGCGTCCTGCTCTACCTCCGTCAAGAGGGCCGCGGCATCGGCCTCTACAACAAGCTCGACGCCTACGCCCTGCAGGATCAGGGCCTTGACACCTACGAGGCGAACGCCGCGCTCGGCCTGGCGGAGGACGCCCGCGACTACACGGCCGCCGCACAGATGCTCGCCGCGCTCGGCATCGGCGAGCTCGATTTGCTGTCCAATAACCCAGATAAAGCTGGACAGTTGGGCGCGCTGGGCGTCACCGTACGCCATCGGGTTCCGACCGGCGTCTTCACCACGGCCCACAACGTCCACTACCTCCGCGCGAAGGTCCTCCAGACCCAGCACACCCTGCCGCTGACGGAACTGACGGCAGGCTGACGGCCGATCTCGATAGCGGGCGGCAGACGAGCGCCACGTCCAGGATGAGGTCCTCCTGGCCTCCGACCAAGCCACGGGGGCCGACCGCGACGAGGATGCTGCGGGTGTTCGGCTGCCGAATCCACTCCCAGTCACTGTGGGCGCGAATGCCGTAGGTGATGCTGGAGCCGAACAATCCGTCGCCATGGGCGATCTCGATGGTGCGTGCCTCTTTCGAACGCACAGGTCGCTTCTGCTACTTCGCCACGCTGCCGATGCCCGACATCGCCGCCGCGACGTCCGATACAGCCTGGGTTATGGACGAACTCGACGCGGACGGCGTCGTTCGTCGGCCCACAATCAGGGCAGCTACGTCGGCAGCGCCGTGCGGGATGGACTGTGGCAGTGCCCCGACGAGCGCGGCACCGTAGTCTTCGCCCTCTCCGCCAAACTGCCGGCACCGTCCGTCGACGGCATTCCCGCGTCCGCCACCGACTTCCTGCTCGGTACCACCCGCGCCGCCTACATGCTGGTCCGTAACGACGCGTTCGTCGTTACCCCGGGATCCTGTTCGTCCCCAGCCACGCGGGCGGTTTTGTCCCCTACGCCTCTCACCGCATGGCCGTCGCCATCGCGGGCGAGACTGGCCGCGGAGTGCTGGACGTGCTGGACGACTTCCGCTCCTTCTACTTCGACACCGCCCCGTCCTCCAGCCCCGCTGCCCTACCCGCCCCCTGTTCGCGTTCGCCGACCTGGGCAATCCTCTTCGGCAGCGACTTGCCCTTCGCTCCCACCCCCGCCGGTCAGTACTTCGCCAACGGCCTCGACAGCACCGTTGACTCTGCCGCCCTGATGCTGTCCCACGGAGTGGTGTAACAGCGATCTCCGCATAGGCCCTGGTCAAAGGGCGGCCATCGCGCAACTCTCCGAGTAGAGAGGCTCGTTG
>NZ_JBITGJ010000305.1:0-1903 GCF_044456925.1 Streptomyces sp. NPDC050743
GTCGGCGAAGTGCTCCAGCATGAAGTGGTCGGGGTCGCGCCAGTAGTCGAAGAGCTGGCTGCCCTGGATGTGCCGGCCGATGCCCCAGCTGCGCTGGTATCCGCGCTCGGCCAGGTACTCCCCGCCGGCGGCGATCGCGTCGAGGTCGGTGACCTGGTAGGCGGAGTGGACGTATCCGGTGCCCGGCCCGAGGTGCAGGGCGAGTGTGTGGTGGTCGACGGGCAGGCTGCCCTGGTCGCAGCGGATGAACGCCATGGTCGGCCCGCGCCCGCGCTGCCCGTCGAGGAACAGGAAGTCGGACACGATCATGCCGAGGGTGTCCAGGTACCAGTCCAGGGTGCGGGTGAACGTCCGCGTCTCCAGCACCACGTGGCCGAGGCGCTGGATGCGGGACGGCTCACGGGGCGGGCGCTGGGTGGTGTTCGTACGACGGCCTTCGATGCCGGTGTTGAGGACCAGCGGCTGCTGCCCGGGCAGCGCGGGAAGTGGTTCGGCGCAGTGCACCACCCGGACCGGGAGGCCCGAGGGATCGAACAGGGCGACCGACCGGCCGCCGCCGGGGACGTCGATGTCCCGGACGGTGTGGCCGACGGCGGCGGCCAGCCGGTCCACATCGGTCCGTTCGGCCGCGCGGAACGCGGGCCCGAGGAAGCGGGAGGCGCGGCCGCGCCGGATGACCATGCAGGGCGAGCCCGCGAACGTGCCGCGCAGCCACAGCTCGTGATCGGTGCGGGCGGCGATCGCGAAGCCGAAGTCGCGGGCGAACACCTCGGCCCGGTCCAGGTCCGGCTTCTCGAACTCCAGCCAGGCCAGGTCCGCCACTTTGATCACGGGATTCCGGGCTCGTCCGGGGTGTTCACCGCGTAGGGCGCCCTGCTCGCTGTGGAGGTCTTGGTGGGGCGTCAGAGGACCGCCCTTGTTAACGGGGATGTGGGACATGGTGTCCTCCAAGCAACACTGCCGTAATGAGGAAATCATCAACTCTGCCGTTTCTCGTCGTCAATAGGTGCAGCCCAATAATTGAGGATCTCATCAGTAATGGCAGCGTCATCGTTGCGGTGGTTACACTGGGCCGTATGCCGACGTCAGCCCCGCCCAGGAACCGCTTCGAGCGACGCCGTGCCGAGACCCGCCAGGCGCTCGTCCGCGCGGCCCGGCAGATCCTCGCGGAAACCGGGGACACGAGCGCAAGCATCCAGGCCATCGCCGAGCGCGCCGATGTCGGCTTCGGGTCCTTCTACAACCACTTCGAGTCGAAGACGGAGCTGTTCGACGCGGCGGTGACGGACGCCCTGGAGGAGTTCGGGCAGGTCAGCGACGAGCGCGTGGAAGGCATCGACGACCCGGCCGAGCTGGTCGCGGCCGGCTTCCGGCTCACCGCCCGGATGGCCGACTCCCACCCGGAACTCATGCGAATCCTGCGCGACCGCGGCTTGGCCTACATCCACTCCGACCGCGGCCTGGCCCCACGGGCCCTGCGCGACCTGGAGATCGGCATCGCCTCAGGCCGTTTCACCTGCGGCAACGCGACCACTGCGCTGTCCGCCGTGGGCGGCACCCTCATGTCCCTCGTGGCGCTCCGGCTGGCCCGCCCGGACCTCGACGGCGACGAGGCCGCCTCCGACCTGGCTGAGATGGTCCTGCGCATGCTCGGCCTCGCTGCGGACGACGCCCACGAGGTCACCCGTCGCCCGCTGCCCGGTCTCGCCCGATGACCTCCTGCACCTGAAGCGCGGCCCTCTGTGGTGCTACGCCGGCGGCGACGAGGAACGCGGTTGCCGCGGCCTCACCAGTGGGGTCCGGCCACCGGCATGCGGCGTTCTCCTCGGCGAGGGCCAGCATGAGTGCCTCCAGTGCTTGGGCGAGGACGGGTGCGGGAAGGTGGTCCGCGAAGACGCCTTCG
>NZ_JBITGJ010000306.1:0-1899 GCF_044456925.1 Streptomyces sp. NPDC050743
GCGTGCGGAGCGGTGTCCCCCAGGGACAAGAACTCCGCCCGCGTGATGCTGGTCCGGGCAGGTTGGAACCCGGACGGTGCCGAGGGCGTAAGACCGCCCGAGCCGCCGGCTCCGGCGGCGGCCTGAGCCGTAAATCCCCGCTCAGCCCTGGAGGGTGACGCATCCCCTCCCTTCAGGGAGGGGAGCCTTCAAGCTACGCCCAGCTTCGGGAGGGTTTTCGGCGGTGGACCATGACCAGGGAGAGAATGCCCGCTGCGCCGATTCGGGACTCGGCATCAGCCGCTTGTGTCGGCGTCGCCGTCATCAGGCGGATCCCCCTGTCTCCTGCCGCCCGGAGGGGAGCCGTCCCCGTGCTCTTCCAGCAGCTCGAGGAGCGCGGCATCCGCTCTTTTCTGGTCTTCCTTCGTCAGCTCGACCGGTGCGTTGTTGTAAACGGTGTAGCGGTCTGGATCGATGATGTTGGCGGCCCTCAAGCTGAACGTCAGCAGGGGGCGCCAACCCTTGCGGTGGCCGACCCGCACTTGTAGCTGGGCCTTGTAGTCACGGGCCTCCGGGAGGAATCCGGAAAACGGTGCCTCGAACTCGAGGAAGAGTTGTTGCGCTTCTCTGCCGGGCACGACGAATCCGGCGGGCAGCTTCGTCTCCTCGTCCGGCCCCGGTTGGAGCCGGGACGTGGAGGACACCCACAGGAGTGGCAGATGAGAGGCGGGCTCATCGGGGAAGGTCAGGATGAGGTCCTGCACGACGATCGGTTTGGGACCAGTGTTGTGCAGGACGAGCGGCAGTCGTAGGCGTGCCGTGGAACCGTGGACGATGGCCGCGAAGGAATGAGGTTCCCACGCCTGCAGGCGTCCCTGTCGGGCGTTGAGCCACCAGAACGACGCGACGGTGAAGAGCAGTGCGCAGACTGATACCACACTGGCGCCGGTAAGCGATGAGGACGCGATCTGATCCGCCGCGACCATCAGCGGAACCACAGAGTCAGTCTGCCAGCCCCGCCGTGGGCTCGCTAAAGGACGAGTGGCCGCCGACAGTCTCCCAAAACGGGTCAGAGGCCGGCGAGGAATTCGAGATACCAGGCGACCAGGGCCGCGCATGTCACCGCGGGGAGGAATTTGGTCAGCCCGTCGCCCTTGCGTACGTGCGTGGTCACGGCACCGGCGAGCAGCATCAGCAGTCCGATGCCGGCCAGGCCGCCGCACAGCGGTACGACCGGGCCGAGGGCCACGCCGATGGCGCCCGCCAGCTCCAGCCCGCCGATGACCCGGTAGGCCGCGGTGGTGAAGCCGGCGTGGGCGGCCAGCTCGGGCATGGGCCCCAGGGCCAGGATCTTGACCGCGCCCAGCAGGGCGAAGATCAGCGCGAGGAGACAGGTCAGCGAGGCGGAGAGGATCACGAGGCGCCTTCGGGGGTGTGCGGACGGCGGGCCTGGCGGCGTTCGGCTCCCAGGCCGGCGAAGTGGGCGATCAGGTCGGGGTTGTCGACCGCGGAGGGATTGAGGACCTGCTCGGCGCGGGCGCCCTGGAGGAGGCGCTTGACGGGGACCTCGAGTTTCTTGCCGGTCTTGGTGTGGGGGATGGCCGGGACGTCGAGGATTTCGTCGGGGACGTGGCGGGGTGAGGCGCCGGTGCGGATCGCGTCGCGGATCTTCTCGCACAGGGACTCGTCCAGACCGACCCCGTCGGCGAGGACCACGAAGAGCGGCATCCAGTAGCCGCCGTCGGGTTCTTCCGCGCCGATGACGAGGGCCTCGGCGATCTCGGGGAGGTGTTCGACGATGTCGTGGATGTCGGCGCTGCCCAGGCGTACGCCGTTGCGGTTGAGGGTGGCGTCGGAGCGTCCGTGCACGATCACCGAGCCGTGCGAGGTGAGGGTGATCCAGTCCCCGTGCCGCCACAC
>NZ_JBITGJ010000307.1:0-1867 GCF_044456925.1 Streptomyces sp. NPDC050743
CGGCACTGCTCGGCGAACGCCGATACCCCCAGCGGCCCCTCAATGGACGGCAGCACGAGTGCGGCGGACTGGCCCACCACTTCCCCGGCCGAGTACCCGACAAGCCGCTGAGCGGCCTGCGTCCACCCGACCACCGTCCCTTGCTCGTCGAGCATCGCTATCGCTGCGTCGGCTATCTCGTAGAGCTTCTGGTCAGTGCTCATCATGGCGGTCGATCACGTTCCTATCTGGATTTCCTTGGCTCGCGACCTGGATGTCGCGTCCGTTGAGTTCTTGGGCGAAGCCTCAAGGAGGCTGGACTTCTGGGCGGCCACTGCCTCGCGTCGTTGGCCGGAGTGAGCCGTGTACTAACCACCCTCGCGCTACGGACCGCCCATGACGCCCGTGGACGCCCCTGGGGCGCGCGAACCTTTGCCCTGTGCCGTGACGCACCCTGGAACTCCTGAGCGTCCTGTCAGGCAATCAACCGAAGCAGGGCTGCCGCGGCAGCGGCGAGAGTCACCACCACGAGGAATGGGGCACGCAGCAGAACTGCGATGACGGCCACCCCGACCCCCGCTGCTCGTGGGTCGATCGTCAACTCCTGCTGTTTGCTGAATGTCTGCGTGACGATGAGTGCGGCAAGCAGAGCCACGGGCAGCAGCTCCGCCACCTTCTGCACCCGACGGTCCTCAAGCACAGCCTTGGGGGCTGATAAACCGCCCAGTTTCAAGGCGTAGCAGCTCACCGCGCCCACAGCTATAGCCACCCACATCAGCCGACCTTCCTTTCCTCGGGAACTGTGTCGTCCACATGACTTGCGTTCCGGGGAACCTCTGCGCTGTCCATCTCGACACGCCTCCCGTCGTCGTGGGAACTCCACAGCGAGAGGGCAACCACGGCCGCTGCCGCCAGGAGCACCGGCACTCCGGCCGGCGTGAAAGGCACGGCCGTCAGCGCTACCGCGGCACCGATCAGCGCGGCCCACCATGTGATGGGTGTGCGCAACCGGGGGGCCATCAATGCGACGAAGGCCGCAGGCGCGACCACATCGAGGCCGAGGACGGAGGGATTCGACAGTGCCCGCGCTCCCAGCGCGCCAAGCAGGGTCGCAATGTTCCAGCAGCCAAACACAGACAGGCCGGCCGCCCAGAATCCCAGCCGGGCAAGCGGCTCGTTGCGGGTGTCGAGGGACATCGCCGCGCTCTCGTCGATGACGAACTGCGCGGCCCCAAGGCGCCGTGGCAGGCGCATGCGCAGCAAGCGAGCCAAGTGCAACCCGTAAAGCGCGTTGCGTGAGCCGAGCAGCGCTGCCGTGGCGGCTCCCGCCAAGGGTGCGCCTCCGGCCGCCACAACTCCAACGAAGGCGAACTGCGAGGCTCCCGTGAACATCAACAGCGACAGCACACACGTCTGCGGGAGGGTAAGACCGGCCGTCGTAGACAGGGCCCCGAACGAGAGGCCATAGGTGCCGGTGGCTATCCCGATGCCCAGCGCGTCGCGGATGACCCCTTTTTCCGCTTCATTTCGCATGGCAATATCGTACCGAAATTCGTGCGCTATATTACTTCAAATATCCACCGTATGCAGGGATTCGGAGTATGTTCGACTCATGGATGCAGTAGACCGCGCGATTTTGTTCCAGCTGCAGCAGGACGGTCGGCTCTCGAACGTCGACCTCAGCGCACGTGTCGGCCTGAGCCCCACCCCATGCCTCAGGCGGGTGCGTAACCTCGAAGAAGCGGGGATCATCCAGGGCTACCACGCCGACCTCGACCCGACAGCAATCGGACGAGGCTTCCAGGTCCTCGTCCAGGCGAACATGATGATCAAGGACCAATCCACCATCGAGGCGTTCGAGGACCAGGTCCGCGAATTTCCGGAGATC
>NZ_JBITGJ010000308.1:0-1846 GCF_044456925.1 Streptomyces sp. NPDC050743
TCATGTTGCTCTTGCTACTCACTACCTGTGACTGCTTCCTCCGGGACCATCCGTCCCAGTATCAAGCTGTCCGGCCGGCAGGGGGAACCTCACCCCGACCCGTATGATCCGGTCGTATTCGATCATTCGATCACTTGGTTTCGATGCCCGGCGGCTCAGGCCACCGGGCCGAACCTGTGGGGGGTTCCATGCGCAGAAGTGCGCTCGTCACGGCTGCGGTTGCGGCGGTCGTGTTCGGTGCCGCCGGTACGGCCGCGGCCGCGCCGGCCGGCACGGTCACCGCTGCGGCAGCCGCGGGGGGCAGCCACGCCGACTTCAACGGTGACGGTTATCCGGACCTGGCCATCGGCGCGCACACCGCGGCGGTGGGCGGCGTCCAGCGCGCCGGGGTGGTAGCGGTGGCGTACGGGTCCGCGACGGGCCTGCGGTACGACACCGCCCAGATAGTCAGCCAGGCCACGCCCGGCGTGCCGGGCGACGCGGTCACCGACGGCAAGTGGCGCGAGGCCACCGCGGCCGGGGACCTGGACGGCGACGGCTTCGACGACCTGGTGATCCACTGGGTCGACAAGAACACCGTCCTGTGGGGCAGCAAGGAAGGCCTCACCGGCGCCGCGACCGTCCTCCCGGCGGGCAACCAGCCGCGTCTGCTCGGCGGCGGGATCGGCATCGGTGACGTCAACGGGGACGGCGTCGACGACTTCGTCAGCCGCGCCATCTACGGCAGCTACCAGGGCGGCGGCTCCTCGTACGGCGCCGCCGTGCTGCTCGGGCCGCTCGAGCGGGCCACCGGCAAGGCGGCCGGCACCTGGTACCGCGCCAGCGACAGGCTGGACGACCTGGTCATCGGCACCGTCTTCGTGGGTGACCTCACCGGCGACGGCATCGCCGACGTGGTGACCAGCGGCTACAAGGTGCTGGGCAGCGGTGCGCCCGCCGGAACGGTGCTCAAGGGCTCGCCGACCGGGCTGGTGAAGGGCTCCACGTTCCCGGCGCCGTACGTCTACGACGGCGGTCACCACGCGTCGGCCTTCGCCGATCTGGACAAGGACGGTTACCAGGACCTGGTCACCGGGCACGCGGAGACGAACCAGATCTTCGTGACCTACGGCGGCCCCAACGGTGTCAGCACCACTCGCACCTCGCGCTCGTACCAGCAGGGTTCCAGTGGTGTCCCCGGCATGAACGAGACCGGTGACAAGTTCGGCTCCTCGCTGGCCGTCGGCGACACGAACAAGGACGGCTACCCGGATATCGCGGTCGGCATCCCGTACGAGACGGGGCTGGACGACGTGAACACCAAGGAGTCGGGGGCCGTCGACGTGCTGTGGGGCAGCCCGACCGGGGTGAGCACCGTGGACGCCAAGGGCTTCACGCAGAACTCCAAGGGCATCCCGAGCACCTCGGAGGCTGGTGACCACTTCGGCTCGGCGCTCGCCCTGCTGGACAGCAACCGTGACGGCTCCACCGAGCTGTACGTCGGCGGTAACGGCGAGGACGGCTACAAGGGCCGCGTATGGAACTTGGCCACCGACGCGAGTGGCGTCACCGGCACCGGCGCCACCAGCTTCTCCCTCGGCACCCTGGGTGGGCCGAGCGGGGGCGGCAACTTCGGGTACCGGATGGTGGGGTGACCCACCGGGCGTGGCCCTGCCGGGAACTTCCGGCGGGCCACGTCTGCTTTTCCCTGGCGTTCACCGGGTTCCTCCGAGGATGCCCCGGCCTTCGGGCCGGGGAGGAATCGGACTCCTGCGGAGCAGGGCAGGGACAGCCGGATCGCCGTCGGGGCGATCCGGCGTCCACCCCGCACGGCGGTGATGCCGCCCACGATGATCGAGAGCTCTCA
>NZ_JBITGJ010000309.1:0-1839 GCF_044456925.1 Streptomyces sp. NPDC050743
GGCACCCCTGCCCGGCCGAACGGAAGCGACAAGGGGAGCTTGCCCGACCCCAACTCCACCAACCAGAACAACACTTAGCCGCGACGATCTACTAGTTTCGAAGACGCCGTATGCGGATAGCGGCTGACCTGGCAACTCGCTGACCTAGGTCGAAGCCCGATCGGCGCCGCTGTTCCCCGTGAATCCCCGCTGCTTTCCGCCGGAACGGGCACGCAACGGGCACGGCCCAGCCGCGCTCAGCGCATGCTCAGGGGCCTGACTGCGAGCTCGCCGCACCTCGGACACCAAACCCGGGCGGCGCGGCGATCACCGTGATTACCTGCCGCCTGGTCCGCCCGGCAGCAGGACCACTTCCGTAGGCTTGGCGTCCCTCATCCGACTCGTTGGCCGGCATGCGCGGGGCCGGAAGAGATCGCTTCTCGCGAGGCCGATTTTCCCGCGCGAGTGTGAGGGCCCGGGGAAGCCTGCACGGCCGAGAAAAGTGTAAAAAGGGCATATGCGTCTACGGGATACCCGGGGGGCGCGGCTCCCGGAGCACCGGCGCGGGCTGTTGGTGATCGCGCTGGCGTTGATCGTGGCCATCGCTGTGTTGGACATCGGTATCGGGACCAGTGTTCATCTGGGCCCGTTGCTGGTCATCGCGCCGACGCTGACCGCCTCCTTCGCCGGTCCGCGGCTGACCGCTCTGGTTGGGGCTCTGGCGGTGGTCGCCCTGTTTATCATCGCGATTTTCCACGGCGGGCTGACCACGACCAACCATGTGGCGCAACTGATCGCCCTGGCTGTGCTGTCGGCTCTGGCGGTCTTCGTCTGTTATGTGCGGGAGCGGCATGCCCGGGAGCTCAGCCGACTGCGGTCGGTGGCCGAGACGGCGCAGCGAGTTCTGCTGAGGCCGCCACCCCGCCGGATCGGGCCGCTGCGGGTGGCCTGGTTGTATTTGGCCGCCGAGGATGAGGCCCAGATCGGAGGCGACCTGTTGGCAGTCGCCCGCGCCGATCAGCCCTGCACCCGGATACTCGTCGGCGATGTCCGGGGCCATGGGCTGGCCTCCGTCGACGAGGCGTCGGCGGCGATGGGTGCGTTCCGTGAGTGCGCTCACCGGTACGGCTCTCTGCCCGAGCTCGTCACCGCCGTCGAAGATAGCGTCTGCCGGAACCTGGAAGAAGTCGCCGACACCGCACATGACGCCGACGAGCACTTCATCACCGCTGTCATGATCGATATACCCGATCACAGCCCGCAGGCCGAGATGCTCAACTGCGGTCATCCGCCGCCCCTGCTCATCCACGGCGGCCAGGTCACCGTCCTGCACCCCCGCCGTCCCGCACCCCCACTGGGCCTGCGCGCCCTCAGCGTAGAAAGCGATCGCACCGACCGGTTCACCTTCGAACCAGGTGACATGCTGCTGCTCTACACCGACGGCGTGATCGAAGCCCGCTCACCGACCGGAGCCTTCTACCCCCTCGCCGAACGGGTCGCTTCCTTTGACGCATCAAGCCCGGATGCCCTGCTGCACGAGATCCACCGCGACCTGCTCACGCACACCGGCGATCAGCTCAACGACGACGCCGCCTTCCTGATCATTGAACGCACCCCTTCACGCCATCCGTACCGGCCACACCTCGTATCCCATGTCGACGGATCACCCTCGTTCTAACCGGACGCCCGTCACGGTGCGGCCGGCCGCAGCTTCCGCCTGGCGGAGACGCAGCCGTACACCCGAGTGGTGGGAACGCTCGTACGACTAGAAGATCACTGAAAATCTCGGGTTCTGGCCTCGCGGGTGCTGGCGTGGGGTCAGACTGCTGTGTGTGCGGGGGGAATGGGCTGGGGAGACGG
>NZ_JBITGJ010000310.1:0-1830 GCF_044456925.1 Streptomyces sp. NPDC050743
GGAGTAATCGTCAAGACTTGTGGATCGGTTGATCCCACTTTCGTTCAGGTGAGTCGATCGCGACGAGTTCGACTTCGAAGCCGTCGTCGTTCTCCAGGTAGGCGGCGTAGTGCTGTCCGCCACCGGCGTGTGGATGCCGCTCGGGGAACATCAGGTGCCAGCCGTGCTGGGTGGCGTCGGCCGCCAGATTCTCGACCGTGGTGGCGTCTTCGACGTGGAAGGCCAGGTGGTTCAGCCCTGGGCGGCAGCGGTCGTACTCTTCGGCGGTGAGGGCCGGCGACTGCTCGATGACCAGGTAGGTCGGCCCGAGCCGCCAGCTGCGGCCGCTGTCCCAGCTCTGGAAGAGGGCATACCCCAGCGCCTCCAGCAGCCAGCCGAGCGAGGCGAGCGCGCGATGCAGGTCGGGCACCCACAGCTCGACGTGATGCAGCGTGCCGTGCGACGGCCGGCTCATGCGGCGACCGCCTCGGCGCGTTCGACGAGCTGGCCGCGTTCGAAGCGGGCTCCGGCCCGGACGAGGGCGACGAGGTGGGGTGCGTTCACCGCGCGCCATCGTTGCTGGGCGGACTCGACGAGCTTGAAGACCATGGCGAGGGCCGCGGTCCGGGAGCCGGCACCGCGGGTGACCTTGGTCCGCAGTCGGACGGTGGAGAACGTGGACTCAATGGGGTTCGTGGTCCGCAGGTGGATCCAGTGCTCGGCGGGGAAGCCGAAGAACGCTAGCAGTTGCTCCTTGTCATCAGTGATCTTCTTGACGGCCTTGGGGAACTTCGCGCCGTAGAGCCGGGCGAACGTCTTGATCGCCTCCTCGGCGTGGTCGCGGTCCTCGGCGTTGTAGATGTCCTGGATCGCCTTCTTCGCGCCCGGCTGCGCAGACTTCGGCATGGCGTCCAGGACATTGGCCGTTTTATGAACCCAGCACCTTTGCTCGCGGGTTTCCGGGAACACCTCGGCCAGGGCCTTCCAGAAGCCCAGGGCGCCGTCCCCGACCGCGAGGACGGGGGCGCGCATGCCCCGGCGGGCGCAGTCCCGCAGCAGGTCAGCCCACGACTCGCCCGACTCGCGGTAGCCGTCCTTGAGGGCGACCAGTTCCTTGGAGCCGTCGGCACGGACCCCGATGAGTACCAGGACGCACGCCTTGACCTCCTCCAGGCGGACGTTGAGGTGGATGCCGTCGGCCCACACGTACACGTAGTCGACTTCCGACAGGTCGCGCTCCATGAACGCCGTGTGGTCGGCCTGCCACTGCTGCGTGAGCCGGGTGACCGTAGCCGGGGAGAGCCCCGCCGCGCTGCCGAGGAACTGCTTCAGGGCCGGGACGAAATCGCCCGAGGACAGGCCGTGCAGGTAGAGCAGCGGCAGCACCTCGCTGATCTTCGGGGACTTGCGGCACCACGGCGGCAGGATCGCGG
This sequence comes from Streptomyces sp. NPDC050743, assembly GCF_044456925.1. Classification (NCBI taxonomy): domain Bacteria; kingdom Bacillati; phylum Actinomycetota; class Actinomycetes; order Kitasatosporales; family Streptomycetaceae; genus Streptomyces; species Streptomyces sp. NPDC050743. The sequence goes on from NZ_JBITGJ010000310.1 coordinate 1,413, forward strand.
AAGAGAACCGCTTACGCTCGCCCGTGGCCTCGTCGACCCGCTTGTCGTTCACTCGCGGAGCCTTCACTTCCACCACCCCGGCCGCCGTGGTGACCTTCCTGGCCTGGTGGTAGCCGTTGCGGACCACGAGCCGCCTGCCGGCCTCGTCACGTTGATCAGCCAACTCGGCTATGTAGGTGTTGACTTCGGCCTCCAGGGCCGCCGCGAGCATCCGCCTCGCACCCTCCCGGACGATCTCGTCGATCAAGGAGGAGCCGTTGGCGGTGGTGCCGTCGTCGTTGACTACGCTGAGCACGGGCGTGCCTTCCCGACCGGTGCTGCGAACACCGGCCTACTCGATGACCATCAATCGATCACTCGGGAAGGTACGCCCTTCGCATGCTCCCCGAGCTCGATCCACAGGTCTTGAGCATTGCTC
>NZ_JBITGJ010000311.1:0-1821 GCF_044456925.1 Streptomyces sp. NPDC050743
TAGGGCCTGCTTGAGCCGTGTGCGGGGCCAACCCGCCCGCACGGTTCTCAGGGGGCCGGGGCACAGCAATGTGCCCCGGCTACCCGACAGGCCGAGCTGCACATCCTGGCCGGTCGGTTGCAGGGAGCGAAGCGGGCCGCCGCCGAACGCGGCGAGCTGCACTTCCCCCTGCCGGTCGGCTACGTCTACGACGACGAGGGCGCATGCGTGATCGATCCGGACGTGGAGGTGCAGACCGCGATCCGGGACGTCTTCGCCGCGTTCGCAGCGGGCGGCTCGGCCTACGCGGTGGTGGCCGCATTCGTCGGCCGGCGCTTCCCGCTGCGGGCCTACGGCGGCGTGTGGGCAGGCCAGTTGCGTTGGGGGAAGCTCACCCACGCCAGGGTGCTGGGGGTGCTGGGCAACCCGTGCTACGCGGGCACCTACGTCTACGGCCGGTTCTCCATCCGGCACACGGTGGAGCCAGATGGCACCGTGCGCACGGGAGTGCGGCTGCTGCCGAGGGATCAGTGGCCGGTGGTGCTGCATGACCACCACGAGGGCTACATCACCTGGCAGAACTTCCTGGACATCGAGGCGAAGCTGAAGGCCAACTGCACTCATGACGGCGCCCGTCCGGCCCGCGAGGGCCTGGCCCTGTGTCAGGGGATCATCGGCTGCGGCTCGTGCGGGCGCCCGATGACCACCCGCTATCACCGCAGCGGACAGGCGGCCTACGAGTGCTCCGGGTCGAAGGCGGACCACCAGGGCACACCGACCTGCCGGTCCATCAGGGCGGACGTCGTCAATGACGCGGTGGCCGCACGCCTGCTGGCCCAGCTCACCCCGGACCAGATCTCCGTCGCCCTGGCCGCCGCGGACGAGGTCACCGCCCGCCACACCCGCGTCCATCGGGCGGCCGAGCTGGCGGTGGAACGCGCCCGCTACGAGGCGGACCGCGCCGAGCGGGCGTTCACCGCGGTCGATCCCGGCAACCGGCTCGTCGCCCAGACGCTGGAGAGCAGGTGGGAGGCCAGGCTCACCGCCCTGGCCGAGGCCGAGGCGGCTCTCACGGCGGCGCGGGAGTCCCGCCCGTCGCTGCCCGACCGGGACGGCCTGCTGGCTCTGGCCACCGATCTGCCCTGCCTCTGGCACGCGGCCGACACCCGGGGCAAGGACAGGAAACGCCTGCTCAGGACGCTCGTGTCGGACGTGACGGTGCTGCCAGAGACCGACCGATGGCGAGCCCGTGTCGGCTTGCGTTGGCACACCGGGGCGAGCGAGGAGGTCGCTCTTGAGCGGCCCAAGCCCGCACCGGAGGCTCGGCGGACCCCGTCGGCGGCGCTCGCGCTGATCAGCCGGCTCGGTCCGCAGCTTCGCGGCGCCGAGATCGTCGCCGAACTGGCGGCGGCCGGCATCACCACCGGCTCCGGCCGCCCCTTCGACGAGGCCGCGGTGCGCTGGGTCCGCCACGTCCACAAGATCCCCTCCCCGTTCACGGTCCCGTTCCGGGACGGGGAGATCTCGGTCAAGGAGGCGGCCCGCCGCCTGGGCATCGCGGCCGACACGGTCTACTACTGGATCACCCACGGACAGCTGGCCGCCCGCAAGACTCCCAGCGGACGCTGGTGCGTCCCCTGGGACGAAGAGACCGAAGCCGCCTGCCTGCGGCGCATCGCCGAATCCGGGCACCTCACCCCGAAAACCCGAACCATCACAGCAGGAGGGGCAGTATGAAGCCGCCATCCCGACCGTGGCCGACCGTGTCGCGCAGACGGTGGTGGCGATGGTGCTGGAGAAGAGGGTCGAACCGATCTTCCATCCGGACTCCTACGGCTACCG
>NZ_JBITGJ010000312.1:0-1773 GCF_044456925.1 Streptomyces sp. NPDC050743
GGAGCCGTAAATTAACTACTGCCGGTCTTGATCTTGCTGTCGTACTCGTCGATCACGTGTTGCAGGGCTTCGAGTGAGCGCGGCGGGTGGGTCCTGCGGTCGACCAGGACCGCGGCGAGATCGGGGCCGGCGAAGGCCAGCAAGGGCTTGGTCCGCCCGGCGTGGTAGCTCAGCACGTTGCGGTGGAGGCCGAGCAGTTGGCCCGCCAGCGTCAGGGTAACGGTGTTCCGGCTGCGGAGGACGGCGGCCAGGACGCGGTGGCGGTGGTCGAGGATGCCGAAGCCGGGGTTTCGACCGCGCCCGTCGCGGTCCTCGCGCTGGCGCTCGGCTTCGGTCAGGAGCTGACGGCAGGGTTCGAGCCGGAGCACGAGCTGGTCAAACTCCTCCCGGGGCATACCGGTCAGCGCCGGGTGGGTGAGGAGGAAGGTGGCCTCGGGCGGAATCGGCGGCCCTGATGCCTCCTGCGCGTCCTGCGACGGTTCCTGGTCAGGATCGCGCGGCACGATGGTGTAGTTCCACTCACCGTGGAAAGCGTCCCGTTCCACCCGCTGCTCGATGCCCTTGCGTTCGGCACGGGTGAGCACGCGCCCGGTGGGGTAGTCGTTCTCGTCCAGCGTGGCGCTGACGGTCAGCCCGGTGCTGGTGCGGGTGGCCGAGATGGTCTGCAGCAAGACCTCGAAGCTGGTCAGCGGTCGTCCGCGCAGGCTGTGGGTGATCCGGGAGAACAGGCGGTGTTCGACCTTGTTCCATTTCGAAGTGCCAGGCGGAAAGTGCATGACGGTGATGCTGAGCCCGCACTCGTCGGCGAAGGCGGCAAGCCCCATCTTGAACAGGTGGGAGCTGGCCGAGTTCGCCCCGCCGGAGTCCGCAGTGACCAGCAGCCGATTCGCCTCCGGGTAGTCGAGACGGCCCCGGTGCTGCCACCAGCGGCGCAGGGACTCCACCGCGAAGGCTGCCGTGTTGCGGTCGGTGCCCACGTTCACCCAGCCGCTGTCGCGCCCCAGGTCGTAGACGCCGTATGGGATGGCGATCGGGGTGTCGGGATCGACGAAGTCGTGGTCCGGGGCCGTGATCGGATCGCCCTTGGGGCGGTAAGAGCGGCCGGGGCGGGCGAAGTCGCCGATCGGCTCCTTCTTCTTCGCGTCCACGCTCACCACCGGCAGGCCGTCGGCCAAGAAGCGCCCGACGACGCCGTTGATGTGCCGGAACTGGGCATCTCGGTCGGGAACGTGGCTGCCGGCCCTCGTCTTGGCCATGCCCTGCAGACTGAAGCCCATCGCACGCAGTAGGTCCGCGACCACCGGGGCGCTGACCGGATGGCTTGCCTCGCGCAGCTCACGGGCCAGGTCCCGCAGTGACGCGGTGGTCCAGCGCAGCGGCGAGACCGGATCGCCCACCTCCCGCGGCTCGATCAGCGCCTCGAGCGCGGGCCGCAGCCCCGGATCGCGGTCGGTCGCCGGTTTGCGGCCACCACCGCGCCGACGCACCCGCCCTAGCACCTCAGCCCCAGCGGCCAGCTCGTCCTGCCCGCGCACGATGGTCGACTCCGAGACCTCGGCCAGCCGGGACACAGCCGTGATCCCGCCGTGCCCCAGAGCTTCGGCTTCGGACGCCAGGTACAGGCGACGCTGCCGCTCGTCCAGGTGGGGGAGCACTGCTGCGAACTTCACATCGAGGACCTCGAGGGTCTCCTCCGGTATCGCCATGACAGCCCATCTACCATGCCACACAGTGAAGTTGAGCCGACGCCAGCAGTTATTTGCTTACAACTCC
>NZ_JBITGJ010000313.1:0-1745 GCF_044456925.1 Streptomyces sp. NPDC050743
GTGACTAGCTGTTTTCCAACCCCGGGGTGTTCGATGGCGGTCCGTACGGCGAGCTTGATCGTGTGATCTGGTGGCGGGATCGGGAACGAGGACGAGGCCCCGTTCCTAGCGTGTCGGTTGTCTACGCCGAACCCGCAAGAAACAGAGCCTCGTTGTGCCTGACGCTACCGCCTGCGCTCCTGATCGTCCGCTGCCAGACCTCCGGTTCACGGCACCGTGCGACTGTCTCGCCCATCTGTACGGCAACGCCGGGGACCGTCCGCTGCGGGCCCGCTTCTACGACACCGACATGAGCGACGAGGAGTGGCAGGTCATCCGGCGGGTGATGCCGTTGCCGGGCTGGCTGTGCGGGCGCGGGGGTAATCCGGAGGGCTACTGCCACCGGGAGATGTTCGACGCGGTGCGCTATTTCGTGGACAGCGGGATCAAGTGGCGGGCGATGCCGGCCGACTTCCCACCCTGGGGTGCGGTCTACGCTTTCCAGCGCCGCTGGCAGGCCGAGGAGCTCCTGGACGTGCTGCACGATCGGCTCCGTGAGCAGGTGCGGCTGCTGGAGGGCCGCGACGATCCCGAACCGACGGCCGCGATCGTCGACTCCCAGTCGCTGCGCGGCGCGGCCACGCTCACCGGGGAACGCCGTGGCTATGACGGAGCGAAGTTGGTCTCGGGCTCCAAGCGGCATGTCGCGGTGGACTGCCTGGGCCTGCTCCTGGTGGTCCTGGTGACCGCCGCCGACCTGCAGGACCGCGACGCCGGCGTGCAGCTGCTCGGCGCCGTGCGCCGCCTGTTCACCCGGGTGCGTCTGGTGTGGGCCGACAGCGGCTACGCCGGGGCCCTGGTCGACTGGGCCCGGGAGAAACTCGCCCTGAAGGTCGAGGTGGTACGGCGCAGTGATGACATGAGCGGCTTCGTGGTACTGCCGAGACGTTGGGTGGTAGAGCGCACTTTCGCGTGGCTTGTCAACTGCCGTCGTCTGGTGCGGGATTACGAGCGGACGACCGCTGCCCACGAGGCGTATGTGAAGTGGGCGATGGTCACCTTGATGACACGCCGACTCGCCGCCGTGGGGCATACCGCGGCCCGGCAGTGCCCACCCGTCTCAGTGTGACCCGGCGGTGAAGGAGCGTCCGTCCTCGCTGACCAGCCAGCGCCGCTCGACCAGCCGCTTGAGCTGGGCGCGCACGCCTTCGTGCCGACTGCGGCCGGCCCCTTCACCGAACAGTGCGCGGACCACCTCCGGCACCCGCACCGGGCCGTCCGCACCCGACACGAACGCCACGATCTCGCAGTACAAGCCGGGCAGTCGGGCCGGATCGGCCCCCTGGCTCCACTGCGGCACATACCGCGACCCCGACTCCGTCCCCGGCCCGCCGTCCGCAGGCTCCGCGGCACCACCCGCATCCGCAGCGTCCGGCACTGCGGTCGCACCGTCCGCCCGGCCACCGGCCCTGCCCTCCCGCAGTTCCTGCTCGACCTCCTCGAAGATCTCGCCGCCGATACGCCAGCGCGTGACCTGTTTCTCGACCTGAGCAGCCTCTCGCTGCAACACCGCGATCCGCTCGTGGAGTTCGGCGGACCGCGCCTCCAGGTCGCGCAGACGGCGCTTCATGACAGCAGCGGGCGTGGGCACGACGGACCTCCGGGCTCGGCGACGAGAACTCCGGCACCTTGCACACCACCACCTCAAGATCGCAAGCGGCAAACATCCAGGTCAGACACGTGATCGCTTGGAAAACAGCTTCTGA
>NZ_JBITGJ010000314.1:0-1715 GCF_044456925.1 Streptomyces sp. NPDC050743
GGGGCCTTACGTCTGCCCGGAGTTGGGAGTACACCACGAGACTCCCGGAGGCGATCACCCTCAGCGACCGTCGGTTACCGGGAAAGGCTCATTGAGCTGGGCGAAGATTCCTTCGTCCCGCCACGCGGCGTAGTAGGCATAGACGGTGCCATGGTTCGGGAAGTCGTGCGGGAGGTATTTCCAGGGGATTCCGGTGCGGTTCACGTAGAGGTTCGCGTTGAAGACGTCGCGTAAGTCGACCTTGGCCGGCTGCCCGGTCGGCCTGCGGTCGAGCCGGGCCTTTCTCCAGGCCGTCAACGTCGGCTCGATCAGGGCCCATCGGGCGTCGGACAGGTCGCTGGGGTACGGCTTGCGCTCGCTCACGGCGTAGCGTGATCACGAGCGAGCCGGAGGGCTCGGTTCCGCTGCCCATCAGGCGATTTCGTGGCATCTTCAAACCAGACGGACTTCCCGGTATAGAAGCGAACGAGACAGCTGACCAAGCCTCCGCCCCGGGGAAGGTTATTCGACGCTTACGGGATGAAAGCCCTCAAAACAGGGCCTGGGCGAGAGCCGCATATAGGGCCTGACCTGCATAAACGCCCTCTTAGTCGGGAAGACGTACACAGTTCTCTCGCTCGAAGGACCGCCCGACGTCGCGGCAGCAGCAAAGGAACTCTTTGACGTGGCAGCCAGTCGAGCGCCGCTGCTTGGTTTTGCGGCACTTGTTTGGAAGATCGCGTAAGCGGGTGCGGCCTGACGTGGGAGAACGCTGACCTGCGCGTGCCTGGAACGCTGTCCGCTGATCCCCGTGGATCCTCCTGGCGAGCCTCACGAACGGGCACGCCAGGGGCACGCCTACATGAGCTTCGCAATCCGGCGGCCGCTTCGATGCAACGACCGGTCGCGTTCAGCAGCCCTTGACCGGGTGAGAAGCGGGCGGCGCTGTCGCCTGCAGGCTCCAATCAGGTGGCTCAACACCGGGTCCACCGAGTAGTTGCGCCGAGGCCTGGCTACCGTCGGCCAACTTCTTGTGCCACGTCCACTCGCCCTGAGCGATCGAGCCTTGGTCGAACGTCCAACCCAGATCCCGCATGGCGGTCTGTATATGTGCAGCTACCTGAAGCGCGGACCCGCCTCCGGTGAAGTCGACAGCGACGGTCGCCTCATTCCAACCATAGGTCGACCTTATTCCGTCGCACGAGTCCCATTGCGGCTCAAAGCTCTGCTTCAGCATGACGTGTGCGCCCAGCGGCACCACGGACAGCACTGGGTGAATCGCCTTGAGTCGTCGATGCCCCGGATCAGGGTCCCCGACCGGCCGCGGAGTCCCGCTGCATCCGGTTAGTGCCATGACTGCTGCGACCACGGCGGCAGACATCACACCATGCGCCAAACGACGCTCGACCCCCCACATGGAGGTAATCATCACACAGCACACGACCTGTTTTGGGTCCTGTTCCCTCCGTTGGCCACTACCTCCCGCATACTCTCTCGCCTCAACCCACCACCGTCCCCAGCTCCCATCCCGTCCGCCGTCGACCCACACACCGTGGAGCAGACGTGGTTCAGGGCGTCAAGGTGGAGCGCGCCACTGTACGAACGACCTTGACGCCCCTGGGCCGCGTCTGCTCGGCTCTGCCTAGAAGGCTGCTGAAAATCTTGTTTGAGGGGCTGCTCGGCTGTGGGCCGGGCGGCCCTTTCGCTATGCGGTGGCCGGGGTGAGGTGCCAGCTG
>NZ_JBITGJ010000315.1:0-1711 GCF_044456925.1 Streptomyces sp. NPDC050743
TCGCCCGGCGTGGACGGTCAGAGGTGCCCTGACACGAAGTCGGCTACCTGGGTGCCGAGTTGCTGGCCCGCTCGGTTGTCGATCGAGGTGTGCTGGCCGGACCAGATCCGGCTGAGCCACGCTTCGGTGGCGGCGTTCTGGAAGCCGGTGAAGGTTCGGGTGACGCCCTTCGATGTCACCGCGAGGTGATGCCGTGCACCGTAGAACCCGGCGAGCGTGGTTGCCGCGGCCTGGCTGAGAGCGGCGTGAGCGCTGGGATAGGACGGGTCCGGGGCGGTCGTCAGCAGAGGCGTCCAGCCGGGATCGCCGGCGATGTGCGGGTTGTAGTGCGTACCGCCGAGCCGTATGGCGGTGACGGGCCGCCATACGCGGTAGGTGTATTTGGCGTCGTACATCGCGATCGCGGTGTCGGCGAGGGACAGGTCGAGCCGGGCGAAGACCTTCACCGCCTTGTCCAGGCTCGCGTTCTGGGAGGTGACGAGGTTCTGTGCGATCTGGTTCCAGACGTTCCAGACGGGCGCCGCCGCCCAGAACCTCGCGGCCGCGGTCTGGTCGGGGGTGCGGGTGGTACTGGTCTTGCTCCCCAGGTCCTTGACCTCGTTCAGGGCGGCGGCGTATGCGGCGCTGCTGACGGCCGGCGGTGCTGCCGGGCGGAACTGGCGTCCGCTCGTCAGCACGAACGGCTTGACCGAGCCCCAGTTGGTGAATACCGGTGCCGGGAAAACGGGAGGGGTGGGCCGGTAGTCACTGGCCTTGTCGCCGGCGCGGAACCGCGGCGGCTTCGCCGAGGACCCGTCGTTCGACCGAAGGCTCATCAGCCGGCGGGCGACCGCGGCCCCCACCGCCGTGCCCGCCTGCTTGTCCGGGCCTCCCGGAATCGCGGACAACTGGCTGCTCAGCCGTTGGTCCACGCCCGCGCGCCTGTCCGGGTACAGGGCGACCAGCACATCGTGGGCCGCCTGGTCCGCCGCGGCATCCGCACGAGCGCCTCGTGGCGCCGGCACCGAGAACAGGTAGGCGGGGCCGGACCGGGTGATCGATATGACCGCGTCGTACTCGGCAGCCTGCAGAAGCGCGAAGCTGCGCGTGGGCTGGACGGTGGACGGCTGCGCCTTCGGATCGCCGAGGATGGTGACGAGCTCGCGGTTCCACTCCACGACCGACATCCCCGACCCCGTGGCCGCGGTGGTCGGGGACGGCGAGGGAACGGCACCGGCCCCGAAGGCCGGGCTGGCGAGTCCCGCTGCCAGCACGGTTCCGACCAGTACGACGAGTGTCTTCTGCTTTCCACCCATGCTCTTCGGCTCCTTGTCGCTGGTGGCGGGCTGTGGCGACCGTGGTCGTACACGTCATCCATTCGGGCCGGGGCGCATCACCAGGTCAGCGCCCACCACCGATCGAGCGAGGGTCCGCAGCGCGTGCCACAAAGAAGCACTCCGGACGTTCGCTTCGGAGTGGGAGGGGATGGTGAAGCCGGTTCGCTTCCGACTGATGCCTGGCCTGGGCCGGCCGTTGAAGAATCACGACTGGACTCACCGGGATACCGGCTCATGAGGCGGTACGCGTCACCCACACCAACGTCTCGGATGGCTGACCGGGCGCGCATGGTCCTGCAACCCGATCACCTCTTCACGTCATCAAGGTTGCTTGCCGAGATCCAGCCTGCCGGGACCCGATGCACGCCGCAACTCCGGCATCACGCTACGCAGTC
>NZ_JBITGJ010000316.1:0-1707 GCF_044456925.1 Streptomyces sp. NPDC050743
AGTGCGTTGTGGCAAACCGGATTTCGTTCGAAGTGTGCGGCGCGGGTGATCATCTGGACAGAGGTACGGGTGCGGCCGTGGGCATGAAAGAACGGGCCCCTTGGTAGTGACGCGGTTACGACACCCAGCACGACCAAGGAAGCCCGTTGCCTGATCAGTTGAGCAGTACCACTGTGCCTGCGTCCACCGCGGTCACCCCTGGGTGTGACTGCTACGTGCACCGGTTCGGTTCGATCGCTCCGGGGCTGCGGACAGGCTGCTATCCGAGTGACATGACGGATGCGGAGTGGGCCGAGGTCCGCTCCGCGATGCCGGTGCCGGCCTGGCTCCTCAAGCGGGGCGGGCGTCCGGAGGCGTACTGCCACCGCGAAATGCTCGACGCTGTGCGTTACCTGGTCGACAACGGAGTGAAGTGGATGGCTATGCCGGTCGACTTCCCGCACTGGCGGGCGGTCTACGACTTCTTCCGCCGCTGGCGGGCCTGCGACTACGTGCGTGAACTGTACGAACGCCTGCGCCGCACGTCGAGGGAACGCTCAGGCCGCAACACCGAGCCCAGCGCGGGAATCATCGACAGTCAGTCGGTGGACGCCTCCGAGACCGTCGGCGAGGACAGTCGCGGATACGACGGCGGCAAGTCACGTGACGGGCGCAAGCGCCACATCCTGACCGATACCGAGGGCCTGCTCCTGGAGGTGACCGTGACCACGGCCGATGTGCATGACTCCAAGGCCGCCCCCGCGCTGCTGGAGACGTTCATGGACCAGCCGGGCCGGCTGTTGAAGCTGGTGTGGGTCGACAGTGCCTACCAGGGTCCGGCGCTGGCGAAGGCGTTCGCCCGTCACGGAGTCCGGATCCAGGTGGTGCGCCGCGCCGATGGGCAACGCGAATTTGTTGTACTGGCCCGCAGGTGGGTGGTGGAGCGCACGCTGAGCTGGCTCTCCCGCTCGCGCCGCCTCAACCGCGACCACGAACGCCGCCTCGACCACCACGCCCAGATGGTGTGGTGGGCCGCCGTGATCAGGCTGTCCCGGCGCCTGGCCGGAGACGCTCCGCGCTGGCCGGAGAAACGCCCAGGCCGACTGCTCCGGGCGCGGGCATGAACCGTCCGTCCTTCGCCCGCGCCAGCCAGCCTCTCTTCTCCAGCACGTAGGCACGGTGACGGATCTTCTCCACCTCGTTCTTGATCTCCGCTTCCCGGCCCACCGCCCGCGTCAGCTCCACCCCGTTCACCGGCCCCGAAGCAGCCACCGCAGCGGCGAACACCTCCCGATACAGGCCGCTGAGCGCCTCCTCGCCCATGCCCGACCGCCACACCGGCGGCGTCTCGCCATGCCCCGCGCCCAAGCCGCTCGATCCCACGGCGGCATCCATCTCACCACCAGAAGGCGCAGAAACCGGCATATTCACCGGGCTCTCCTCTGCCAGCACCGACACGAGTTCCTCACGCCCCACCCGGGCCCGCTCGACTCGCTCCCGCGCGGCATCCACTTCCGCCTGAGCCTGCTCCAGAACCTCCGTCCAGGACTCCAGATCCTGCCTCGCCCGCGCCTCACGCCGTTCCATCAACCCCAGCACCGACGGCATCGCACCCTCCTCGATCCACAGCAAGCCGTCCGCTGCCTGCCCCTACCCCTCCGCGATCATGCCCCGCACACGAAGAAGCCCCTGTTCATCGAACAGGGACTCCCTTTGCCACAACGCACT
>NZ_JBITGJ010000317.1:0-1699 GCF_044456925.1 Streptomyces sp. NPDC050743
GGTTTTGCTCTGGTGGGCGAGGCCGCGTGCTGCGATGCGGCGCCAGGCGCCCTGGTCGCGGTCGCCCTGCCAACCACACTCACGGCAGATGGCCCACTTCCATCCTGCGATAGTGGGCTTGTCGGGGGCCTTGCGGTGCCGCAGCGGGGTGAGGCAGCAGGGGCAGTGCTTGGAGGTGTTGCGGGGTGGCACCGTCACCACGGCGATGCCGACCTCGGCGGCGAGATGCCGTATGCGGTCGGCGATCTGCCCGCGCACTGTCTGCGAGAGGCGGGTGTTGTGGGTGCGGCCCATGCCGCCGGCTTCCATCGACCGCAGGTCTTCGAGGTAGATGACCGTGGCCCCGGCCGTGACCGCCTGGTCTACCGTCCAGCGGGCGGCTGCCCAGGCCAGGGCGTCGTTGAGGTTCGAGCGGCGCTCGCACACGCGCCGGATCTCCTTGGCCAGCGTCTGCGCTTTGGCCTCCAGTGCAGGGCTGGCGAGCCGGGTGTACTGGTCGGTCTTGGCGTGCAGGTGTTCCGAGAGGCGGCGGAGCCGGTGCTGCTTGGCGAGCACACCAGCGGCGCGGAACTGGCCACCGGCCCCGCAGGCGGTGATCCGGCCGTCGTCGTTCAGTCGTGCGGCCCCGGCGGACAGCAGGGTGTTAAGGCCCCAGTCCACGCCGAGAGCGACCGTGTGGCCGGAGCGCTGGGCCTTGGCAACTGGGTGGGTGTAGGCGAGATCAGCCCGCACCTTGCCGTCAGCGAACCGCACCGTGGGCAGGTGCAGCACTGCGCCGGGCGGCACGGTCGGCGGCAGCCTGATCGCGCAGGACACCCATGTCCAGTCCCGGTATGCCTGTGGGTGGGGGCGGGTGGGGAGCTTAAGTCGCAGCAGGGCATGCCGGCCGTCGCTGGAACGCTCGAGGGTGGCCTGTTGTCCGTCGCATGCGGCGAGCAGCAGCATGTGCGGCACGCTGGGCAGTCCCTCGGCCTCGAACACATCGCCCGGCATCCGGTCGTTGTTGTCGAGGAACCGGGCGATCTGGCGGGTGCGGGATCGGATGATGTTCGACGGTAGGTACTCGCCGCCCGGTATCGCCTCACGCACCTGGTCCCACTCGTCCGGGGTGCGCTTGTGCGGATCGGCAGGCCAGGCCTTGAGCACGCCCGTGGTGAGATCAGCTCGCCACTTCACGGAGCGCAGGGCACGTCCGGCCTGTTCCTGGGCCATGCGAACGATCCGGTCGTTGACCTTCACGCCCTCGGGCGGTGCGGTGATCCAGCCTAGGCGGCGCAGAGCCATCCAGGCGTTCGACGGCAGTTCCCGGCCCCCGGCGTCCACCCGGGAGGCCAGCGTGTCCACGTCGGTGGTGTTCCAGTGCTCGCCCAGCAGATCGGTGACCATGCCGGCAACGAGATCGGTACACCAGCCCACGCGCTCCGCCAAGGCGGTACTGCTGAGGACTTCGCCGGTTTTCTCGTCTACGCCCGTGCGGATCAGAGTGCGGGCACAGGCGGTACGGGAGGTCTCGCCATCGGCGAGCGGCAGCTTCCGGCTCACGCCGCCCTGCTCTCTTCGCTGCACTGCCCGGACTCGGCCAGCAGGCGGCGGCGGTTCTCCGCGCTGCGCATCCCGTACATACGCCCGGCGAACGTGGTCACGAGCGAGACGAAGTCCTCCAGCAGCTCGTCTCGGCCGCCGAGCTTCTTCGGGTGCA
>NZ_JBITGJ010000318.1:0-1690 GCF_044456925.1 Streptomyces sp. NPDC050743
TGAGAAGCTGTTGTCTTTCCGGACGCGAGGACTGCGTTTTCGCTGGTGGGGCATGGGGCCGGCGGTCTGGTGGGAGTGACGGCTTGTCATGTCGTCGCTGCTGTGGGGGTCGCGGATGCCGTCGGTGGTCGGACTGCTGGAACAGCGCGAGCTGGGTGCTCGCCGCCGGGTGGATGAGTTGCGGGAGGAGGCCGACCGTATCCAGGCCGAGCTGACCGTGGCCGAGCGGGAATGGGAGGAGTGGGCCATCGCCCGTTCACGGGTCGGCGAAGTGCTGGCCCCGGCGGACGAGAGCGGGCAGGACCAGGTCCCGGCCGGCCAGGCGGCGCCGCCCGCCGAGGGGCAGCCCGGAAAGACGCCGCAGGCGCCGGAGGCGGCGAAGCCGAAGTCGCAGGTGCCCATGTGGCGTGAGGGGCTTGACTGGTCGGCGCTGTCGGTGGACTACCAGCGCATCCTGCAGTTGGGAGCGGGCCGGGCCCGGCTCGGGCAGGGGCCGGTGACCTGCCAGGAGATGGCCGCCGCGTTCGGCATGGACGTGGTGCCGGCGCGGGTGGAGGCGTTGCGGTCGAAGGCGAAGCGCCTGGTGGCGCGTGGCTGGCTGGCCGAGCCGGCGCCGGGCCGGTTCACACCCGCCCGCGGTGTGGCCTCGCCAGGCGGCGGCTCATGACCGTGGTCATCGACCAGTAGATCATGGCCTCGGCGCTGGTGGTGCGGCGTTCGTAGTCGCGGGCCAGGCGGCGGCTTTGCATCAGGTGGGCGAAGAGGCGCTCGACGATCCACCGCTTGGGCAGCACCACGAAACCCTTGACGTCGTCGCTGCGCTTGACGATCGCCAGCACCAGCGCGAAGGCGGCCAGGCAGTGCTCGACGAGGCTGCCCGTGTAGCCGCCATCAGCCCACACCAGGGCGAGGCGGTGGTGCGCGTCGGCCACCCGCGCCAGCAGGACCTGGGCGGCGGCGCGGTCGCCGATATCGGCGCTGGTGACCATCACGCCCAGCAGCAGGCCGAGGGTGTCGACCACGACGTGCCGCTTGCGCCCGTTGATCTGCTTGCCACCGTCGTAGCCGCGGCTGTCCGTGCCGACGACGGCGTCCGCCTTGACCGACTGCGAGTCGATGATCCCCGCTGACGGCTCAGCATCCCGGCCCAGCTTCTCGCGGACCCCCGCGCGCAGCCGGTCGTGGAACTCCCTGACCAGACCGTGGTCGCGCCAGCGGCGGAAGAAGGCGTACACGCGGTCCCACGGCGGGAAGTCCACCGGCATGGCGCGCCACTTGATGCCGTTGTCGACCAGGTAGCGAATCGCGTCCAGTATCGCGCGGTGGCAGTACGCTTCCGGCTGCCCGCCCCGGCCGCGCATCCAGCCCGGCACCGGCAGCAGCGGCCGGACCTCGGTCCACTCGGCGTCCGTCATGTCGGTCGGATACCGGCGCTCGCGCAGCGGGTTGTCGGTGGCGTTTCCGAACCGGTGAGCCAGACAGTCACACCCCCAGGTGACCGAAGTGGACTGCCAGGGCGTCGACACGGAAGACTGCGGCACCGGGGCCTCCTGATGTTGCTCGGTGATTCGACACCAACGAGCTGTTCAGGAGGCCCCACTCGCATGCGCCCAGCGGTCAGCGACCACCCGATCGAGACTCCCGTTCGAAGCGCATCTCTCAAGATCGAAAAGACAACAGCTTCTGAGAC
>NZ_JBITGJ010000319.1:0-1688 GCF_044456925.1 Streptomyces sp. NPDC050743
TCTTTCGCGTACTCGGCCCACATGTAGTCGCGCTCTTCGTCGGTGACCATCTCCAGGGTCAGCTCGTCGTGGTTGCGCAGGAAGATGCCCCACTGACAGCCGGAGGGGATGGCCGGCGTCTTGGCGAGGATCTCGGAGACGGGGTAGCGGGACTCGCGGCGTACGGCCATGAAGATGCGCGGCATGACCGGGAAGTGGAAGGCCATGTGGCACTCGTCGCCGCCGGAGCCGTAGTCGCCGAAGTAGTCGACGACGTCCTCCGGCCACTGGTTGGCCTCCGCCAGCAGCACCTTGTCGGGGTACTGGGTGTCGATCTCCTTGCGCACCCGCTTCAGGAACTCGTGGGTCGCCGGCAGGTTCTCGCAGTTGGTGCCCTCCTGCTGGTACAGGTACGGCACCGCGTCCAGCCGGAACCCGTCGATGCCGAGATCCAGCCAGAACTTCAGTGCGGAGATCATCTCCTCCTGCACCGCCGGGTTCTCGTAGTTGAGGTCCGGCTGGTGCGAGAAGAAGCGGTGCCAGTAGTACTGCTTGCGTACGGGGTCGTACGTCCAGTTGGAGGCCTCGGTGTCGACGAAGATGATCCGGGCGTCCTGGAACTGCTTGTCGTCGTCGGCCCATACGTAGTAGTCCCCGTACGGACCGTCCGGATCCCGCCTCGACTCCTGGAACCACGGGTGCTGGTCGCTGGTGTGGTTCATGACGAAGTCGATGATCACGCGCATGCCGCGCTGGTGGGCGGCGTCCACGAACTCCACGAAGTCGGCGAGGTCACCGAAGTCCGGCAGGACGGCGGTGTAGTCGGAGACGTCGTAACCGCCGTCCCGAAGAGGTGACTTGAAGAACGGCGGCAGCCACAGACAGTCGACCCCCAGCCACTGCAGATAGTCGAGCTTGGCGGTCAGACCCTTCAGGTCGCCGATGCCGTCGCCGTTGCTGTCCTGGAAGGAGCGGACCAGGACCTCGTAGAAGACGGCGCGTTTGAACCACTCCGGGTCCCGGTCCTTGGCTGGAGTGTCCTCGAAGGTGTCCGGAACGGGCTCATTGACGATCATATTGTGGGTGACCCCCCGATCTGCGGGTTGGACGGTCGCAGGACGGTGAAGACATGCGCGGGCCTATGACCCGGTTCGAGGCGCACATAGTTGGCCCTGCCCCAGTAGTAGGTCTCGCCGGTGAGCTCGTCGCGCACCGGCACGGACTCGTGCCAGTCCAGGCCGAGTTGCGGCATGTCCAACGAGACCGTGGCCTCCTGGGTGTCGTGGGGGTCGAGGTTTGCGACCACCAGAACCGTGTTCGATCCGCTCCGCTTCGAGTACGCGATCACCGCGTCCTTGTCGACGTGGTGGAAGCGGAGGTCGCGCAGCTGGTGCAGGGCCGGGCTGCGGCGCCGGATGTCGTTGAGCTTGGTGATGAGGGGCGCGATGGTGCGGCCCTCACGCGCGGCCGCCTCCCAGTCCCGTCGCTTGAGCTGGTACTTCTCCGAGTCGAGGTACTCCTCGCTGCCCTCCCTGAGCGGGGTGTTCTCGCACAGTTCGTAGCCGCTGTAGATGCCCCAGGCGGGGGAGAGGGTCGCGGCGAGCACGGCCCGCGCCTCGAAGGCGGGGCGGCCGCCGTGCTGGAGGTAGGCGTGCAGGATGTCCGGGGTGTTGGCGAAGAGGTTCGGCCGCATGTAGGCCGCCGCCTCG
>NZ_JBITGJ010000320.1:0-1649 GCF_044456925.1 Streptomyces sp. NPDC050743
GTCCTTGATCTCGCAGATCGCCGCGCCGGAGGTGACGGAGGCGCCGACCTCCGCGGTCAGGCCCTTGATGGTGCCCGCCTTGTGGGCGTTGAGGGGCTGCTCCATCTTCATGGCCTCCAGGACGACGACCAGGTCGCCCTCCTTGACCTCCTGGCCCTCCTCGACCGCGACCTTGACGATCGTGCCCTGCATCGGGGAGGCGAGGGTGTCGCCGGAGGCGACGGGGCCGGACTTCTTGGCGGCGCGGCGCTTGGGCTTGGCGCCGGCCGCGAGGCCGGTGCGGGCCAGGGACATGCCGAGGGAGGACGGGAGGGAGACCTCCAGGCGCTTGCCGCCGACCTCGACGACGACCGTCTCGCGGCCCGCGTCCTCCTCCGCCTCGGTCTCGGCGGGAGCGGCGAACGGCTTGATCTCGTTGACGAACTCGGTCTCGATCCAGCGGGTGTGGACCGTGAACGCCTCGGTGGAGCCGGTCAGTTCGGGCGCGAAGGCCGGGTCCCTGACCACCGTGCGGTGGAAGGGGATGGCGGTGGCCATGCCCTCGACCTGGAACTCGTCCAGGGCACGCGCGGCCCGCTGCAGGGCCTCGGCGCGGGTGCGGCCCGTGACGATCAGCTTGGCCAGCAGGGAGTCCCAGGCCGGGCCGATCACGCTGCCGGCCTCGACGCCGGCGTCCAGGCGGACGCCGGGGCCGGACGGCGCGTCGAACCGGGTGACCGTGCCGGGAGCCGGGAGGAAGTTGCGGCCCGGGTCCTCGCCGTTGATGCGGAACTCGAAGGAGTGGCCCCGCAGGACCGGGTCGTCGTAGCCCAGCTCCTCGCCGTCGGCGATGCGGAACATCTCGCGCACGAGGTCGATGCCGGCGACCTCCTCGGTCACCGGGTGCTCGACCTGGAGGCGGGTGTTGACCTCCAGGAAGGAGATCGTGCCGTCCTGGCCGACCAGGAACTCACAGGTGCCGGCGCCGACGTAGCCGGCCTCCTTCAGGATGGCCTTCGAGGCCCGGTACAGCTCGGCGACCTGCTTGTCGGACAGGAACGGGGCCGGGGCCTCCTCCACCAGCTTCTGGTGGCGGCGCTGCAGGGAGCAGTCACGGGTGGAGACGACGACCACGTTGCCGTGGCTGTCCGCCAGGCACTGGGTCTCCACGTGGCGGGGGCGGTCCAGGTAGCGCTCGACGAAGCACTCGCCACGGCCGAACGCGGCGACGGCCTCACGCACGGCCGACTCGTACAGCTCGGGGACCTCTTCGAGGGTGCGGGCGACCTTCAGGCCGCGGCCGCCGCCACCGAAGGCGGCCTTGATCGCGATCGGCAGGCCGTGCTCCTCGGCGAAGGCCACGACCTCCTCGGCCCCGGAGACCGGGTCCGGGGTGCCGGCCACCAGCGGGGCGCCGGCGCGCTGGGCGATGTGGCGGGCGGCGACCTTGTCACCCAGGTCGCGGATGGCCTGCGGCGGCGGGCCGATCCAGATCAGGCCCGCGTCCAGGACCGCCTGGGCGAAGTCGGCGTTCTCCGAGAGGAAGCCGTAGCCCGGGTGGATGGCGTCCGCGCCGGACTCGCGCGCCGCGTTCAGCACCTTCTCGATGTCCAGGTAGCTGGTGGCCGGGGTGTCACCGCCCAGGGCGAACGCCTCATCCGCGGCGCGGA
>NZ_JBITGJ010000321.1:0-1602 GCF_044456925.1 Streptomyces sp. NPDC050743
CGGGACCTCCGGCTCCGCGACGCCGGACAGCGTGTCGTGGACGTGTTCGGCCAGGTCGAGCTTCTCGTCCAGGGCCTCGCGGAAGGCGTCCACCCCGTGCAGGTGCAGGGGGAGCCAGGCCCGCAGACCGCGGATCTCGTGGGTCAGCTCGGGCCCGAGGTGACCGGAGTCCGGGACGCCCCCCGCCGCCTGCATGTCCTGGAGGTAGCTGCCGGTGCCGTCGTGCGCGGCGTGCAGGGCGGCGATGTCGCGGACGACCAGGGCGCCGGTGCCGAACGGCATGAACAGGGTCCTTGTGCGGGTCCAGGGTGATCGAGTCGGCCTGCTCGATACCGGCGAGGCGTTCTGCGCCGCGTGCGGTGAGCCGGAAGAAGCCTCCGTAGGCCGCGTCGATGTGGAACCACACGTCCTCGCGGCGGGCCAGGTGGGCCAGCTCAGGCAGCGGGTCGACGGTGCCGGTGTCGGTGGTGCCGGCGGTGGCCACCAGCAGGAACGGCCGCAGCCCGGCGTCCCGGTCGGCGCGGATCATCGCGGCGGGGGAGTTTGATGGCCAGCAGACCCGCGAACGCGGCGAACTCCGAGGTGACCCGGCCCTTGCCGACACCGGCCTCGTTGTCCTAGACGAGCATCCTGGGGACGGCGCCCCAGGCGGTCAGCAGCCGCCAGTGCCCGTCGATCAGGTCCCCGGTCCGCCGCGAGGGCAGCATCCTCGCAGCGATGACCCGTGAATAGCCGGACACCATCACCAGCACCGGCGGCCGTCCCGTCTGCCCGTGGCCCAGCGGGATGTCAGCCTCGGGAAACCACAGGTCACACTGGGCCAGCTCGCCCGGCCGATACGTCGTCCGTGAGACCGGGTCCACCGGCAAGTACGCCGGCCGCAGCTCGCGCACCCGTTCCTTCAGAATGGTCATCCCGCGCTGCCAGCCGATCCGCTCCGCGATCGCCGTCGCCGGCATCGTCGGCGTCTCCCGCAAAAGCTCGCGGATCTGCACCTCGACCGCGTCCACGGCCGAGCCCTTCGCCGGACGCTCGTACTGCGGCGGCCGGTCATGCGCGAGCGCGCGTTTCACCGTGTTCTTCGAGATGCCCAGGTGCCGGGCGATCGCCCGGATCGGCATCTGCTCGGCCCGGTGCAGCCGGCGGATCTCTGCCCAGTGTTCCACGTGGATCACCTCTTCCCTCCTGACCTTGATCACCAAGGCAGGGTCAGATGAAGATCACCAAGTGGGTCAGATTTGATACGCCGTCAGAGAACCAGGGTTCGGCCGTCGCCGAGAGGCCGCCCCGCCCAAGAGCATGTCCCTGCCCGCCGTCGCCCGACCCCCGCGCCCGGCCTGTCGACGGAGCCAGCGGTTGAAGGCCTGCGGCCACCCATCTCACCTCGCCGTTCCCGGTAAGCCCGGCACGGGCGCCACCGGGAACGGTCCTGCGAGTAGGGCCACTGACGTGGCCGATCCCGGCGATTTTCCCGGTGAGACGCACCCGCCGCCGGGTCGACTCTTCTACCTGACCGCACCGCCACCACCACCTCGAGGAGTTCCCTTGCTCTCCGGCACCCCCCGCACCTTCATCGGCTCAACCACCTTCGAGGTCACCGGT
>NZ_JBITGJ010000322.1:0-1559 GCF_044456925.1 Streptomyces sp. NPDC050743
GGTTGGAACCCGGACGGTGCCGAGGGCGTAAGACCACCGGGGCCGCCGGCTCCGGTGGCGGCCTGAGCCGTAAATCCCCGCACAGCCCTGGAGGGCGACGCATTCCCCTCCCTTCAGGGAGGGGAGCCTTCAATTTGGACGCGTTGTGGATCGCGGCCTGTCCGGACGAGGCGGTGGCGTTCTTCGACTGGATGGCGCAGGCAGCCGCGGTGGATCCGGAAGGGCAGCCGAATATGCAGATCATGTTCGGGATCCGCGGGGAGTGTGACCTGAGCGAGCGGGAGCTGGAGCATCTGCCGGGCTGGCGCGGTAGCGGGCCCGTGCGGGTGGGAAACGCCGCCTGGCGGCAGCGACAGCTGGATGTGTACGGCGAGCTCCTGGGCGCCGCGCATCGCTTGGGACCGTATCTGGCGGACACGAATCCAGCCACCAAGTGTTTCCTCAGCAGGCTCGCCGACGCCGCTGCGGTTCGGTGGAAAGAGCCAGATCAGGGCATCTGGGAGGTCCGCAGTGCGGCCCAGCACTTCGTCTACTCCAAGGCCATGTGCTGGACGGCCCTGGACCGCGCCATCGCCATGGCTGATCTCCTGAAGGCCGGCAGGCGGGTACCCGCGTGGTCGCGGGCGCGGCAGGACATCCGTGAGGCGATCGAGGCGCAGGGCTGGAATCCCGACCTCGGCGCCTACACGCAAGCCTTCGGTTCCGACGTCCTGGATGCGTCGGTTCTGATGCTTCCCCTGGTGGGCTTCACCCCGGCTGGGGGCGAGCGTATGCGGTCCACCATCAACGCCATCCGTGATCGGCTAACCGATCCGCAGGGCATGGTCTACCGGTACAAGGGCTCGGATGACGGCCTGCCCGGCGGGGAAGGCGCGTTCGTGTTGTGCACTTTCTGGCTGGCGCAGGCACTGGCCGTGGCCGGCGAGGTCGACGAGGCACAGGCGGCCTTCGAGCGGGCCGCGACCGCGATGAACGACGTGGGCCTGATGGCGGAGGAGGTCGACCCCGCCACTGGGGAACTGCTGGGCAATTTCCCTCAGGCGTTCAGCCACATCGGACTGATCAACGCGGCCTGGTCGATCTCCCAGGCCAAGCAGCACCAGTGGGACCCCGCGCGCATCGTGGAGGGCTCGGCGTTCTACCGGCAGACCTGTCTGCCCACCCCCACCCAGTCGTGAGGTCGGCATCATGGCACGGGGCCGCATGAGATACTGCCTCCCCCGGCCACCCGACAGTGCGCCATCAATCCGCGGCCCTGAGAACCCGTTGATGCGCCCGTGCGGGCGCGCAGAATGCAAGGTCCCACCCGCGCCCATGCCGCCCACAGGCCCCTCACGCCCCGGGACCAAGATCCGGACCGTTGTCGGTCCATTACGTCGGCCCAGCAGCCCTACGAGGGTCGTTTCCGCTGGTCAAAAGGGCCGCTTCTTGTACCGTCGGACCAAGAACGTTCTTTGTGGCTGCTTGAAGTTCCCCCCGCGAACTGGACAGCGGGTGTTTACGCTGCCGGGACGAGGTTCTGCCTGAGCAAGGATCTCGTTTCGAGCGGGGTGACGTAC
>NZ_JBITGJ010000323.1:0-1552 GCF_044456925.1 Streptomyces sp. NPDC050743
GCCGCCGGCTCCGGTGGCGGCCTGGTCCGAAAAATAGAACCGGTCAGGGTGGCCCCCTCAGGCTCCGATGGGTTCGAAGCGGACGGTGAGTCCGAGGGCGTTGGCCTGTCGGGTGAGGCGTCGCAGGGTGCGTTCGGGGTCGTGGCGGGTGTAGTAGTCGCCGCCGAGGTCGTGGAATGGGGTGTTGGTGGTGAGGATGTGCCAGACGGCGGTCAGGAGTGAGTGTTCGAGGGCGACCAGGGCCTTCTTCTTGCCGAGGCGGGGCATCAGCCGCATGTAGCGGGCGCCGAGGTAGGTGTGTTCCCGGGTGCGGGAGGCTGCCATGGCGGCGGTGCCCAGAGCTGCATTAAGCCATCGGTTGCCGTGGCGTCTGCGCCCGGATTTGCGCTTGCCCGCGGATTCGTGGTGGCCCGGACAGACGCCGGCCCAGGAGGCGAGGTGGCCGGCGGTGCGGAAGCGGGCCATGTCGCCGCCGGTCTCCGCGATGATCACTTCTGCGGTGACTCTGCCGACGCCGGGGATGGTCTCGAGTAGTTCAAGCTGTCGGGCAAAAGGGAGCATCTCCTCCTCGATCCGAACCGACAACTGGTTGATAGTGGCCCGCAGCTGGTCGATGCGGTCCAGGTGGAGACGGCACAGGAAGGCGTGATGCGCGCCGAAGTTGCCTTCCAGCGCCTCCACCAGCTCGGGGATCTTGGGGCGCATGCGGGCCTTGGCCATCTGGGCCAGGACACGGCTGTCGCGTTCGCCGGCGATGAGGGCTTCCAGCATGGCCCGGCCGGAAACCCCGAGGATGTCGGTGGCCACGCTGGAGAGTTTGATCCCCGCGTCCTCGAGTTCCTTCTCGAGCCTCTGTGCCTCGCGGCTCAGCTCGGTGGCCAGGGTGGTGCGGTAGCGGGTGAGGTCACGCAGATGCCGGATGGGCTCGGGCGGCACGAACGAGGCCTGCAGCAGACCGCACTCACCCAGCTGGCACAGCCAGGCCGCGTCCGCGACGTCCGTCTTGCGCCCGGGCAGGCCCTTGGCGTGCGCGGCGTTCACCAGGATCACGTTCAGGCAGTCTTCGAGCAGGTAGAACGCGCCACGCCAGTAGTCCCCGGTGGCTTCCATCACGACCAGGGTGACCTTCTCGGCGACCAGCCAGTCCCGCAGCTCCAACAAGGCGTTCGTCGTGGTGGCGAAGGTCCGGATCTCCTGCCGCCGCGATCGCCGTCCGCTCGGATTCGGTGCGCGGACGCACGCCTTGAGGTCCTTCTTGCCGATGTCCAGCGCGGCACAGCGCTGGTGCAACACGTCCATGCAGCCCCTCCCAGGCGGTGTCTACCAGGCACGCACCGTCCGGAGGAACCACAGGGCTGAAGAGTCTGGTCCGCGTGCTGCCGCAACAATTGACGGTCCCTGCAAGCAGTCCCCGACGCCATACTGAACCTCGAGCTCACAAGCATCACGGATACGCCGGCGTCCCGGACGGAGCGCGCCCACATTTTCCCGCCTCCACGGCGGCCAGCGCAGCGGCCTGGACTACTGAGCCGTAAATCCCCGCTCAGCCCTG
>NZ_JBITGJ010000324.1:0-1538 GCF_044456925.1 Streptomyces sp. NPDC050743
CCAACGTCGTTCGATTAGATGATCTTGATCGGGTAGAGTGCCTGTCTCGTGCCGAGTGATCATGTTGCTGGTGGGAGCTACCCGGAGCGGGTTCGGTTGGGGCTGCTTACGCGTACCTTCACGCCCGAGTTGGTGGACCTGACGGTCGAGGAGGCGGGAGCGCGGGAGGAGCGGACGCGGTCGCTGCCTTCGACGCTGATGGTGTACTTCACGCTGGCGATGTGGCTGTTCACTGGCCAGGGCTATGCGCTGGTGCTGCGGGAGATGGTGGAGAACATCCCGCGCCGGGCCGGGGAGCGCTGGCGTGCGGCGAATGCGGGCTCGCTGGCGGTGGCCCGACGCCGCTTGGGTCAGGCCCCGCTGCGGCTGCTGTTCGACAAGGTCGCCGGTGTGTGCGGCACGGCCGCCACGCCCGGGACGTTCTGGCGGGGGCTGCGGCTGCTGTCGATGGACGGCACGCTGCTGGACGTGCCGGACAGTGACGCGAACGCCGCCGCCTACGCCCGCTCCTCCAACGGCTCCCGCTCGGGCCCTTACCCTCAGGTGCGCCTGCTGGCCTTGGCCGAGTGCGGAACCTTGTCCCTGCTCGGAGCCGTCTTCGACTCCTTCGCGGTCGGCGAGCGCACCCTGGCCCGACGGCTGCTGCCCCTGCTGAAGCCGGGGGTGCTGCTGATGGCCGACCGGGGCTTTCCCGCCTACGACCTATGCACTGACGCCGCAGCGAGGGGTGCTCAACTCCTGTGGCGGGTCTCGGAGTCTTTCGGCCTCCCGCTCATCGAGGTCCTGCCCGATGGCACCTACAGAAGCGAGCTGCGCGGCCGACGCGCGAGCGAGCGGATGCCGGTCCGGGTCATCGAGTACACCGTCACCACGACCACTATCGGGCCGGACGGCCCCACCGAGGAGACCTCCGAGCTGTTCTGCCTGATCACCACGCTGCTCGACCCCGACAAGGCCCCGGCGGGTGAACTCGCCGAGCTGTACGCCGCCCGCTGGACCAGCGAAACGATCTACAAGAACATCAAGATCGAGCAGCGCGGCGGGCGGAGTGCCACCCTGCGCTCGAACAGTCCCGCCCTGATCGAGCAGGAACTGTGGGCCATGCTCTGCGTCTACCAGGCCCTGCGCCACCTGACCGCCGACACCGCCCATCGCGCCGGCCTGCCCGTGACGCACATCAGCTTCAAAAACGCCCTCGCCGCCGTCCGACGCACCGTCGGGACGGACTTTCCCCCCTCGGAAACTGGCCGCCAAGCTCGCTGACGTCCAGGCCGACCTGATCCGCACCGCCGTCAAGCCCCGCCCAGGACGCGCCGCGCCCCGCGCCACCAAACGCGGCGGCACCGGATACCGCCTGCTCCGCGCCGATGAGCCCGCTACCACCCGGGTCACCCACACCGTTAGCCTCCAGCTCTTCCCCGAAGAGCTCAGGCCGATCACCCCACCCGCAGACGTGACAATCCTTCAGCTCACACGCCCTGACGCAGCATCGGAAGAAAACTCACACCCCAGCCGAGCCGCCTAAACGATCGACGTTG
>NZ_JBITGJ010000325.1:0-1528 GCF_044456925.1 Streptomyces sp. NPDC050743
TCCTCTTCCCGACCGGGTAGCGCAGACGGGGAGGCCGGGTGGTGCCCTTCGGGCGGCCGGGGCCCGCGGTGGCGGGTTTCGGCCTTCTGGCGGGAGTGCCGATCAAGCGCCGTAGTTGACGAAATCCCCGGCGGACGCGGCCCGGTGTCACCGGCCGGTCGGAGGGGATCGATCGTTCCCAGGGGCGTCGCAGATCACGTGTGAGTGTTCGGGCCAGCCGGAGTTGGGCGTGTGCCGCCAGGATCAGCCACGTCCAGCGTTCCCCCTGTTCGGGGGTGCGGATCTGCGGGCGTGTCCAGCCCAGCACTCCCTTGATCAACCGGAAGGTGTGCTCGACGTCGAACCTGCGAAGGTAGGTCTTCCACAGCAGGTCCAGGTCGAAGGCCGTGTCCGCGGGCGCGGTATGCCACAGCCACAGGTCCTGTGGTGCCCGGTCGCCGGGCAGCCGCTCGACCTTGATGCGGATCACGGTGCCCGGCACGATCGGCATCGTCCCGACGAACCCGGTCCAGCCGGCCTGCCTGGTCAGTTTCTGGTGCAGGCCGTGCCAGGCGGTCACCTCCACCGCACCGTAGCGCGGGTTGTGTGCGGCCAGTTGTTCGTCGGGAACGGGCCAGGTGGCGGGTCTGCCCAGCTCGAACCGCTCCCCGTGTTTCCTCGGCCGTCCGGGCTGTCCGTCAGGCCGGTGCCCGGACGGAGCCGCGTAGTAGACCCGGTCCGAGCGCACACGTCCCAAGATCTGAACTTTCAGGCCGTCCTGGCTGGTCAGATAGCTGGTGCGGGTCAAGTCGTAGCCGGAGTCGAAGACGAACACCGGGGCAGGACGTCCGACGAGCAGGCCAGCAGCGTCAAGACGCTCGACCACCCGCCCTACCTGACGGGCCGTCACGATGGTGGAGTCGTCATCAGGCCCGATACGGGCCGCATCCAACAGCGCCGTCCAGGAGGAGGCACCCCACTCCAGCCCGGCGGCGAAGGAGTACGGCCAGCCCGGAATGGTCTTGCGCGCGCCGTCGCAGCGACACGACGCATAACAGTGGCACAGCCCGTCGGACGTCACGGCGTCCGGCCGCGCCCATGGCGAGACGTCCACCGCCACCTTGACCGGGCCGTCATCAACGGGCTTCCACGAGGTCGCCAACAGCTTCGCCAACGCCTCGACGTCGATGTCGCCGCAGGCCAGAGCGTCGTACAAGGCTCCGTGGCCGCGCCGAAACGCTTTCTCCTCGGACAGCTCCACCAGCGAGCCCACCGGCCCGTCCGCCGTCAAAACGGCCTCTACCAGCTCGAACAGCGCGTCCCCGCGACGCCGCAAGCAGGCATACAGCCCTGCACGGAAACCGATCAGGCGCCGCCGTGCTGCGGCCTCTCCCTCGACCACGGCGCGCAGCCCTGGCATAGTCGGCCCCACGGCCACCCTCCCACCTTCGAAGCTTCAGCACTCCGAAGGGTCGCGGGTGGCCGTGCCTGTCGGCAGGAGAACGATGAACCCCGACAAGAAATGATCTTGCCGGGGTTTAATCTCAAG
>NZ_JBITGJ010000326.1:0-1503 GCF_044456925.1 Streptomyces sp. NPDC050743
CTGGGCACCTTCCTGATCCTGCAGGGCGTGAACCTGGCGGTGACCAAGCTGGTCACCGGCAACGTGGCCACCGACGACATCAGCGACATGGACGGCTTCGACCAGGCCAGGAAGGTCTTCGCCTCCTCGTTCGACGTCGGCGGGGTCCAGGTGAAGATCACCGTGGTGTGGTGGCTGGTCTTCGCCGCGATCGCGACGTGGGTGCTGCTGCGCACGAAGTACGGCAACTGGATCTTCGCGGTCGGCGGCAGCAAGGACTCCGCCCGGGCGGTCGGTGTCCCGGTGACCTTCACCAAGATCTCGCTGTTCATGCTGGTCGGCTTCGGCGCCTGGTTCATCGGCATGCACCAGCTGTTCTCCTTCAACACCGTGCAGTCCGGTGAGGGCGTGGGCCAGGAACTGATCTACATCGCGGCGGCCGTGATCGGCGGCTGTCTGCTCACCGGCGGCGCCGGCTCGGCGATCGGCCCGGTCTTCGGGGCGTTCATGTTCGGCATGGTCAACCAGGGCATCGTCTACGCCGGCTGGAACCCCGACTGGTTCAAGGCCTTCCTGGGCGTGATGCTGCTCGGCGCCGTCCTGATCAATCTGTGGGTCCAGCGCACCGCGACCCGGAGGTAAAACGATGACCGACGACAAGACCCACGCCACCGTGGTCGCGGACGCACCGCCCGCCGAGGACGGCCTGCTGGTCGAACTGCGCAAGGCCGGCAAGTCCTACGGCAACATCCGCGCCCTGCACGGCGTCGACCTGAAGGTCCACGCCGGCCGGGTGACGTGCGTGCTGGGCGACAACGGCGCCGGCAAGTCCACCCTCATCAAGATCATTTCCGGGTTGCACCAGCACACCGAGGGCGAGTTCCTCGTCGACGGGCGCCCGGTGCGCTTCGCCGGCCCGCGCGAGGCCCTCGACAAGGGCATCGCGGCGGTCTACCAGGACCTGGCCACCGTGCCGCTGATGCCGGTGTGGCGCAACTTCTTCCTCGGCTCGGAAATGACCCGCGGGCCCTGGCCGCTGCGGCGCCTGGACATCGCGGCGATGAAGAAGACCGCCGACCGGGAACTGCGCAACATGGGCATCGTCCTGGACGACCTGGAACAGCCCATCGGCACCCTCTCCGGCGGCCAGCGCCAGTGCGTGGCCATCGCCCGCGCCGTCCACTTCGGCGCCCGCGTGCTGATCCTGGACGAGCCCACCGCCGCCCTGGGCGTCAAGCAGTCCGGCGTGGTGCTGAAGTACATCGCCGCCGCCCGCGACCGCGGCCTGGGCGTCATCTTCATCACCCACAACCCCCACCACGCCTACATGGTCGGCGACCACTTCAGCGTGCTGCGCCTGGGCACCCTGGAACTGTCCGCCTCCCGCACCGAGGTCGGCCTGGAGGAACTGACCAACCACATGGCCGGCGGCGCCGAACTCGCCGCCCTCAAACACGAACTGGCCCAGGTACGCGGCGTCGACACCGACGAACTCCCCGAAGAGGAAGACCTCACCGCACCCGT
>NZ_JBITGJ010000327.1:0-1482 GCF_044456925.1 Streptomyces sp. NPDC050743
TGGCCGTGTTCGACAGGCGCACACGGAAGGTGTACCGGGCATGCCCGGCGTCCTTCGTGGTCGCCTCTGTCGTCATGCATCCGAACCTACCCGAGGCCACTGACAGTTGAGAGTTCTCGATCATGGTGGGCGACGTCACCGCCGTGCGGGGTGGACGCCGGATCGCCCTGACCGCGATCCCGCTACCCCTGCCCTGCTCCGCAGGAGCCCGATTCCTCCCCGGCCTGAAGGCCGGGGCATCCTCGGAGGAACCCGGTGAACCTCAAGAGCGTCTGGCTGGCCATGGTCGCCGAGGTCGCCGCCATCCGGGCCACCGCCGGGACGGGCGCCATCGTCAACAACTCCTCCATCGGCAGTCTGCGGGGCAATCCCGAACTGCCCGCGTACGGAGCGATGAAGCGGGCGGTGAACAGCCTGACGGAGTCGGCCGCCGTGACGTACGGTCCCGAGGGAATCCGCGTCAACGCGATCGCGCCCGGCAACACCCTGACGGAGATGATCCGGGCCTGGGAAGCGGAGGCTCCTGGTCTTCAGGACCGGCTCACGGCGCTCACCCCGCTGCGCCGCGCGGCCGTGCCGGAGGAGATCGCCGAGGCCGCCGCGTGGCTGCTCAGCGACCGTTCCTCCTTCGTGACCGGCACGGTGCTGCGGGTGGACGGCGGCGCACGGGCCTGAACCGCCGGTGCGGGGTCAGCCGAGTCCGAGCACGCTCATGGTGCGCTCGGCCATGCGCTGCTCACCGAGCGCGTTGGGGTGGACGGGGACGATGTTCTGCCCGAACAGGAGCGGCTCGATCCACCGGGTGCCGACGGCCTGGCAGGCGTCGTGGCCCTCGGACGCCTGGGAGAAGTCCACGTAGGTGGCCCCGCTCTCCGCGGCGGCGCGCTGCACGACGGCGTTGAGGTGGGCCTGCAGCGCGTGCAGGTACGGCACGTCGCCGGAGGCGATCGGCATGCTGACGAAGCAGGACGGGTCGGCCGCGGCCGGCGTGATCCAGGGGTAGCCGAGCACCGCGACCCGGGCGTCCGGTGCCTTGTCCCGCACGGCGCCCAGCGCGGTCTTCAGCGCGGGGTAGGTCTTCGCGTCGATCGCGTCGTCGAAGGACGTGCCGTACGTGTCCTTGCACGGGCTGCCCTTGCCTCCGCTGAGGACGCCCGCGGTGCCGCAGGCGAGCATGGCGTTGACGAAGGTGCCGTTGTCGTTGCCGCCGATCGTCAGCGTCACCAGGTCGGTGTCCGCGGTGACGGCGTCCGCCTGCGGGGCGACCCCGGGGTACTGGGACTCGTTGAAGGCTCCCCTCCCTGGAGGGAGGGGATGCGTCACCCTCCAGGGCTGAGCGGGGATTTACGGCTCAGGCCGCCACCGGAGCCGGCGGCCCCGGTGGTCCTACGCCCTCGACACCGTCCGGGTTCCAACCTGCCCGGACCAGCATCACGCGGGCGGAGTTCTCGTCCCTGGGGGACACCGCTCCACACACGGTGC
>NZ_JBITGJ010000328.1:0-1469 GCF_044456925.1 Streptomyces sp. NPDC050743
CTTCCGGACCCTGGCGCACCGTCACCCTGAGCTGCTGGCGTACTCGTTCAGCCACCAGCCGGACTTCATCCAGCCCGACGACCCGTTCTGGACCGGCCTCACCGCGATCGTAGCCGCCACAGGGGTGTCGCAGTCGGAGGTTCCGGAGATTGCCGCTCTCATGGCCGCCGTCGTCGTCGGTGTCCTCAGCGCCGAACTCAACGGCTCGCTCCGGCAGTGGGCGAGTCTCAAACCCCCCGGTGCCGCTGCCGACGCGGACGAGGTCACGGACGCACACCAGGCAGGCCCTGATCAGGACCACATGTTCCGGCTGGTGATCGACACACTCATCACGGGCCTGGAGGGCCGGCTCGCCGCCGGTCGTAACAGCCGGGGCGCCGGCCGCTGAGCCCATGCCCGCGAGGCATTGCGGCCTGGGCACGTCCACGGTGTCGCCGTTCCGTGAACCGTGGTTCTGGATCACTTTCCGTGCCAGGGTCACGGAGGGTCACCACAACCGCGATCATGAACGGCCGTGGGTGATGTGCTCATCCAAGACCTGTGATTCCACCAGGTCGAAGGTGTCCTGATCGAAAACGTCGTGGCCAGCGAGGAGTCGGTGGTCGTGCGGGCCCGCACGGCAGCGGACCAGGCTGCGTGTCCTGCCAGCGGCACGGTGTCGACCCGCGTACACAGCCGGTACGTGCGCCGTCTTGCTGACAGCGCGGTCGGCGGACGCGCCGTAATGATCGAGTTACAGGTCCGGCGGTTCCGTTGCCGTCAACGGACGTGCCGGCAGGCGACGTTCGCCGAGCAGGTCGACGGACTGACCTTTCGACATGGAAGGCGAAGCGCCGGCCTCCAGGCGGTCCTTGAGCGGCTGGCGGTGATGCTGGCGGGCCGTGCCGGTGTCCGACTGGCGCACGCGCTCGCCCTCCGGGCCAGCCGGTCAACCCTGCTGCGGCTGATACGCCGCCTGCCGGAGTTCCCCGCGCGCACCCCACGAGTGCTGGGAGTGGACGAGTTCGCGCTGCGCAAGGGACACAACTACGGCACCATCCTGGTGGACATCGAGACACGCCAGCCGGTCGACCTGCTGCCCGACCGGGCCACAGCCACGGTCGCCCGGTGGCTCGCCGACCATCCCGGCGTGGAAGTGATCTGCCGCGACCGCTCCACCGCATACGCCGAGGCCGGACGGCTCGGCGCCCCCGGTGCGATACATGTCGCGGACCGCTGGCACATCTGGAAGAACCTCGTCGAGGCTTGACGAGTCGGCGATCCTGACCGCGCTCGGCGAGATCCTGGACCTGGCCGATGAGGTGCACTGGGCGGTGGACATCTCCAGCAGGTCCTCCGCCCTGTTGCTGGCACTGCTGGCAGCCCACGGCCAACAGGCTCACCAACTTCATTGGTAATCCCTAGTGTTGTGCATGTATTGTTGCGTGGGTGGAGTTGCTGCGTATGTCCAAGGCTGCGAAGCGTCTCGG
>NZ_JBITGJ010000329.1:0-1461 GCF_044456925.1 Streptomyces sp. NPDC050743
CAGGGCCCCGGCGTTTGCCCGGCTCGTCCGACCTTGGGTCGGTTGACGTCGGTGGGGAGCCCCGGAAGCAGGCGAACACGGCCCCTGTGGATCATGGAGTTCTCTACGCTTCAAGATCCACGAAGGTGCCGTGTTCGTCCCACCATCATCCCCCATCCCTGCTCCTGTCTGCCCCGCACCCCGTCTGCAAGATCTGCGTGAGGGTGCCGCCCGGGATCAAGTCCGCAGTTTGGTTGCGGAGTTCGAGTCGCTCACCGATCCTCGCGGAGCCAGCGGCGTGCGCTACCGGCTCTCCTCCCTGCTGGCCCTGGCGGTCTGCGCGATGACGCCCGCGGGCCACGACTCGATCACTGCGGCAGCGGAGTGGTGCCGGCGCGCGACACCCGAGGAACTGGCCGCCTTCGGCCTGCCCTACCACCCGCTCCTGGGCCGCTACCGGGTACCGAGCGAGAAGACCCTGCGCAGCGTGCTGGGACGCCTTGATCCGGCCGAACTCAGCGCGGCCGGGTTCGCCTACCTGACGTCCCTGCTCCCCGACGAGAGCGCGCATCCCGCGCCGCTGATGCCCGACGGCGGCCCAGAGCGCGAACAGCGCCGAGCCCACCAGGCCGCCGCCCAGACCGATCCGGTGCGCCAAAGGCGCAGGGCGATCGCGGTGGACGGCAAATGCCTGCGCGGCGCACGACGCCCTGACGGCAGCCGGGTCTTCGTGCTCTCCGCGGTCCGCCACGGCGACGGCATCACCCTCGCCTCCCGCGAGATCGGCGCGAAGACGAACGAAATCCCCGAGTTCGCACCCCTGCTCGACCAGATCGACGACGGAGACCTCGCGGGCGCGGTCATCACCGCCGATGCTCTCCACGCCCAGCACGCCCACGCCGCCTACCTGCACGAACGCGGTGCCCACTACCTCCTCACGATCAAGAACAACCAGCGCGGTCAGGCCCGCCAACTCCACCGGCTGCCCTGGAAAGAAATCCCCGTGATCCACCGTGACGACACCCGCGGCCATGGCCGCCACGAGCAGCGTCACGTGCAGGTCGTCACCGTTGACGGCCTGCTCTTCCCCAACGCCCGCCAGGTCCTGCGCATCCAGCGCAGACGCCGCCTCTACGGGGCGAAGAAGTGGTCCAGCGAGACCGTCTACGCCATCACCGACCTGCCCGCCGAGCAAGCCGACGCGGCCGAGATCGCCACCTGGGCCCGCGGGCACTGGACCGTGGAGAACACCGTCCACTGGGTACGAGATGTCGTCTTCGGCGAGGACAAGTCCCAGATCAGGACTCGCAATACGCCAGCCGTGCTCGCCGCCATCCGCGACCTGATCCGCGGCGCACTCAAACTCGCCGGGTACGTCAACACCGCCGCCGGACGCCGAGCCCACACCGAACGCCACCGCGTCCTCGCCCTCTACGGCATCACATGATCAACCAGACATCCGAGGCAAACGCCGGGGCCCTG
>NZ_JBITGJ010000330.1:0-1428 GCF_044456925.1 Streptomyces sp. NPDC050743
GCTCGAGGGCGTCGGGGTTGGGGAAGATCTGGACGACGTCGGTCCGGCGCTTGATCTCCCGGTTGATCCGCTCCAGCGGATTGGTTGACTGGATCCTTACCGTTCTGCCTGGGTTCACCCCGGTCATTCGTAGGATCGGGAGGCCCAGGGGCGCCGGGTATGGCTGTACTGGATGCGCTGTTGGTTGTGGCTGAAGAAGATTGGCCGCCCGGCGCCCCGCGACGACTCGACCGCTAATTGGGATGAGCGAAGTGGATCGCTGTGTAAGGACACGTCGGCGAGGTCGTCTGCTGGGACAGGTACGAGAACGACGACGGAGGCACTGGTGCCCGAACTCTGGGCAGGTACGGACGCGGGCAAGGGCGAACACCACTGCACGGTGATAGACGCCGATGGGGCGAAGGTGCTCTCGCGGCGCGTGCCGAACAACGAGTCTGAACTGCTGGAACTGATCACCGACGTCCTGCGCATCAGCGAGGACGTGACCTGGGCTGTCGACCTCAACGCCGGCGGAGCCGCCCTGCTGATCGCGCTGCTGGTCAATCACGGGCAGAAGCTCCTCTACATCCCCGGCCGCACCGTCCACCATGCCTCCGCCTCCTACCGCGGCGATGGAAAGACCGATGCCAAGGACGCCTATGTGATCGCCGACCAGGCGCGGATGCGCCGCGATCTGGAGCCGTTGACAGCTGGCGACGAGATCGCGGTGGACCTGCGGATCCTCACCGCCCGCCGCTACGACCTGGCCGCGGACCGCACCCGGGCGATCAACCGGATGCGTGCCCAGATGCTCGAGTACTTCCCGGCCTTGGAACGCGCCTTCGACTACAGCGCTTCCAAGGCGTCGCTGGTGCTGCTGACGGGGTACCAGACTCCGGCCGGCCTGCGCCGGATCGGTCGGAACCGCCTGGCGGCCTGGCTCAAGAACCGGAAGGTCCGCAATGCCGCGGCCGTTGCGGCCACCGCGATCGAGGCGGCCGAGGCCCAGCACACTGCCGTCCCCGGCGAGAAACTCGCCGCCGCCCTGGTGGCCAAGCTCGCAAGGGAGGTGATGGCCTTCGATGAAGAGATCACAGAGACGGACAAGCTCATCGAAGGCCGGTTTCGCGAGCACCAGCACGCCGACGTGATCCTCAGCATGCCCGGAATCGGTCCCGTGCTCGGCGCGGAGTTCATCGCCGTCACCGGTGGAGACATGAACACGTTCGGCACCGCCGACCGCCTTGCCGGCGTCGCGGGGCTGGCTCCGGTGCCCCGTGATTCAGGCCGCATCAGCGGCAACCTGCACCGGCCACGCCGCTACAGTCGACGCCTGCTACGCGTCTTCTACCTGTCTGCCCAGGCCGCCGCCCGTTGCTGCCCCGTCTCCAAGACGTTCTACGAGCGCAAGCGCAGCGAGGGCAAGGGCCACAAGCAGGCTGTGCTCGC
>NZ_JBITGJ010000331.1:0-1392 GCF_044456925.1 Streptomyces sp. NPDC050743
CTCGTCGTCCGCGACGACGGCGCGTGGCAGGGGGTAGATGTCCCGGTGGCGTTCGAGGAGCAGGCTGGGCACTCCGTGCCGGGCGAGCAGGAGGGCGGCCGTGACCCCGACCGGTCCCGCGCCGATGATCACCACCGGTCTCCGGGCTTCGGCGCTCACCTCGCGTCCGCCACGGCGGTCCGCTGATCGCCGAGGTTGATCCGCCCGTCCGGGGTGGCGATCGTGGCGGTGATGAGGTCACCGTCGCGCAGGTAACGCGGGTTCTTGGCCTGGCCCTTGAAGAACGCCTTCCACCTCGCCGCGGGCGGCAGCAGCGCACTGATCTTCGCGACCGGCGCGGGCGGGGCCTTCAGGGCGGTGCCGCCGGGGGTGCCGGTCAGCAGCAGATCGCCCGGGTCGAGGGTCTGGAAGCGGGCGAGCAGGGTGAGGGCCTGCGCGGGCCGCACGATCATGTCGGCGAGCGTGCGGTCCTGACGCGGTACGCCGTTGACGTTCAGCCGCAGCCGCAGGTTCAGCAGATGGGCGAAGTCCTCGGGCTCCAGCAGGGCCAGGTACGGGCCCGTCGGCGTGAAGGTCGGGTAGGACTTGCTCTCGTAGAACTGGGTCTTGGTCAGCTGGACGTCGCGGGCGCTGACGTCGTTGGTCAGGACCAGACCGGCGACGTAGCGCGGCAGGTCCTGCTCCTCGACGACGGTGCCCACCGGCAGGGGTGCGCCCATGACGAGGCCGAGTTCCACCTCGTAGTCGAGGAACTTCACGTGCGACGGGCGGACGATCGTGTCGTGGGGACCGCTGACCGAGCCGGACGCCTTGCGGAAGAAGGTGGGCGGAATGTCGCCGGTGAAGCCGGAATCCTTGGCGTGGCTGCGGTAGTTGACCATCTGGGCGACCACCCGGCAGGGGGTGGTGACCGGGGGCAGCGCGACCAGGTCGACGACGGGTGTGCCGTTCTCGTCGGAGGCGGCGGCCTCCCGGACGGCGTCCCGGTCGGCGAGCAGTTCCGCGGTGGTGACGGCCTTGGTGTCGATGCGGACGGCCCGCTCGTCGCGGACGACCCACCAGCCGTCGGTGGTGCGCAGAACGTTGGTGCTCATGAGCTCATCGCTTTCATCAGGCCCAGCAGGCGTGCGGGGTCGAGTTCGTTGTCGTCGCGCAGGGCCCTCATGACCTGGCGCAGCTTGGCCGGGGACGGGCTCGCGCCCAGGAAGTCACGCGTGACCGGCGGGCCCCACTGGGCCAGCCCGCTCGCGGACATCGGCGCCCACCCTGGTTCGAGGTCGCAGGAGAACAGGTCGCCGTCGGCGAAGTGCTCCAGCATGAAGTGGTCGGGGTCGCGCCAGTAGTCGAAGAGCTGGCTGCCCTGGATGTGCCGGCCGATGCCCCAGCTGCGCT
>NZ_JBITGJ010000332.1:0-1380 GCF_044456925.1 Streptomyces sp. NPDC050743
AGGACGCCGGGCAGGCTGACTCGAGTACTTCCTGCCGCCCGCAGGGGCTGGCTCTCTTTGGGTGTGTCGACCTGCCCGGTGCCCGTTCGCGGCTTGACTCAACAGAGGCATGAGCATCGGCCACCCCACGTTTCTCGAAGTCGGGATGTCAGCTGCGGATTCCACTGACCCGACACCGAGAAGGAGGGGACCGCCGATGATGCTGATCGGCATCGATCCGCACAAGTCGACCCACACGGCCACGGCCGTCGATCCCGAGACCAACCGTGATCTCGCATCGATCCGCATCGACGTGACGCTCCAGGAGTACCAGCGCATGCTGGACTGGGCCCGTCAGTGGCCCGAGCGGCGATGGGCTGTCGAGAACGCCAAGGGCCTGGGACACCACCTGACTTCATGGCTGCTCGCCCGGGGAGAACAGGTCGTTGACGTCGCACCGAGCGCCACTGCCCGCGTCCGCCAGCTTTCACGCGGCGCAGGCCGCAAGAACGACCGCATCGACGCCGCCGCGGCAGCGTGCGTCGCTGCTCTCCAGGGCGACGCACGGCCGGTGCAGCCCGACAGTTCAACAGACGCACTGGCGCTGCTGGACGAACGCCGCAGCAACCTCGCGCAGGCCAGGGTCCGTGCGGTGAACCAGCTCCACGCGCTGCTGCGGGCCCTGCTGCCCGGCGGGGCACCGCGGGACCTGTCCGCGGCCAAAGCCGAACAGCTGCTGGACACGGTGGTCCCCGTGGGTTCGGCCGAGCTCACCCGCCACGCCCTCGCCGCTGACCTGATCGCCGAGATCCGGACCTGGGACGTGAAGCTGAAGGACAACGCCAAGGCTATGGCAGCACTGGTCGCAGAGTCCGAAAGCCGACTGACCGACACTCCGGGCATCGGAGCCGTGACCGCTGCCCGACTCCTGGGCCGCACCGGAAACCCCGCCCGCTTCCCGACCGCCAGCTCCTTCGCCCAGTACGCCGGCACCGCTCCCATCGAGATCGCCAGCGCCGACCGCGCACGCCACCGCCTGTCCAGGCGCGGCGACCGCCAGCTCAACGCGGCACTTCACACCGTCGCCATCACGCAGATCCGCATGCCGGGCACCCGAGGCCACACCTACTACCAGGCCAAACTCTCAGAAGGAAAGACATCCAGGGAAGCACAACGCTGCCTGAAGCGCCGCCTCGCTGATCACGTCTGGCGAACGATGATCAGCGACGAACGCCGACGCACCCAGACGACGGGCCCGGGAGGACAACCGGGGGCGACTACAGCATCCAGCGCGGCCGGCCCAACCCCGACGACCGACTCTTCGGACAAGTCACTTCCCGGACCCGCCGAACCCGAGCCTACGCCGACACCCCAACCAGCTTGACAAACACAGAGGCACCC
>NZ_JBITGJ010000333.1:0-1353 GCF_044456925.1 Streptomyces sp. NPDC050743
CGTGACCTGCGGCGCAGGGTCGGCAGTGCGCCCATGCGCGGGCTGTGTGAGGTGTTGTTGGGGCCGTTGGCTCAGCCGAGGACGCCCGGGGTGCGGTTCGGTCGGTATCGCACGGTCTCCTTCGACTGCAGCTCGATCAGGGTCCCGGACACCGACCGCAACCGGGCCTGGCTCGGCTCTGCGGGCCATGGCGGATACCCCCTTGTGGAGCTGATGACGCTGGTCGAGACCGGAACGAGGGCTCTGATCGGCGCGGTCTTCGGCCCCACCAGCGAGGGCGAGACGGGCTATGCCCGGCGCCTGCTGCACCTGCTGACGCCAGAGATGCTGGTGCTGTGGGACAAGGGCTTCGACGGCAACGACTTCCTTGCCCAGGTGACCGCCACCGGCGCGCAGGTCCTGGGCCGGCTGCGTAGCAACCGGCGCACGCCCGCTCTCGTCCGCCTGGCCGATGGCTCCTACCTGTCGGCGATCGGCACCAGCCCGGTGCGGATCATCGACGCGCAGATCACCGTGACCTGCGCCGACGGCACGGTATTCACCGGCGCCTACCGGCTGGCCACTACGTTGAGTGACGCTCGCCGCTATCCGGCTGCCGCCCTGGTCAGCCTGTATCACCAGCGGTGGGAGCACGAATCGGCGTACTACGCACTCCGCCACACGATCATGGACGGGCGGGTGCTGCGCTCGGGTGACCGCGTCGGCGTCGAGCAGGAGATGTGGTCCCTGCTGGCGCTCTACCAACTCCTGCGCACGGCGATGGTCGATGCCGCCGAGTCCCTCCCCGGCACCGACCCGGACCGCTGCGGCTTCACCATCGCCCTCCAGACCGCCCGTGAGCAGGTAATCCACGCCGCCGGCGTCATCGCGGACGCCACCGACCCGGTCGGCACCATCGGACGCCGCGTCCTGGCCGCACTCCTGCCGCCCCGTCGCCCCCGCGTGAGCACCCGCAAGGTCAAATCACCGACCTCCCGGTACAACGAACGACACAACGACGGCAGACCCGATCACAGCCGCACCGTCACCAGCCTCGACGTCAGCGTCCTCGAACCTTCACAACCGCAGCCCGCGCTGCCCACCACCTCCCGGGACGACCGGCATACCGCCCCCGCCCAGCGCCGCAGACACCGCATCCTGGCCCTGCTCGAAGAAGACCCCACCCGCCTGTGGAGACCCCGCGACATCGCGGCTCACTTCGGCGACGTCACCCTGGACACCATGTACAGACAACTCTCCAGATGGGCCGAGAGCGGACTCATCCACAAGATCGGCCCCGGCCTCTACACCGCCACAACTTGGTCACCAACTCCCTTGCAGTGACACGGAGATCGTTAACTACCCGGCCTTGGG
>NZ_JBITGJ010000334.1:0-1347 GCF_044456925.1 Streptomyces sp. NPDC050743
AGACGGGGTAGCGGGACTCGCGGCGTACGGCCATGAAGATGCGCGGCATGACCGGGAAGTGGAAGGCCATGTGGCACTCGTCGCCGCCGGAGCCGAAGTCGCCGAAGTAGTCGACGACGTCCTCCGGCCACTGGTTGGCCTCCGCCAGCAGCACGGTGTCCGGGTACATCGCGTCGATCTCACGGCGGACCCGCTTCAGGAACTCGTGGGTCGCCGGCAGGTTCTCGCAGTTGGTGCCCTCCTCGGCGTAGAGGTAGGGGACCGCGTCGAGTCGGTAGCCGTCGATCCCGAGGTCCAGCCAGAACCTGAGGGCCGCCAGGATCTCCTCCTGCACGGCCGGGTTCTCGTAGTTGAGGTCGGGCTGGTGCGAGAAGAAGCGGTGGAAGTAGTACTGGCCGCGCACCGGGTCGAAGGTCCAGTTGGAGGCCTCGGTGTCGACGAAGATGATCCGGGCGTCCTCGTACTGCTTGTCGTCGTCGGCCCACATGTAGTAGTCCCCGTACGGGCCGTCGGGGTTCTTGCGGGACTCCTGGAACCACGGGTGCTGGTCGCTGGTGTGGTTCATGACGAAGTCGATGATCACGCGCATGCCGCGCTGGTGGGCGGCGTCCACGAACTCCACGAAGTCGGCGAGGTCACCGAACTCCGGCAGGACGGCGGTGTAGTCCGAGACGTCGTAACCGCCGTCTTTCAGAGGTGACTTGAAGAACGGCGGCAGCCACAGACAGTCCACGCCGAGCCACTGCAGATAGTCGAGCTTGGCGGTCAGACCCTTCAGGTCGCCGATGCCGTCGCCGTTGCTGTCCTGGAAGGAGCGGACCAGGACCTCGTAGAAGACGGCGCGTTTGAACCACCCCGGGTCCCGGTCCTTGGCGGGAGTGTCCTCGAAGGTGTCGTGTACGGGTTCGTTGACGGTCATGAGGCCGCGGGCCCTCCGTTCTGGGACGTCGATCGCCCGACGTGGAGCACGTGCGCCGGCCCGCTGCCGGGCGTCAGGCGCACGTAGTTGGTCCTGCCCCAGTGGTACGTCTCACCCGTCAGTTCGTCGTGCACGGACAGGGCGGAGTCCCATTCCAGGCCGAGTTGCGGCATGTCCAACGAGACCGTGGCCTCCTGGGTGTGGTGCGGATCGAGATTGACGACCACGATGACCGTGTTGGCACCCGTGCTCTTGCTGTAGGCGAGCACCGCATCGTTGTCGGTCTGGTGGAAGCGGAGGTTCCGCAGGCGCTGTAGCGCGGGGTGCTGCCGTCGGATGTCGTTGAGCTTGGTGATGAGGGGCGCGATGGTGCGGCCCTCACGCGCGGCCGCCTCCCAGTCCCGTCGCTTGAGCTGGTACTTCTCCGA
>NZ_JBITGJ010000335.1:0-1323 GCF_044456925.1 Streptomyces sp. NPDC050743
TGAAGTTCCCCCCGCGAACTGGACAGCGGGTGTTTACGCTGCCGGGACGAGGTTCTGCCTGAGCAAGGATCTCGTTTCGAGCGGGGTGACGTACCCGTAGTCGGGGTGCCGACGGAGCCGGCTGCGGTTGTACTCGACCTCGACGTAGTGGAAAACGTCGGCCCGGGCGGCCTCGCGGGTCTCCCACATGGTCGTCCCGATCTCCGCTTTCAGGATGGCGAACCAGCTTTCCGCGGCGGCATTATCGTAACAAGAGCCGACGCGCCCCATCGACTGCCTCATGCGCAACTTGCGTATTTCGCTGCGGAATTCGTCACTCGTGTACTCGCTGCCGCGATCCGTATGCATGACGCAACCCTGCTCCAGGCCGCCACGCCCGGCCGCCATCCGCAAGGCGGCGACCGGCAGCTCGGCGCGGTGGTGGTCGGCCATCGCCCAGCCGACCACCTCCCGCGTCGCGAGATCGATACAGGTCGCCAGATACAACTTCCCTTCCAGCGTGCTGAGTTCAGTCATGTCGCCGACGAGCCGCATCCCGGGCCGGGGCGCGGTGAAGTCCCGGCCGATCAGGTCGAGCGCGAACACCGCCCGCTTCGCCTGCCGGGTCAGGCCCCGCCGCCGGCGGCGGGTGATCCCGACGATCCGGTGCTTGCGCATCAGCCGCTCGATCTTCTTGGAGTTCACCACCCGCCCGGCCCGCCGCAGGGCGGCGTGGATCCGCGGAGCCCCGTAGGCACCGCGAGATCCGGCGTGAAGCACCCGGATCTCGCCCACCAGCACCTCCTCGGCCCGCTCCCGCACCGTCCGGGCCGGCCGTGACGCCCTGTGCGCGTAGTAGGTGGAACGGGGCACTCCCAGCACACGGCACAGAAACGCAACGCTGTGACCTGCAGGATTACCCTCCGATGCCTTCTCCGCATCGATGAAACGACACCGTGCCACGGTGTCTACCTCATCTTGTCCTGAGCGAAGAAGGCGGTCGCTTTTCCCAGAACCTCGATCGTGGCCTCCTGCTCGCGAACCTTCCGCCGCAGCCGGACCAACTCCTCACGCTCCGCAGTGGTCAAAGCCCCGGCGGGTCCCTCACCGCGGTCGACCTTCGCCTGCTTCACCCACCCGCGCAGCCCTTCCGGACTCACACCCAGATCCCTCGCGACCTCGGTGACCGTCTTCTCCGAGGACAACGCCAAGGCCACCGCGTCCCGCTTGAACTCGGCCGTGTACCGCTTACTCATGTTGCTCTTGCTACTCACTACCTGTGACTGCTTCCTCCGGGACCATCCGTCCCAGTATCAAGCTGTCCGGCCGGCAGGGGGAACCTCA
>NZ_JBITGJ010000336.1:0-1311 GCF_044456925.1 Streptomyces sp. NPDC050743
CATCGAAACTAATAAACGATCTTAATCGAGTAACAGTTTACGAACTGGTACGGTAAGTGGGGTGACAATGACTGCGGACCTGACCGGCACCGTCGAGGCCGAACCCCTCGACCGGC
The DNA here is from genome assembly GCF_044456925.1 of Streptomyces sp. NPDC050743. Taxonomy (NCBI): domain Bacteria; kingdom Bacillati; phylum Actinomycetota; class Actinomycetes; order Kitasatosporales; family Streptomycetaceae; genus Streptomyces; species Streptomyces sp. NPDC050743. Next base: position 117 of record NZ_JBITGJ010000336.1, read on the forward strand.
TCGGCTTTCTGCTCGCCCGGCACGGCGCCATCGCCTATGCCCGCATGGAGCACGCCTTCAAGCAGTGCGGGCTTTCGCCTCGCCAAGGCGCGACGCTGGTCCTGCTGGGCGAGTCGGGACACATGAGCCAGAAGGGCATGGCGGAAGTCCTGGAGGTGGATCCCAGCATCCTGTGCGGGATCCTCAACGACCTCGAGAACACGCACCTCCTCGAGCGCCGGCGCGACCCGGCCGACCGGCGCCGCCACATCGTGGCGCTCACCGACGAAGGCGGCCGCACCCTGGACAAGGCCCAGGACGCCATCACCGCCGTGGAGAAAGAACTCTTCGCCGACTTCACCCCCGAAGAGCTTTCCACCCTCCGCGGCCTCCTCGGCCGGGTGAGGACGTCCCCGAGCGACTCCGTCTTCACCTGACCGACCCGCCACCAGGCAGCTGGGGGCCACGGGCATTCCCGTGGCCCCTTTCGTCATGCCCCTTGCGGGAATCCCCAGCATTCCGGGCGGCTTCGTTTCGGTGAGTCGACAGTCACACCCGTTCATTCATTGACGAGCCTCAACGATCTGTTAGCGTCAATGCATGACGTCGCTCGGCCGCATCGGCCACGAGCCCTTCGGCACCACGCGTCGATCGTTCACCGCCCGCACCCCACACCGGGCGAAGCAAGGAGACACCACCATGAAGAAGCTGATGACCCGCGTCGCCCTCGCCGCCGCCACCGTGACCATGACCGGCAGCGCCCTCCTCGCCGTCACCGGCCCCGCCTCGGCAGCCACCCCGCCCGCGGGACACAGCGCTCACCCCAGCGCCGTCGCCACCGTGACGCAGCACACCGGCTTCTCCCGCATCGGCGAGGGATGGTCCCTCTCGGACGGGCAGCGGGAATGGCACGGCGAGCGGGACCACTCGGGTCACTCCTACTGGCGCTCCGGCGGCAACGGACAGCAGCTTCGCTACGACGGTCACCGCGTCTACCACCTGAGCCAGGGACAGTGGGCCGCCGTCGCCCAGGCCGACGAGCAGGCCTACGCCTTCAACCGCTGGCACTTCGACCAGCTCTGGACCGCCCGCGCCCTCGACCCCCGCGGCATCTGAGCAAAAATCCGCCCCCACCAACACCCGGACAGAGAACACGATGAAGCAGCCGATCCGCACCCTCAAAACCCTTCCCCGCCGCCGCCCAGTGACGGACCTC
>NZ_JBITGJ010000337.1:0-1279 GCF_044456925.1 Streptomyces sp. NPDC050743
GAACGTTTGTGACGACGTTTCAAGAAGCGGTGGCCGTGGAGGTCACGATAGCCCAGGCAGTCTGGGGCCGGGTGTTCGGGGCGGCGATGGGCGTGATCGCGGACTGCTTCGCGCGGCCTGAGACGCGCACGACTGCGGCGGAGATGATCAGCGGGCTGCTGGCAGAGGTGGACACGCGGAACTGCTGGACTCTGGCCCAGGCGCTGGGGCATCGGGGCCCGCACCGGCTGCAGCACCTGCTGTCACGCGCGAAGTTCGACCACGACCGGGCCAGGGCGGAGATCGCCCGTCTCGTCGTGCGTGAACTCGCAGGTCAGGATGTGGTGCTGGTGGCGGACGAGACCGGCGACGCCAAGTCCTCCACCGACTGTGTGGGAGCCGGCCGCCAGTACTCCGGCGCGCTCAGGGGTGTCGGTCTGTGCCAGGTCGCCGTCCACCTCGCCGTGCTCACCGCGACGGCGCGGGTGGTGATCGACCGGGCCCTGTATCTCCCCAAGGACTGGGCCGCGGACGAGGAACGCCGCGACGCGGCCGGTGTCCCGGAAGAGTTCATGTTCGCCACCAAGCCGCAGCAGACCGCCGTCATGGTCGAGAACGCGCTCGAGTGGGGTGTCCGGGCGCGCTGGTTCGCGGGCGACGAGGTGTACTCCGGACGCGAACTACGGGTGGGACTGCGGATGTTGGGGCTCGGTTATGCGGTGGGCGTGTCCCACACGCATGTGGTGACCGACGGAGCGGGCCGCAGGTGGAAGGCCCGCCAGGTGATCGACAAGGTGCTGCCGCACCAGTGGATGCGCATGCAGACCGGACACGGAACGAAGGGCACCCGCGAGTACGACTGGGCCTGGCTCGACGTCCGCGCGGACGACACCCCCGACGGACACGACGAGAAGGGCACCAGCGTCCTGGTCGCCCGCCGGCACCGGTACACCGGCGAGCTCTCCTTCTTCCGCTGCTGGACGCCCGAAGATGTCACCCTCGCCCAGCTGGTCGAGGTGATCTGCCGCAGATGGCGGATCGAGGAGACCTTCCAACTCGGCAAGACCTTCACCGGCCTGGATGAAGGGCAAGTGACCTGCTGGAACTCCTGGATGCGCTGGTCGCTGTTCTCCCTGATCGCCTCCGCCGTCCTCGCACTCACAGCCGCTGCCACGATCGCAGTCGGACCCGCCGGAACGGTCCGGCTCGTCCCGCTGACCTGTCCCGAACTCGTCCGGCTTCTCCGGGCGTTCGTCCTCACACCGCCCGTCCGGGAAGCGGAACACGTCCTGCACTGGAT
>NZ_JBITGJ010000338.1:0-1254 GCF_044456925.1 Streptomyces sp. NPDC050743
CTAGTAGATCGTCGCGGCTAAGTGTTGTTCTGGTTGGTGGAGTTGGGGTCGGGCAAGCTCCCCTTGTCGCTTCCGTTCGGCCGGGCAGGGGTGCCGTGTCCTCACAGAAGAAGTATCCGGTTGCGTTGAGTGCCGAAGATCGTCTGGCGTTGGTGCGCGTGACGACGACGGGAGTCCGCAGCGCGTCGATGATCAGGCGGGCACGGGTGCTGCTCGCGTTGGACACGTCGGTCGGCGAGGTCGATCCGCGGGCGGTGATCGCGGACCGGGTCGGGGTCTCGTGCGAGTCGGTCCGCCTGATCTCGAAGCGGTACGCGGAGACCGGCGGCGATGTGTGGGCCACGGTCGGCCGGAAGGAACGCGCATGCCCGCCGGTGCCCTCCCCGGTGACCGGCGAGGTCGAGGCGAGGCTGATCGCGCTCGCCTGCTCGGCGCCGCCCAAGGGACATGCCCGGTGGTCGCTGCGACTGCTGGAGAAGCACGTCGCGCTGGTCGAGGACATCCCGGATCTGGACCACTCCACGATCGGCCGGGTGTTAAAAAAACGGAACTGCGTCCTCACGTGAAGAAGTGCTGGACCATCCCGCCCGCTGCGAATGCGGCCTTCGCCGCGGCGATGGAGGACGTCTTGGCGGTCTACCGCCGCCACCTCGACCCGGCCCGCCCGGTGGTGTGCATGGACGAGAAGCCGTACCAGCTGCTCGGCCACGTCCGCGATCCGCTTCCCGCGCGGCCGGGCCGTGACCGGCGCGAGGACAACGAGTACGTCCGCTCGGGGACCTGCTCGATCTTCTGCTGGGTCGAGCCGCTGCGCGGATGGCGGCGCGTGGACGCCCGGCCCCGCCGGACCGGGGTCGACTGGGCGCACCAGGTCGAGCACCTGCTGACCGTGGACTATCCCGACGCCACCACGGTCGTGCTGGTGATGGACAACCTCAACACCCACACCACCGCCTCGCTCTACGAGGCGTTCGACCCGGCAAAGGCCTTCGCGCTGGCCCAGCGCCTGGAGATCCACCACACCCCCAAACACGGGTCCTGGCTCAACATCGCCGAGATCGAGCTCTCCGCCCTCACCCGCCAGTGCCTGGACCGCCGCATCCACGACCTCGCCGTGCTCAACACCGAACTCGCCGCCTGGCAGCAGCACACCAACAGCAACCAGCGCCAAGTCGACTGGCACTTCACCACCGACGACGCACGCGTGAAACTGCGCCACCTCTACCCAACCACACAGCAAAATTAAGCCGCGAC
>NZ_JBITGJ010000339.1:0-1252 GCF_044456925.1 Streptomyces sp. NPDC050743
TCGGCAGCCTCCGCCGCGAGGTACTCGACCACATACTCGTCATGGGAGAGGCGCATGCCCGGCAGGTGCTCGCGGCCTACCAGAGGCACCACAACTGGCATCGGCCCCAGCAGGCGCGCAACCAGCTACCACCCGATGCCCAGAAACAGCCCACCGCGATAGACAGCGGCGCCCACAAGCGGCTGCACACCCGGATCCTCGGTGGCCTCATCAACGAGTACAGATACGCCGCGTGACCTGCGGCGACGACTTTTCGAGCGGCACAAGAGCAGACGGTCGCGATGCCCTCGCCGTCGGTGCGGCAGTGCGGTCACCGGCATGTCCGGCCTCGCCGGAGGCCGGGACCAGCGGGAAGGAGGGGGCAGTCACGGTGTCATGTGGCGGGTGATCAGTTCCAGCAGGCGTAGCACGGCCGCGTCCGCTTCCGGCCGATGCACCGCGACCAAGGAAGTTTCCAGATAGGACGATTCCCCACGCAGAGGGACGAAGGCAACCTCGGGCACCCCGAAGTCGCTCAGCTGTTCGGGTAGGAGGCTGACGCACAGTCCGGAGGCGACGTAGCTGAACAAGCCTGTGAGGTCGTCGGACACCGCACGACTGCGGGGCGTGAAGCCGGCTTCGTGACAGGCCAGTTGCACCTGGTGAGCCAGGGCCGGGAGTGCCGTGGCATCGGGCAGGACGAAGTCCTCCTCACTCAGGCTACCCAGAGCGATCTCTTGCGCGTCGGCCAGCGGGTGATCGTGCGGCACCGCCGCGGCAATGCGCTCGACGGCGAAGTCACGGCTGACGAGGTCTGCCGACAGGGACGAAGGGTCGCGCAGGAATCCGAGGTCCAGCGTGCCGGAGCGGACCATCTCGGCGAGGGCGGCCGGCGAGTCCCGGTGCAAATGGATGCGCAGGCCCGGCAGTTCCTCGGCAGCCACCCTCAGGAGGTGCGGCAGGTAGTGGTGGCTGAGAATGCTCACGTACCCCACCCGTACATCACCCGCCAGGCCGCTGGCGACTCGGCGCGCACGCTCGATGGCCGCAGACTGTGAACTGAGCAGGAGCTGCGCGTCCGCGGCGAACGTCTCGCCAGCCGCGGTCAGCGACACTCCACCCGGCCCCCGATCGAACAATCGCACTCCCAGACCCCGCTCCAGGCGCTGGATCGACTGACTGAGCCTTTCCCGGTAAGCGATCATGCCTGTGTGTGATCGTTTAGACGGTGCGGTCGTATTCGAGCTGGAGCAGGACGAGGGCTGCGGCGGCG
>NZ_JBITGJ010000340.1:0-1210 GCF_044456925.1 Streptomyces sp. NPDC050743
TGTGGGTGCCGACAATCCTGTCACCTACGCTGAACTGCGACTTGAGAGTCACGATGTCATCACGTCGAAAGCGCTCGTGAGCCCGTCAGCGCAGGCTTGGAAATCATGACGTTCCGTCTGGTCTACCGATTCGGCTGCCTGCTGCTCGGCTGGCTGCGCCTGCTGGCGCGGTCCTCCACGGCCAAGGACGTCGAGATACTGGTGCTCCGGCACCAGCTGGCCGTCCTGCAGCGCAGCAACAAGCCCGCTTTCAGCCGCGGAGACCGCGCGGTGCTCGCAGCCCTGCTCCGCCTCCTGAGCAAGCGTCGCCGTTCGGCGCTGAAGCTGCTGGTCACCCCACGTACCGTGCTGCGCTGGCACGCGAGGCTGGTCGCGAAGAAGTGGACCTATCCGCACCAAGGCCCGGGCCGCCCGGCCAAACCCGAGGCACTGCGCGCCCTGGTACTGCGCCTAGCCCGCGAGAACGACGGATGGGGGTATCGCCGGATCCACAGCGAACTGCTCAACCTGGGCTGGAAGGTCGCCGCCTCCACCGTCTGGGAGATCCTGCAGCGGGCCAGGGTCGATCCGGCGCCCCAGCGGGCCAGCCGCTCCTGGGCGAAGTTCCTCACCGCCCAGGCCCACGGAATCCTCGCCGTCGACGTCTTCCACGTGGACACGGTCTTCCTGCGGCGCCTGTTCGTCCTGTTCTTCATCGAGCACAGCACCCGGCGGGTGCACATCGCCGGCGTCACCCGCAATGTCACCGCCGCGTGGGCCATCCAGCAGGCCCGCAACCTGCTGATGAATCTGGACGGCACACGCGCCGCCAGCATCCGGTACCTGATCCGCGACAACGCCGGCTACTTCACCGAGGGCATCGACGCGGCCTTCACCGCCATCGGCGCCCGCGTGGTGCCCATCCTGCCGGGCGTGCCCCGGATGAACGCGATCGCCGAGCGCTGGGTCGGATCACGCCGCCGCGAGGCCACCGACCAGGTCCCGATCACCGGAGAGCGCCACCTGCGCCTCGTCGTCGACGAGTATGCCGACCACCACAACGAACATCGGCCTCACCGATCACTCCGACAGCGATGCCCCGACGGCGTCGACGCGCCCGAACCACCCGCCGCCGATGGCCCATCGCGCGGCATCCGGCGCGACCGCCTTGGCGGCCTCATCCACGAGTACGCGCAGGTCGCATAGGGTGACGGGATTGTCGGCACGCACA
>NZ_JBITGJ010000341.1:0-1206 GCF_044456925.1 Streptomyces sp. NPDC050743
GTGCTCGATGACGCGGTGGCCACCCAGGACACCGTCACCCAGATCATCTCCGCGATCCGCCGGGTGATCCGCGAGGTCCCCGGCGCCGGGGAGACCGCGGAGCAGTGGTGCACGGCGCACGACTACACCGACCCGGGCAAGCCGAGGATCGCCTGGGACGACGAGGCCGCCCGCGCCGCACTGGTCGACGCGCTGGTCACCGACGCCCTCAACCTGCTCGGGCACCTGCCCGAACAAGAGCTCGGGGAGAGGGCGGCGAATGCGGTGGGCCTGCTGGCCCTGGTCGCGGGCCAGGACGTGGAGCCGGCCGAGGACTCCGACGGGCGCGACGGCCGATGGCGCATCGCCAAGCGCACGGTGGCGGACCGGACCGTGTCCACCGTCGATCCCGACGCACGGCACATCCACAAGAACCGCACCCGCCACCAGGACGGCTTCAAGGGGCATGCGTCCTTCGAACCGGAGACCGGGTTGTTCACCGCGGTTGCCCTCACCAGCGGCCACGGCCCCGACAACCACGAGGCCGCCGTCGCCTGCGATCTGCTGGCCGACGAGGACGAGGGCCAGGAGTTAACCGTGCTCGGCGACTCCGCCTACGGCACCGGCCACCTGCGCGAACAACTGCAGGCCGACGGCCACACCCTGGTGATCAAGCCGCCACCGCTGCGGCAGGCCGTCCCCGGCGGCTTCACCATCGACGACTTCCTCATCAATACCGCGTCCGGCACCGCGACCTGCCCGGCCGGACACACCGCCAACCTTGGACAGGTCAAAGCAGACGGCGCCCGCACCGCACAGTTCAAACGCCTTTGCACCGACTGCCCCCTGCGCGGACGCTGCACCACCTCCAAGACCGGGCGCACTCTCAACGTCCACCCCCAGCACGAGCTGCTGGCCACCGCCCGCGCCCAGGCCGCCACTGATGTGGTCTGGCAGAACGAATACCGCAGATGGCGGCCACCCGTTGAACGTGCCATCGCCTGGCTGGTCGCCAAGGGCAACCGCCGCGTCCCGTACCGCGGCGTCATCGCCAACAACATCTGGTTCCACCACCGCGCTGCCGCTCTCAACCTCCGCCGACTGATCAACCTCGGACTCAACCGGGCCAACGGCAGCTGGCACCTCACCCCGGCCACCGCATAGCGAAAGGGCCGCCCGGCCCACAGCCGAGCAGCCCCTCAAACAAGATTTTCAGCAGCCTTCTAG
>NZ_JBITGJ010000342.1:0-1158 GCF_044456925.1 Streptomyces sp. NPDC050743
CGACCGACGGCGAGCCGGTCAACGCTGCCCAGAACCACCGACAACCATCGGAAATACCCCGCTTGACACACTCCGCCCCTTCAGGAATGACTATTACTCCTGCTGGAGGCCCCTTCCCGTGCTGCCCAACGCATACGAGATCAGCACCCTGCCGAGCTGGACGCCCTCTGCTGGACCCGGTGCGTCCCGTTGGCGCTGCACGAGGTCCCACGCGGTGCCGACGACGGCGACGTCACTCGCGTAAGCCCAGACCGCCAGGTGGTCGGGACCCAGCGTCACGGTGCACGCGACGACCAGTGGGCCGTCGCCGGACGTGATGGCGCCAGGACGATCCCTGCCGCCTGGAAGCACGCGTCCACATCCGTGCCCGGCCTGTCTAGGGCGACCTGCAACGCAGCGCCGCCGCTACGGGCCGGGCACGAGCGATGGGGGCAGACTGGGCCTTCCTCGTCCTCCCGTCCCGGTCGTGAGGGGAGGCAGCCGGGCTCGCGACGGGCGGCCGCTTCTGACCACCACTTCAGCGGTCCGCCCGTGCATCGCGCCCCGGGCAGGCCTTCACCCGCGGCCCCTGCACCCCTGTAACAAGGTAAGAGTCGGGCGATGCATGACGCGAATAGGGCAGAAGGGACACTCCAGCACCGTCTGGGAGGTAGGCATGCCGGAGTACAGCAAGAGCCCACAGCGCATCTCACAGCTCACCGACCAGCAGTACCGCGTGACCCAGCGAGACGAGACGGAGCCCTCGTTCTCCAACGCCTATTGGGACAACAAGGCACCCGGTATCTATGTGGACATCGTGTCCGGGGAGCCCCTCTTCGCCTCGGTCGACAAGTACGACAGCAGGACCGGCTGGCCCAGCTTTACGAGGCCTTTGGAGTCCGGCCACGTCGTCGAGAGGCCCGATACCAGCCACGGCATGGTCCGTGTCGAAGTACGGTCGGCTCAAGGGGACAGCCACCTCGGGCACCTGTTCCCGGACGGGCCCAGCGACCGCGGAGGACTGCGGTACTGCATCAACTCCGCCTCGCTGCGCTTCGTCCCCCTGGAGGATCTGGAGCAGGAGGATGCTGTCCCACGGAGTGGTGTAACAGCGATCTCCGCATAGGCCCTGGTCAAAGGGCGGCCATCGCGCAACTCTCCGAGTAGCGATGCTCGTTG
>NZ_JBITGJ010000343.1:0-1147 GCF_044456925.1 Streptomyces sp. NPDC050743
CACGGCGTGACCGGACGCACCTTCGGCAATCCAATGATCAGCTGGCCCGAGAACATGCCCTCCGGCATGATCCTGAAGCCCACGCCGGTCGCCTCCAACCTCGCCCCGCCAGGCTTGGCCACTCGCATGACAGCCTTTCAAGACACTTATGAAGAACGCTTCCCGCATTCCATCCGCATTTTGACGGTACCGGGAGACTGCGCGACATCGAAGTCCGGCACCGAGCACTTCGGAGACAAATCACCAATGCAAACCACCGGCATCAAGCCACCGGCACCAGACACCCGGCGGTTCTGGCAACCTTGGGGGAGAGACCTGCTACTCGCGGGCGCGGCCGTCGCCGCCGGAGGGGCAGGCGCGGTTCTTGCGTTCACCGACGTGAACTCGCCGCTGCGCGGCCCGTTCACGCTCTTCTTCCTCCTCGCGACACCGACAGCCGCCATCGGAGCCGCCCTGCACGACCTGGAACCGGCCAGCCGCCTCGTGGTGGCCCTGGCAGGCGCGTTCGCGGTCAACCTCCTCGTGGCCCAGGCGATGCTCGCCGCGCACAGGTGGTCTCCCCGGGGCGGGGTCGCAGCCGTCGCCGCACTGAGCCTGCTCATTTTCCTGCTGCTGGGCATCTTGAGGCTCGCTGGTCAGCGAAAGGGGCAATCAGTACACCAGCGGGTCATCAGCGTCGCCCGCCTGATCGCTCATCAGCAGCCGCAGGACGAAGCGTAGGCGACGACTACGGCGGCCACGGCAAACGTGGCTCCCGCTACGCCAGCCAGCCGGCCACGCCTCCCGGTCCCGGGTTTGTACCCCTGCTGTGCAGGGCCCGGCAGGGTCCGGTCAATGCCCTGTTCGGATCCGGGCCCCGGGCTGTTTCGCCGGTGCCGGTCGGACCCGGCCCGCACCCCACGGTCCCGGGTCCTGTCGGGGGGCCGGGCCTGGCCGCGCACGAAGCCCCCGGCAGGGGGCGCGCCATCACCGGCTGGCTCTGTGCGCAAGAACCGACAGCGGATGAACGGTGACGCCTGTCAGTCCTGCGACCTAAGGTATGCCGGTGATCTTCAGGAGAAAGCAGAAGGCCTCGGACCTCGACGCCGTCGTATCCGAGCTGGAGCGCCCCGTTGACGCTCGCGACGGTGCCCGCACCGAGCGTGCC
>NZ_JBITGJ010000344.1:0-1140 GCF_044456925.1 Streptomyces sp. NPDC050743
GGCGCCGAACTCGCCGCCCTCAAACACGAACTGGCCCAGGTACGCGGCGTCGACACCGACGAACTCCCCGAAGAGGAAGACCTCACCGCACCCGTCGCGCCCTCTGCGGAAGGAGCCCCCTGACCATGGCCACCCCCACCCCGCTGGACCGTATCCGGGTCGGCTCGGCCCCCGACTCCTGGGGAGTCTGGTTCCCCGACGACCCGCGGCAGGTGCCCTGGGAACGCTTCCTGGACGAGGTGTCCGAGGCCGGCTACGAGTGGATCGAACTCGGCCCCTACGGCTACCTCCCCACCGATCCCGCGCGGCTCAGGGACGAGGTGGCCCGGCGGAACCTGAAGGTCTCCGCGGGCACGGTCTTCACCGGCATGCACCGCGGCCCGTCCGTCTGGGCGGAGACCTGGGCGCACGTCAGCCAGGTCGCCGCGCTCACCCAGGCGATGGGCGCGCGGCACCTGGTGGTCATCCCGTCCTTCTGGCGGGACGACAAGACCGCCGAGATCCTGGAGCCGCCGGAGCTGACCGCCGAGCAGTGGGCGCACCTGACCAAGGGCATGGAGCGGCTCGGCCACGAGGTCAAGGAGACGTACGGCCTGGACATCGTGGTCCACCCGCACGCCGACACCCACATCGACACCGAGGACCACGTCGAACGCTTCCTGGACTCCACCGACTCCGAGCTGGTCAACCTCTGCCTGGACACCGGGCACTACGCCTACTGCGGCGGGGACAGCGTCAAGCTCATCGAGACCTACGGCGAGCGCATCGGCTACCTCCACCTCAAGCAGGTCGACCCGGACGTCCTCGCCGAGGTGATCGCCGGCGAGGTGTCGTTCGGGCCGGCGGTGCAGCGCGGGGTCATGTGCGAACCGCCTTCCGGCGTACCAGAGTTGGAGCCTGTACTGAAGGCCGCGCAGGGGCTGGGCGTGGAGCTGTTCGCGATCGTCGAGCAGGACATGTATCCGTGCGAGCCGGACAAGCCCCTGCCGATCGCGGTACGGACGCGGCGGTTCCTGCGGTCCTGCGGGGCCTGAGCCGCAACCTTTTGAAGGCTCCCCTCCCTGAAGGGAGGGGATGCGTCGCCCTCCAGGGCTGTGCGGGGATTTACGGCTCAGGCCGCCGCCGGAGCCGGCGGCTCGG
>NZ_JBITGJ010000345.1:0-1138 GCF_044456925.1 Streptomyces sp. NPDC050743
CACGGCGGCGGCCGCACTTCAGCGGGTCGGAGGGGTCGACGGTAACGTCTCCAACCTTTCCGTCGTCTCCTTCCCCAGCTCCTTCGACCCCGCGGACGGCGCCGTCGAAGCCACCCGCATCGAACCCTCGGATGCGGAGCTTGCCGCGCTGGCGAAAGCCCGACGTAAGGACCGAGGCCGCAGACGTGCCCTCGACCGCTCCCGCAGAGCTTCCAACCCTGCCCAGTACGGGCCGTCGAAACGGCAGCAGGCCCGCGCCGAACGCCGCCAGGCCGCTGGCCTGCCCGCCCGGGACGTCACAGTGCCCGGCGGGGCGAGGGCAGCGAACAAGGCAGGGGTGCCCAAGCAGGCCTACCGGCGCGATGCGCTGTCGGCCGGCTACCGGTTCAACCGGGCCCGCCTCGCCGAAGCCGCCGCCACCGCCGCGGCGGCCAAAGACCACCGCGCCCGCCGCATCGCCGCAGACATCGTGGCTGACCACGGTGCGAACCTGACCGTCGAGGACTGCGACATCCGCACCTGGTACCGCCTGTGGGGCAAAGCCCTGCAGGCCACCACACCCGGCAGGCTCATAGCTGCCATCGGCCGCGAGTGCGAAAAGACCGGCGGGCGGATGCTGCGGGCTTCCACCTTCACCACGAAGCTCTCCCAGACGTGCTTCTGCGGCGAGACGGTCACCAAAACCCTCGCCGACCGCATCCACCACTGCACCGCCTGCGGGCTCGTCGGCGACCGGGACAAGGTCTCCGCAGCCCTGGCCGCACACGTCCACCTCACGGACCCGGACGACCCCAGCACTGCGGGCCTGGACATAGTCCAGGCCCGCCACACACAGATCTTGTTCCATGAAGGGCTGCAAGAAGCCCTGTCGAGTCAACCGCAGCGCGGTGCCCACCCCACCCGGGGCCGCACCCACGCGGCAGCCCGCACGCCGGAACCCTCCGGCGGCCGCGGGCCTCTGCTCGGCACAACACCACCACCCGGTACCGGACCTACCCCGAATGAGACCCGACCCGCAACCAAGCGGCACAAGGCCCACGTCGGAACAGCCGGCCGAACGGAGCAAGCACGCCACCCCGGCCTGCTGGCCCCGCACGGACATCGGGTGGGCATCACCTCATTACGTGATGACTCTTAG
>NZ_JBITGJ010000346.1:0-1138 GCF_044456925.1 Streptomyces sp. NPDC050743
GAGCCTCGAAGATCATGGCCCCAACGTCGTGCTTTACCGGGCAGGTCCACAGACTGCCCGACGCGCCGGAAGCTTACGGGGCCATGATCACTCGCCCCATGGCAGCTCCCGCCCAAAAGCCGCTCCACCGACCTTGGCGTGGCAGGCAGGCGGCTGATCCATAAAGTTGGCGGCGCAGAACACCGCTGACCAGCCTTGGAGCAGTGCATGTCCTCGTTGGATGAGTTGCAGGCCCTATTGGGGGCGCCTGCCCACCGGCAACCGAACCCAGACGACTGGGACGAAGTCGAGCAACACGTAGGCTCCGCTTTGCCTAGCGACTTCAAAGCGTTCCTGAACGCCTACGGCAGCGGGGTCATATCCGGCGAGCTCGTTGTCTTCCACCCCTCTGGATCAAGCCCGCTGCTGGAGCGCATGCACAAGACGCACCAGAGGTTCACCGAGCGCCGAGACAGGGCCCTGAGGCACGGCGACTCCGGGCATATCCCGTACCCCTTCCACCCTGAACCTGCTGGGCTGATCTCCTGGGGATACGACTACAGCGGCGACGAGCACTTCTTCCTGCCCTGCGACCCGGACCCGGACCGGTGGAAGATCGTCACGATGGCCCACGAAGAGGGCTGCGAGACCTTCGATGGCCCGTTCTCAAGCTTCGCCCTCATGTTCGTGCAGCGGCTGCTTGACGTGGACCGGTACCACGGCATCGAACCGGAAGCCCTGGAGTTCCTAGAACCGGAAGACCTGGACGAATTGGTGGCCAACGGCGAGATCGGCCCCGTTCAGCCGAGCTTCAAGCCGTGCTGAGCGGAGCGCCGGGGTCGACGGCTCGACTCGTCGACCCTGGGCCGTCTCCGGGCCGTCCGGTGATGACCAACGTTGACAGACAACGCCGACTGGCACCGACGTCAGTGCAGGTGGAAAAGGATGGGATGCTGTAGGGGGCCAGGTGACAGACTGGCGGCATCACTTCCAGAAGAACTGATCGAGTACCGCATGCGCCCTTGACTCGGTCATTGAAACTCCAGCCCAAGCCGTTGCGCCGACCTAGACGAGTCTTTCCGAACACGGTCAGTGGTCGTAGGCGGTCAGTGACCGGCTGACCGTCTGCCCGGTCTGGAAGTTGTGCCAAATCGCGGCG
>NZ_JBITGJ010000347.1:0-1100 GCF_044456925.1 Streptomyces sp. NPDC050743
GGCGCGGTGTGGTCGGTGTGCGGCCAGGACTACGCACCCAAGGCCGCCGCCGACCGCTTCGCCCAGCTCGAACCGGCCGTGCTCATCACCGCGGACGGTTACCTCTTCAACGGGACCACGCACGACCGCCGTACCGCCTCGGTCGAGCTGGCCGCCGCCCTGCCGACGCTGAAGGGCACGGTGCTCGTGGACCACGTGGGCCTCGCCTGGCCCGAGGGCGAACCCTCGGGGCTGGTGGTTGCCTGGGAGGAAGCGGCCACCCGCGTCGAATACCTCGCCATCACCCCGGTGCCGTTCGACCACCCCCTGTGGGTCGTGTTCTCCTCCGGCACCACCGGCCTGCCCAAAGGCATCGTCCACGGGCACGGCGGCGTCCTGCTGGAACACCTCAAGACCCTCGGCCTGCACTGCGACCTGGGCGTCGGGGACCGCCTGCTGTGGTACACCACCACCCACTGGATGATGTGGAACCTGGTCGTCTCCACCCTGCTGACCGGAGCGACCACCTGCACCTACGACGGCAGCCCCGCGCCGGTGGCGCGCCCGGACATCCTGTGGGAGCTGGCGGCCCGCCACCGGGTCACCGTCTTCGGCACCAGCCCCCAGTACCTGCTGGCCATGGCCAAACTGGGCATTGAACCCTCCGCGCACGACCTGTCCGCCATCCGTGTCATCGGCTGCACCGGCTCCGCCCTGCCCGCATCCACTTACCCGTGGGTCCGCGACCACGTGGGCGAAGACATCCAACTGGCCTCCACCAGCGGCGGCACGGACGTCGTCTCCGGCTTCGCCGGAAGCGCACCCACGACCCCCGTCTGGGCAGGGGAGTTGTCCGCCCCCAACTTGGGCGTGGCACTGGCCGCCTACGACTCCGAGGGCACGCCGGTTCGCGACCAGGTCGGCGAACTGGTCGTCACCCGGCCCATGCCGTCGATGCCGCTGTACTTCTGGAACGACCTCGACGGCAGCCGCTACCGCGACGCCTACTTCAGCGCCTACCCGGGCGTGTGGCGGCACGGGGACTGGATCACCCTCACCTCGCACGGCTCGGTGATCGTGCACGGACGCTCCGACGCCACCCTCAACCGCAACGGCGTACG
>NZ_JBITGJ010000348.1:0-1078 GCF_044456925.1 Streptomyces sp. NPDC050743
AGGAAGAGCCAGATCTCGCTGATGGTGGGGAAGGGGGCGATCGCGTGCCTGAGCCGTTTGAGCGGGATCTCGCCGGCGACCGCGAGGGTGGCCGAGTGCAGGAGCTCGCTGACGCCGGGGCCGACGAAGGTCACTCCCAGGAGGACTTCCCGGTCGAGGTCGACGACCAGCCGGGCGTGGCCCTGGTAGCCGTCGGCGTACAGGTTGGCGCCCTGGGCGGCGTTGAAGTCGAGGTCGACGGTCTTGATGCGGTGCCCGGCGCGCTCCGCCTGTTCGGCGCTCAGGCCCACGGCGGCCGCCTCGGGGTCGCTGAAGAAGACCTGGGGTACGGCGTGCTGGTCGGCGGTGGTGGCGTGGTCGCCCCAGGGCGTGTCGTCCAGCGGCCGGCCGGCGGCGCGGGCGCCGATGGCGTCGCCTGCGGTCCGGGCTTGGTATTTGCCCTGGTGGGTGAGCAGGGCTCGGTGGTTGACGTCGCCGAGGGCGTACAGCCAGTGGCCGTCGACACCCTGCACCAGGCAGGTGATGTCCACGTCCAGCCACGAGCCGGGGGTGAGGCCGACCGTGTCCAGGCCGATATCGTCGGTAGCCGGGGTGCGGCCGGTGGCGAACAGGACCTCGTCGGCCTCCAACTCGCCGCCGTCGTCGAGGGTGAGGGTGACCGGTCCTTCCGGGTCCGGTCGGCGCAGGGCGGTCACCTGGACGCCGATCCGCACGTCCACGCCCGCCTCGCTCAATCCCTGGGCGACCAGTTCGCCGGCGAAGGGTTCCATGCGGGGGATCAGGCGACGGCGGGCGAGCAGGGCGACCTGGGAACCGAGGCCCTGCCAGAGGGTGGCCATCTCGATGGCGACTCCGCCGCCGCCGATGATGGCGAGGCGGGTGGGCACGGTGCTGGAGTCGGTGCCGTGTCGGTTCGTCCAGGGACGGGCCTCGGCGATGCCCGGAATGTCGGGCAAGGCCGGCCGGCTGCCGGTGGCGATGGCCACCGCGTGCCGGGCCGTGAGGGTCTGCCGGGCGCCGTCGTCACGGGTGACGCTGACGCGTCGGGGCCCGTCGAGACGGCCGTGGCCACGGAAGA
>NZ_JBITGJ010000349.1:0-1048 GCF_044456925.1 Streptomyces sp. NPDC050743
CTTGGAAGCACTCTCCAAGAGCGCGGACTGAAGGACGCCCTGGAGCCGCTCCTCCACGAGGCCGTCGATCGCCTGGCCCCGCACGTGGGCATCGTGGCCGCGTGCCGCCTGACCGGCCGCTCCCGAGCCACCCACCACCGGCGGCTGAACCCCCTCCCGGCCAGGCCCAGAGCCCCACGTCCCGCGCCGGTCAACGCCCTGACACCGGCCGAGCGGCAGGCCGTGCTGGAGCTGATGAACCGGCCCGAATACGTGGACCTGCCGCCCGCGCAGATCTACGCACGTGAGCTCGACGAGGGCCGCTACCACTGCTCCGAGCGCACCATGTACCGGATCCTGAAGGAGGCCGGGCAAGACGGTGAACGCCGCCGTCAGGCCACCCACCCGCCCCGCACGGTTCCCGAGCTCGTAGCCGACGGCCCCTCGCAGGTGTGGAGTTGGGACATCACGCGCCTGGCCGGCCCGGCGAAGGGCGTCTGGTTCCACGGGTACGTGATCCTCGACATCTACTCCCGCTACGTCGTCGGCCACACCGTCGAGGCGGCCGAATCCGCCGCCCGGGCCAAGGAGTTGATCCGCGAGGCGATCGACCGCAACGGCATCGTGCCGCACACCGTGCACGCCGACCGCGGTACCTCGATGACCTCCAGGCAGGTCTCCCAGATGCTCCTCGACCTGGGCGTGACCCGCAGCCACTCCAGACCCAGAGTCAGCAACGACAACCCGTTCAGCGAGAGCCAGTTCCGCACCACGAAGTACCAGCCCGACTACCCAGAACGCTTCGATTCCCTCGCCCACACGCGGGAGTGGATGGAGGCGTTCATCTCGCACTACAACCACGTCCACCGGCACTCCGGGATCGGCTACCACACCCCCGCCAGCGTCCACTTCGGCACCGCCGAACTCGTCCGCGAGCAACGGGCGGCCACCCTCGCCGTCGCGTTCGAGCAGCATCCCGAACGCTTCAACCGCCGGCCGGTGCCACCGAAGATTCCCCAGCAGGCGTGGATCAACGACCCCACCCGACGACACGAACCACAGCAACACA
>NZ_JBITGJ010000350.1:0-1043 GCF_044456925.1 Streptomyces sp. NPDC050743
TACTCGGCCGGGGAAGTGGTGGGCCAGTCCGCCGCACTCGTGCTGCCGTCCATTGAGGGGCCGCTGGGGGTATCGGCGTTCGCCGAGCAGTGCCGCGCCCAAGATGGCTGGTCCGGCACCGTGGCGGTCCGCCACCGTGATGGCCGCACGCTCAACCTGAGCCTGCGCCTCTCACTGCTGCGGGGACAGGATGCAACCCTGCGCTGGCTGGTATCCCTGACCGACATGGGCACGCCCTCCTCGGGGATGATCAATGGATCGGTGCGGGAGTCGCTCCTTACCCGCGCACCGATCGGCATCGTTGTTCGTGACCTGCAGCTGCGTTGCACCTTGGTGAACGACACGATGGAGGGCCACGACGGCATTCCTCATGACCAGCGATTCGGACGCCGGCTGACGGATTCGCTGCCCGGTTTCGAGGCCGAAGCGCTCGAGGCGGTGATGCGGCAGGTGTTGGAGAGCGGTACCTCTGCGGTCCACGAGTTTAGGGGGTGGCCGCCGGAAGATCCGCGCCGGGAGCACGCATATTCGGTCTCGTTCTTCTGCCTCCAGGACGCGGACGGCAAGGCGCTGGGGGTGTGCTGCTTGTGCGTGGATGTCACCGGCAGCCGGCGGGTGCGCGAGCGCCTTGCCATCCTCAGCCAGGCCGGCACGCGCATCGGCAGCACCTTGGACGTCATGCAGACCGGGCAGGAACTGGCCGACATTGCCGTGCCGCTGATGGCCGACTACGCCATCGTCGACCTGGCAGACTCGGTTCCGTTCGGCAAAGAGCCCACTGCCCGAATCGACACGACACATCATCACCCCCCTGTTCTCCGCCGTGTCGGTTTGGCCTCGATCCACCCAGGGATCCCCGAATCCCCGTGGGCGCGGGGGGAGACGGTGTTCATCTCACCGGACTCGCCCTTCACCAGCGTCCTGCGCACGGGGAGGTCCCACCTGGAACAGGTGGTGGACACCTCGCCTGGGACATGGCTCGACCACGACCCGGCGCGGGCGCAGAAGATCCGTGAGAACGGGATGCACTCCGTGATGATCGT
>NZ_JBITGJ010000351.1:0-1043 GCF_044456925.1 Streptomyces sp. NPDC050743
TACTCGGCCGGGGAAGTGGTGGGCCAGTCCGCCGCACTCGTGCTGCCGTCCATTGAGGGGCCGCTGGGGGTATCGGCGTTCGCCGAGCAGTGCCGTGCCCGAGGTGGCTGGTCCGGCACCGTGGCGGTCCGCCACCGCGATGGCCGCACGCTCAACCTGAGCCTGCGCCTCTCGCTGCTGCGGGGACAGGATGCAACCCTGCGGTGGCTGGTATCCATGACCAACACACGCGCTCTCTCCTCGGCAGAGACGAACGGATCGGTGCGGGAGTCGCTCCTTACCCGCGCACCGATCGGCATCGTTGTTCGTGACCTGCAGCTGCGTTGCACCTGGGTGAACGACACGATGGAGAGCCACGACGGCGTTCCTTGCGACCGGCGGTTCGGAGGCCGGCTGACGGATGCGCTGCCCGGTTTCGAGGGCGAGGCGCTCGAGGCGGTGATGCGGCAGGTGCTGGAGAGCGGTACCTCAGCGGTCCACGAGTTTAGGGGGTGGCCGCCGGAAGATCCGCGCCGGGAGCACGCGTATTCGGTCTCGTTCTTCTGCCTCCAGGACGCGGACGGCACGGCGCTGGGGGTGTGCTGCTTGTGCGTGGATGTCACCGGCAGCCGCCGGGTGCGCGAGCGCCTTGCCGTCCTCAGCCAGGCCGGCACGCGCATCGGCAGCACCTTGGACGTCGTGAAGACCGGGCAGGAACTGGCCGACGTTGCCGTGCCGTTGATGGCTGACTACGCCGTCGTCGACCTGGCGGGCTCGGTTCCGTTCGGCGATGAGCCCTCTGCCCGAATCGACACGACACATGATCACGCCCCTGTTCTGCGCCGTGCCGGTTTGGCCTCGATCCACCCGGGGATCCCAGAATCCCCGTGGGCGCGGGGGGAGACGGTGTTCATCTCACCCAACTCGCCATTCACCAGCGTCCTGCGCACGGGGAGGTCCCACTTGGAGCAGGTGGTGGACACCTCGCCTGGGACATGGCTCGACCACGACCCGGCGCGGGCGCAGAAGATCCGTGAGAACGGGATGCACTCCGTGATGATCGT
>NZ_JBITGJ010000352.1:0-1017 GCF_044456925.1 Streptomyces sp. NPDC050743
ACACCGGCCTACTCGATGACCATCAATCGATCACTCGGGAAGGTACGCCCTTCGCATGCTCCCCGAGCTCGATCCACAGGTCTTGAGCATTGCTCCGTCACGTGCGGCGGCTCACTGTAGCTGAGCCTGTGAGCTGCGTGTGCCAGGACCAGTTGTCATCGTCTGTCAACGCTGGTTCGCCTCGCACGGCCCAGAGGCGGCCCAGCCATAGCAGCCTATGCACCCCGGAGGCCGAGGTTGGCGCCGCCGCGGAGGTCTGGGAATCCCTGAGCGATGAGAGCCGCGGGCTCGAGGCAGGCATGACCAGCACGACCGGCAGGTCCGCCAGGACGTGGGAGAGGTAGGCGACGTCGTATCCGCTGTCCATGACAATCAGGATCTCGGGATCGCCCGGCCGTCAATGCCCCGCCATAATTAACCGGCCGACAACTTCGCGGAGTTGGCGGGCGGTGACCTGAGTGGCATCGTCCGCCCGGCCCAGGCGGACCGCGTCCAGGAGAGCGACCCAGGAGGTCCGGCCGGACTCCAGGGCGGCGACGAAGGAATACGGCCAGCCGGGCACCAACTGGTCCGAGCTGCGGTCACCACGTCCGTAGACATGGCAGAACAACCGCTCGTCGCTGGTCGGCGCATCCGGCCGCAGCCAGTGCGACACATCCACAGCGAGCACGATCCGCCCGTCGGCCGCCCTCGGCAGCGGCACGCCGGCCAGAGCGCGGCGCAACCGCGTCGGCTCCAGCCAGCCCCGGTCCAAGGCCGCATACAGCGCTCCGTGCCCCCGCCGGTGCTCGGCCGCCAGCGACAACTCGACCAACGTCCTCACCGGCCCGTCCGCACACAACACCGCATCGGTGAGCTCGAAGAGCGCATCTGCCCGCTTGTAGAGACACTCGTAGAACTCGACCCGAAAGCGGGACAACAGGGTCATGTCCCCTGTGGTGGTGTAGCGAGGTCGATCTGATCTTTGGTTTGGGGGTAGATCGTGTCCATGCTTCCCTCGGGGAGATAGCGGCGAGG
>NZ_JBITGJ010000353.1:0-1006 GCF_044456925.1 Streptomyces sp. NPDC050743
TGTGCCGCTCGAAAAGTCGTCGTCGCAGGTGGCAGCGGTGACGGTTCGTCGGCTGGGAGCATGCCCGGATGATCGTGTCCCTGTTGTACAAGGCGACCCGGAAGTTGCTCTCCCTGCCGTCGTTGCTGCTCCGCGGGGATGCGGCGAAAGACGCTGAGCTTCTCGTCCTGCGCCACGAGAACGCGGTGCTGCGCCGGCAGCTGGCCAGCCCGGTCCGCTACGAGCCAGTCGATCGGTTCTGGTTTGCTGCCTTGTCGGGGCTGATACCTCGGTGTCGCTGGCGCGAGGTCTTCCCGGTCACTCCGGGCACCCTGCTCGGCTGGCATCGCCGATTCGTCGCCGCGAAGTGGGACTACAGCGCGCGCAGGCGCACCGGTCGGCCGCCGACCGCCACGGCGCTCAAGAGCCTCGTACTGCGACTTGCCGGCGAGAATCCGCGATGGGGCCACAGGCGGATCCAAGGAGAGTTGGCTCGGCTTGGGCACCGGATCGCAGCCTCGACGGTGTGGGAGATTCTCCACGCAGCAGGCCTCGACCCCGCGCCGCGTCGTTCCGGTCCGACCTGGCGTGAGTTCCTCACCGCCCAGGCCGAAGGCATCATTGCGGCGGACTTCTTCCACATCGACACCGCGCTCGGCAGGCGGCTCTATGCGCTGGCCTTCCTCGAGCACGACACCCGGCGCCTGCGCATCACCGGCGTCACCGCCCATCCGACCGGGAGTGGACGGTGCAGCAGGCGAGGAATCTCGCCGCCGACCTCGGGATACGCATGGAGTCCCTGCGGTTTCTGCTGCGCGATCGAGACGGCAAGTACGGCGAGGCGTTCGACGCCGTCTTCGAGGCAGAGGAACTGGACGTGATCAAGAGTGCACCGCGGGCGCCTCGGATGAACGCCCACTGCGAGCGCGTCATCGGCAGCCTCCGCCGCGAGGTACTCGACCACATACTCGTCATGGGAGAGGCGCATGCCCGGCAGGTGCTCGCGGCCTACCAGAGGCACCACAAC
>NZ_JBITGJ010000354.1:0-1005 GCF_044456925.1 Streptomyces sp. NPDC050743
GATCACCCACCGCTTCCGTGTCCGGCCCATCACGTCCGTGGCCGAGGGCGCCGCTGCGACCTTCCACGTCGGCGAGGACGAGTACCTGTTCGACTTCACCTTCGACGCCCCCCACCAGCTCGACGGCGCCGACGCTCTCGTGCAGATGGGCACGTGCCGGGCGCCCGGCGGCCGGACGGTCGCCTTCCAGGTCGGCAACGAGGTGCCCACCGAGGCCGAAGGCCTGAAGATCTTCGCCGGGTCGCGGCTCGACCCGTTCTTCATCGACTTCGTGGGCGTGATCGCCACCGACATGACGGGGAAGCTGGCCCTCAGGCCCGACGCCGACAACGTCCTGGAGGGCCTGAACTGCCTGAGCATCGTCCTGGAGATCGACGCCGCGGTGCTCGGCCCGGCCGCCGGTTCCCTGGTGGCGGTCGTCGGCGAGACCCTGACCTCCGGTGGCGGCCGCCCGATCCAGCTGGAGCGCATGGGCCGGCCGGAGATCAAGAACGTGGTCCTGTCGAGCAAGAAGTACGACACCGTCAACCGTGATCTGGAGATCCGCGACCTCTACAACGAGGAAGACACCTTCAACATCCGCCCCGACTACGCGGGCGCCTACCGCGCACGGTTCAACGCCAACCTGGCCTGGTTCGACGGCCTGGACGGCAAGACCGACTGGCCGCTGGACGAGCAGGGCAACCACCCGCTGACCGAACTGCTGCTCGCGGACTTCCTCGTCGTCGACCTGTCCAAGCCCTTCTCCGAGGACGGCTGCTTCGAGATCGAGACCGCCCTGGTCGCCGGCCGCCCGCACACCACCTGCGGTGGCCGTTCGCTCAACGACGACATCGTGGACACCCTCTACACCCTGCTCGTGGGCGGCGTCGACGGCGAGCGCCTCAGCGACGGCGTCGACCAGGCGACCAAGCCCGCCACCCACACCTTCCCCTACCTCAACACCCCCAACCCGACCCCGCCGGACCTGGGCGCCCGCCTGGCCGCGATGATGCCTCCCCAGGA
>NZ_JBITGJ010000355.1:0-1002 GCF_044456925.1 Streptomyces sp. NPDC050743
TCCTACATCCAGGGCCGACAACCACCCCACTCATCGCAGACCGTGACGGACAGTCAGCGGCCACCGACCCTGCACCGCTCAACTTCGAAGACCCACTTAACGTCCACTCAGGCCACGGCGGACTCACCATCCAGCACCCACGCAACCCATCCAAGCGGCACAAGCTCAACGCCGAGACCGTGCTCGAGTGGGAGGAACTCTCGACCAGGGACGGTGTCGCCGGCGTCATGGGCCAGGCTGCCGCGAAGGCTGCTCTGCCTGGAATGATTGGTAAGGCTGTCGGTGCCGGCCTCGGGGCTGCCATGAAATCCGGGCACGCCGTCCGCGTGAACGGGGCCGACGGCAATCAGTCCATCATTGAGTTGCCGGAGAAGCTGTTCATGATCTTCTCCGTATTGCTCGAGGGCCAGCAGGTCGTAACTGATACCTCCGCGCAGGCCGAGTCTTCGGAGCCCCTCCCGGCGCAGCCTGGCGTGACCGAGAAGATCTTGGACCTCGCTTCTTCGGTGATCCAGCGAGGCAAGCATGGGGTAACGGCCGAGGCCACAGCTCAGCCGGATGTTGTCGAGCAGATCGCGAAGCTCGCGTCGCTCCACGACGCTGGCATCCTCACGGACGAGGAGTTCGCGGAGAAGAAGGCTGAGTTGCTCGAGCGTCTCTGACACTTGAGGCGGCCAGTCGGCGCCCGGGCCCGGGTCGACGCGCATGATCCAAATCTCTTGGCGTGGTACTGACGCCGGTTCTCGCGCAGGTGGTTCGACTCAGTCGAGCACTGCATAGAGCGGCCCGCGGTCAAGGCAATGCCTCCGGCGCGGGATCGGCCGGCACCGGGATGGCGGGGGGCGCCGTTCTCGACTGCGCACCCATGGTGGCGTGTGCGGGGAGCTCCCATCCCGTCTGCCATCGACCTAGAAGGTTGCTGAAAATCTCGGGTTCTGGCCCCGGCTGGGTGCAGTCGGGGGCAGTCTTGTAGGCATGCAGGGGGAATGGGCCGGGGAGATG